>CAZELO010000007.1:0-113322 GCA_964513245.1 uncultured Candidatus Bathyarchaeia archaeon | reverse complement strand
CGTCACAATAAGCACGGAAAAGTGACGTTAAAACATGCGTTTTTGAGTGTACGTAAAGATATGAGATTTTCGAAAGATTTTTGAAATTGTCTGGCAGGATAGAGTAGTGAATGCAGGATGGAAGGTAGAGATAACATACGAACAGAAAGAATGTGTCTTTTGTTTCAAGAAGCAGCGGTAGCTTTTTCGGGTAAAAAAGGTTATCAGAAAGTCAATAAGTTACCTTTCTTATCAATAATTGTAGAAACATGAGGTGGCTCTTTTGAAAAGACGACTTATGGATATTCTTGCTTGTCCAATTGACAAATACCCTCCTCTGGAACTGCATGTTTTCGAAGAGAAAGACGAGATTGTTGCAGGGATGAAAGTTTGCCCTAAATGTCTTCAATGGTATCCTATCCGTGACGAGATTCCAGAGTTACTTCCAGATGAGCTAAGAGAAAAAAAGGATGAATACACATTTCTAAAGAAATGGGTAGACCAGATTCCTGAGAACATACTAGTCAAAGGTAAACCCTTCAATCTAAAAGAAGAATAGGAAGCTTAGTTTTGCAGCCAAATTGGGACGAAGCAGCTGAACATTGGGATGAGCTTATCAAGAATCCAAGTAGTCCCCACTTTTTCTATTATAAGTCGGCCGATTTCTTCATCCAAGAAAAAATTAGAAATAAACAAAGAGTTTTAGAACTAGGTTGTGGGACAAGTCAATGTTTGTTAGACATAAATGTTTCAGAAAAATGCCAGATTGTAGTGTCAGATTATAGCCTTAGCATGGTTCATGCTGCCAGAGAGAAGATTAAAAAATCAGAGATTCGACAAAAGGTTCAATTCGCTAGGTTGGACGCTCAGAATATTCCTTTCGGAAAACAGAGCTTTGACATGGTATTCAGTAGAGGAGTTCTATTAAGTTATGTGGAGAGACCTGACAAGCTCTTAGCAGAATGCTATCGCGTTTTGGAAAGGGGAGGAGTGGTAGTGATGGACTCTATGAATCTCGCTGGTAGAGAATACATTCTTAGGAAGATTGGAATAAGCAAAGGAAAGGGTTATTATCAAGAGATCTTCACAAAAGGAAGATTTCAACATGGAGTAATCCGCGAACTTTCTCCTGAAGGAACCATCCTTGGGAAATATGGCTTAGCTGATAGGACGGTAATCCTTAAAGAAAAACCTGAAGACTTGGAAAAAGAGACCTTAAAGATGACGAAAACAAAAACAAGGATGTTCAAGAAAAAGGAAATCGAGAAAATGTTTGAGGAATCAGGATTTGTCGAGGTTTCCACGTATCCATTAGGACACATGTTTATGATCGCTAGAAACAAGAACCTTAGGAATGAAATGATCAGAAATCGAGACTTTGTTTGTAAGATCCAAAAAGAAATTGCTCCATATCTCAAACCAGAGACAGGTATACACCTCATCACTCTGGGAAAGAAACCTTAGCGCGCTATTAGGGCAAGCTCTTGAAATGTTAGATGAATATGAGGAAAAACAGCCGCCAGTAATAGCAATGACCTTGTTCCGATAACACCGATTAGGTAAGTATATGTTATAATTTAGTTACCTAATGTTTCTGACTCTTTGCATAAAATAACAGTATTTCTTTTTTTATTTCTGTTTAATGCTTAAACATGGATTTTTCCTTCTCTTTTACTTGACAAATTGAAAAACTGGATCCTTTAATATGTTGTGTAAAGAAACGGTATAAAAAATATTGAAGCATAGAGTGAGCGATAGCTATAGAGAGTAGGATTCATGATTTTAAGAGACCCTTGACACCCTAATCAATGAAGAAGCTCCATTATTCGCGAAATTCCTCAGAACTGAAAGAAATGGAAAACAAAAAGATCTTTTCGCTAACTCATTTTCACAATTCTATTATCTCCAAATACACATAGACATCTCAAGTCGAGGGGACATGACGGCATCGCAGAAAAGTACTGCTAAAGATTTCTTCACAAAACAAAGCAAATTATGTACGTTTGCAAGTACATGTCCTCACATCAATCCGATAGAATGTGCTAGATGCTTTGTATTCTACACCCTATACGTTGAAGAAGCCGCAGAGGCATCCAGAGACAAACCAAAGAAAACAAAAAGAACGAAAAATTGATCTATGACAGATCCTGAGCCATGCATGCTACAGGAACCATTTGTAAACCTGTTTGACTATCTTAATCATGAAGTACTTATAACAAACGTTTTATGTTCAAAGTTTTTCCTGAGATCTAGATTTGGAGGTTGTTTCCTTGAGTCCAGAAAAAAGCGTGAAAGTAGGCATTATAGGTTGCGGCGGAATAGCCGAATGGCACGTGACAAGATACTACAAGACTTTTCCCGGCGTCGAGGTAATCGCCGTCGCGGACATCTTCGAGTCTAAGGCTAGAGATGCAGCTAAACGTTGGGGAATCTCTGAAGACAAAGTATTCACAAACCACGTGGACATGTTAGACAAAGTCAAGCTAGACGCCGTAAGCATCTGTACGCCTCACAGTGCCCACGCAGAACCCAGCATAGATGCACTTGAAAGAGGCGTCAACGTATTAGTTGAGAAGCCCATGACTTCCAAAGCCATAGAAGCCCTAGAGATGCTTAAGGCTGCCCAAAAATCTGGCAAGATCCTCATGGTAGGTTTTCAACCAAGATTCAAGCCTCAAATCCAGACAGCACGTCGCTTAGTGTTGAAAGAAAAGATCCTAGGCAACTTTTACTATGGAGAAGCAACCCTTGGAGGAAGACGCAGGGGAATCCCGCCAGAAACCTTTACTGATAGATCTATGTCAGGGGGAGGAGTATGCTTAGATTTGGGCTGCTATGCCTTAGATCAATCCTTCTTCGTCCTTGGGCATCCCCGGCCTGTATCAGTTTCAGCAGCGACATTTTCGGCTCTGGGACGAGACCCCGAGGCTGTGGTTGAAGGAGGCTGGCCTTGGAAGCCAGAAAAATTCGAGGTTGAGGATTTTGTAACCGCTTTCATAAGGTTCAAAGATGGCTCTGTAATGGTCTTCAAAGAATCATGGGCTATGCACGCTGACACCTTAGGTCCAGCATTCTTCTTGGGCACTAAAGGAGGTTTGAAGCTGAACCCACTGGAGATTTACAAAGACATAGGTAAGAGCATGACAAAGATAACTGTTCAGACACCTACTGGGGTGGACGAATGGAAACTAAAGATGTCATCTTTCGTAGATGCTGTAAGGAGGAACGGTCCGTCGCCTATAGATCCGGCTGAGATAGTTCTTGAGCAATACGTCTTAGAAGCCATTTACGAATCCGCTGAAAGAAAATCGGAGATAAATCTCAAAATACCTCAAGAAGTATTCCAAAAAATTTAAACAATCTCACAAACACAAAAATGAATCCATTTGCAGAATGAATTTTGAGGGTCTTGTTCGTGAGATGAGCTTGGTCAAGGCTTTGCGCGAGTGGGCAAGATTGCCAATGAGCTATTATTGGTGGATTATAGCCGGTCCAGAGAACGGTAGTTCTATAACACTTGCCGGTCTGACAACTGCCCTTGCCTCCATACAAGTATCTGGAACCCTCTTCTTGGTCTTAGCGAAGTTAAACAAAGACGTAATATTGTCAGAAAAATCTTCAGAATACTCTAATGATAGATCGGAATGCCTTGATTATTTCTTTCGTCTTATTCAATGTGGTAAGCAGAAATTCTGATAATCGGTGTTATTGTTAACTCTACTTATACTTATATTGACAGGGAAGTAGCCCAAAAAATAGGCCCTTTTGAAGAGAGAAAGATGAGAGCTGAACTTCTATTATAGTAGATGTTGTATCTGTCGAAATAGAAGTGAAAGATAAGAAGAAAAGAATTGATGTTATCGTCTTGGATGTTCCGAATACTTATGTTGGAAATAGCACGGAAAAATGAAGATGCAGCAGAATCTCATATTCTGATGATCTCTGGGGCTTCTTGTCAGAAGCTTAAAGGTATGTTGGAGACGTGACCAGAAATGGGAAACCAAGACTTTCAGTATTCAAAGGACGAAAAGCAAAACTGAACAGGGCAATCCTTCTCATTTTGTGCCGTGAAAGCCGTTAAAGGTAAGAGTTGACGGTTTGAACCACCGTTTCGAACATTTCTCGAAGACTATGGATTTGAAGCCAAAATTCCATGAGGCTTCATAGGTAGAGCTTGTTGGGGTTTGGGTTGGAGGGTTAAAATTTAACCTTTTTCTTCTTCTAATAATGAATAAAGATATTAAAGAGTTCAAGACGAAACTATGATAGGAAGGGATTCACCCTTTAAAAAATAAGAGGAGGTGAGTGAGAAATGATTTTTGTCATCTTGGGTAGGTGGAGGGGTAAGATAACTGAGGAGGCTATTGAAAGAGCAAATAAGGTTATTGCCAGTGAGCCTAAGGTTAAAGTTCTAGGATTCTATTGGACTCTTGGAAGGTATGACGTAGTAATGATCGCCGAAGGACCTGACGAGAAGACTGTGATGAAATTGCTTCTGCAGGTTGGAGAGGATACAGCAACGGAAACAATGGTTGCCGTTCCAAGAGAAGAAGCGATAAAATTCTTATAAGTAAATGCATGTAAGAGACTTAATTCACGATGAGTTGGGCTGAAAGTGCTCAGCTAGTTTCCCTCTTTTTAGGGAATTAATTAAATACTAAGATGGAAACATGTGTGTGGGGATTAAATTTTAATGCACACACAAAAAACACATGCAAAAATGATTTCTTAGCTAGCAAGCAAGCTCATCTACAGACAAGGAGGAGGCAGATGTATCGAATATGAGTACTTATTAGTAGCCGGTGGTTTTACAGTAGATTATGAGTTTGCAATTTGAAGCTTTCTTTACGCTTGAGAATTTCTACTTGCTCGTTATCAGTTTGATAGTTCTTGTAGTGGTTTTTGTAGTGGAAAGAGTAGTGAAGAAAGGCGTGAGGCGTTTCTGTAGTAGGTCGGGGCTAGAGAAGCACATTGAGAACATGTTATCGCTAGCTTCGAGAATCGTAATCTACTCTGTAGGAGTAACCTTTATCCTCGGCTTATGGGGGCTCCCAATAGAGTGGTTCATAAGCGTCTCAGCCTTAAGCGGTGCAGCTATTGGTTTTGCCTCCACACAGACAATAGGTAACTTCCTAGCGGGACTTTACATAATGATAACTAAACCATTCGTAGTGAAAGATTACGTGAAGATCGGCAACACCGAAGGAGAAGTCGAAGAAATCACGATGAACTACGTCAAGATCTACACCCCGACTTATACGATTATAGAGGTTCCCAACCGGGTAGTACTCAACAGCACAATACACCGTCTAGTGAACGAAGACATGATAGACTACTCCTTCCCAGTGTCATTTGCTGAGAAGATATGGGCAGCAGCATGGTTGTCCTCAACTGACATCTTCAAGAAAATACTAGGACCTACAATAGAGGAATTCTGGGAGAGACACAAGAAGAAACTGCCGAGAAAACCCGAAACATCAGTCCTAAGCATAGGACACATGAACAGAACAGTGATGATTAGGATATTCTTCCCAAAAGGAAATGCAAAGCTTCTGTATCACCTAGCACCTGAACTCAAAAGAATGATCTTGGACAGACTGGACGAATTCAGGACGAAGCGAGACACAAGCGAATAGTCAAGAAATCAACTGAGCTAGCTAGTCAGGTGAACCAAACAGCAAGGCATCTTTCATTCCTTAGAAAGATTTCTTTATGAAACGATCTGTTTTGGGGTCTCTATATCGATCTTGAGCCTTTCTAGCATTTTTCGGTTTGTTTCTTGCCTTTTTATAGTGCGCTCTCTCGCTCTCTTTCTTGAACTGTCTCTGTCTCTCTCTTTTGAACTCTAACTCTCGTGTGTGTGAGTGAGAGAGGGCGTCTGAGTGAGGCAGGGGGGAAGGTTAAAATTTAACCAACACACACTAACTCCTACTAATTCTTCCTCTCTTTACTTACTTACCCTTACACCCACAACAACACGACACAACACAACGCAGTGGCATATATGATGAGAAAAGAGAGAAAAGGCTAAAACTCAAACCGTCTAGGTCTGAAACAGAGTTGAGAGATAAATTGGTTAATTTCATTAATCAAATAGAAAATGATGAGTTAAAAGAGTGTATGAAGAAACTTCTTAAAGAGAATGAATTTTTTTATGAATCGCCAGCAGCAACAAATTATCACCATGCCTATAAACACGGATTGTTAGAGCACTCGGTTCAAGTTATTGAATTATCTTTTAGTATGATGGATACTTTTGATGACGGTATTACTATAAATAAGGATTTAATAATTGCGGGTTCAGTGCTCCATGATATAGGTAAAATTAATTGTTACAAATTTGTTGAAGGGGGAATTGGTGTTTGTCCCGCCCTTTCAGAACAAGATCATATAGTAAATGGAATTAAAATTGTTTCTCAGTATATTCAATGTAGTCAACTTGATGAGTTATTACATATCATCGCTAGCCATCACAGAGAGAAAAAATATGGTTCTCCAGTAATTCCAATATCAAATGAAGCATGGATAATCAATGTGGCAGATGAGCTTTCATCAAAAATCATGGGATAAACAGTAATTTTTGAATATGGTTCTGTTACTTCTTCGGTTGTTTCGCAATAATGTAACCTTTCGGTTGCTGGCTCGCGTTAACACTTCAGTTCTTTATCCCACGACAATTAACACCCCTTCACATCCCACGCTAAGTCACCAGAACCTTAAAAATAAAGATAAATGATTAGTTGACTAATATAATAATTGATCAGTCGCTCTCTTTTCGTTCACATCTTTTAGTCTTTCTTATCTAGGAGGAGTTGAGTGCAGCTCAATAAACGATGAACGGCTGCTCCTTATGAAAAGGCTTTTCCCCTTAGATGTAAAAGAAAAGGAGCCTTGTTATTTGAGAAGCGACCTAGCCAAGATGCACTCGTGGACAGGCCTAACCCTCGTCTTCTTTTGTGTTCTGATTATTGGACAAACTGTTCTAATCAATAGAAATAAACCACTGTCTGGCCATTATATTTCTGAGTACAATGACTTCCAAACTTGCTACCGCGATTATCTTCATTGTAATCCTTGGTTCGACTGGAATGACCATAGCATTGGGAGGACTTTCTGCCGGTAGCAATACAGGCTCTCCGAATGACTTCAAGCCGTCCTACGATTACTTTGATGGAGTCGGCGTATTTGATAGAGGTATTCATATCATAGCAACAAGCCAGAATCCATTGGATCTCTCAGGTGACTTCTGGAATTACCTCAAGAACAACGAAACAACTAGACCTAACAAAGAAGACTTCGTATCTCTAGTTATAGCTAGAGGTGATTTTCCAACAGGAGGCTACATGATTCAGATCAAATCATTCAGCTGGCTTGAATCCTGCCCAGTTAAGCTTAGATTTGCGGCGAATTTCACTAACCCGGGCGAGGGAGTAATGGTTACACAGCTCCTCACTAATCCTTTGGTTCTCATTACCCTCGGTAGGCTTGATCCGGGAGCATACAAGGTTGAAGTTCACATAGATACCTATATCCTAACATATGACTCTGAAGGAAAAGCCGTCTACACACAACTGCAAACGTTCAAAGAAGAAATTTGGAGCCAAAGTTTTGTAGTAGAATAGATGAAACACCAACCATATATTGAGACTCGGACTCTCTGAGTTTAGGATTAGAATCTAATGCTCCGTCTAATAATTCAGGTTACGTTTTAGGTGAATAATAAGTAAAAACCCTTGTTCCTTAATGCTTGAACAGATATTTCGTAACAAGTTCTAAACATAAACATCCTTCAAAGAGTGCTCTCTAAAGTTGTGCAAAGGTAAAGGTTACAGTTGATATTCAAAGAGCAATTGCCGCCTTGAACTACATAAATCCTGACGGAACCCAGCACTACAATATCGTAGCAGGTCTGAGAGTAAAAGTGGTACCGCCCGCTAAGAAATTTTTTATACCTAGGTCACAACTTATTGTTAGAAAAGGGGATAAACCTGAACCCCCATCCATCATATAATGCCATTCTCGACAAAAGGCGAGGAGCACTAGGACCGATGAAAGTGCTATTTGTTTGCACAGGCAACTATGACAGGTCTCCAACTGCAGAAGAAATGTTTAAGGGTGCAGAAGGTTTGGAAGTTAAATCGGCAGGCACTTCCCCTTGCTCCTCGACACCCCTATCAAAACCTGTGACAAAACAACTTTTGGAGTGGGCTGACATGATTTTCGCTATGGAAGACAAACATAGAGAAGCAATGCTCAGAATAGATGCTTCAGCAAAAAACAAGATCTTTGTTTTGCATATCCCCGACAAGTATTCTAGAAATGAGCCTGAACTCAGAAAGCTGCTGCTTGAAAGACTAGCGCCCTACTTCAATCTGAGAAATCATGGTCCGAAAGAACAGCTTGAAGAATACATGATATTCTTCAAGAAATTATTTAAAAAACAGTTGCCAACAAACTTCTAGACGTTAACTCAAAAGCTCTATATGGAAAAATACTCACGCTTTTTTTCTTCATCTTAACTTTCTTTCATGAAGTGAAGAGGCGTTTGGGGGAAGTCAATCTCGAAGTATTTCTTTTCATATCTTTGCATATCAGATCTCAATTTTGAATCGAAGGTACAAGAATCCAGATCTTTCAAGAATTGTTTCTTTGTTTTTTTGCCTTTGTATTTAAGTTGGCTTAGAGCAATTGCTCGCCTGACGCATTTCCTTGTGATCTCTTCTAAATCTTCTATTGAATATATGTAATCCCATTCCTCAACGTCAAATTGTGCTCCATGCAAGACTTTACTTCGGTTAATGTAGCATTTTTTCAAGAAATCAAAGACTAGCTTTCGTTCAATTTCTGACTCGCCATATATATTCGAAATTCTATGAGAAAGACGATACGACAGCTCTCCTTCATTTGCAAGGAATATTGCCTCCAACGACATCATACAGTCAAGGAGTTTTTCGTAGACTTCTATGGACTTTGATGTTCTTGCCAGTCTTGCGAGTGAGACAAAAATTGAGCGGTCCAGCTGATTGTTCTCATCAAATTCAAGCTTTTTCATCTTGTTATTAAAACTAATAAGGCCCTCAATTTCATTTTCAAGCAGCCTATAATTTGGATTCCAAATACCTATAGAGCGAGTTGACAGCGTACCTACAATAGTCAACTCATGGTTCTTCATATATTCATCAATAGTTTGTATTTTTGGCTCAATGTATACTGGGTTTCCATAACCTATTCTTCCACTCTTATATAGTGTTAGAACTTCGATGAAGAAACTTGCATAATCTATGATCTCATTCCCGATCTCTGTGAGGTCTTCACCGTTTCGGAGAAACTCCAAAACAAATAGGCTACGATAACCTCTCTGAAGTTGAATTTCGCCAGATTCAACTTTTCGAATGTATTCATTATCTGATAGGAATATCTTCTTATTCCATTTGTCTGGAAGCCACAGATTAAGAAGAGGAAGATCAACAACCACTCTTACCATCTTGATACTCTCCCCCTTTTTCTCAACCTTTTTTCATCTTACATATCTAAGATTGAAAAATAAGCTTTTCTCTGTCTAATCCGACCTTTTTCACGCGTTAGATCTCTCTTTATTAATACAAAGAAAAAGCCCGTTGTTCGTAGTCTGAAGTCAGTTTAAAGCTTCTTTCCCTTTCTTTGACAAGATGAAGGTGTGGCTTCCCCTGCCTCCCGGCTTCTCAAGATATCCTTTTCTCCGTAATGATAGTAAACCTATGTAGGTCTGCGGGGAACCTTTTTCTTTTACTATCCTATCCACGACATATCCCTTCTCTGCGACAAGTTCGAGCGCTTCAATTTCGGTGGACGATAATCCTCCTTCCCCCTCTACTTCTCTTTCAGCTTCGTTTACAGACACTCTATTCCCCTCCCTGTCTATCCCCCACTCCTTGATTACCTTCTCTTCTACGACTTCAACGTTATACTTCTTTTCGTGCTCTTCTCTCCAAGCTTTGTACCATTCCTCGAAATGGGAAGGGAATTCATATGAAAATGACGTACCTCCGTACTGCAGTCTGTTAATGTCCGTTTCTGGAGCGTAGAAGTTTTTCATCTTGTGCCTGCGCTGGATTTCCCATATTCCTCTCTGGCTGACGATTATTTCGAAGTCGAAGAAGGCACGGAAAGGTTTGGCGATACCCATTACTGAACTGGCCGTCGCTATCAACACCGCTAAATGAGGTCTCTTGTTCCACAAGTTGTCTACAAATGTTTTCATCACGTTGCTGTTGCTCTTAGCCTTAGAGCATGTTACGTGAAGATCGTCCCAGCAGACGACCGGACTCCGGTAAGGATAATCATACACGTTCATCATTTCAATCGGAAAGTACACGAATTGTCTCTTCAGCTTTTCCCAAGCTAGTCGGCTTGGATATTTATCTAGTCTAAGTTTGTTGTACATCTCAGGCGGTATTACATTGTCAGGAATTCTATCTCGGTGTTTGTAGATTATTCGATGAGCTAAAGTTCCCATCAGCGTAGATTTCCCAACTCCAGCGCTAAGGCCTAAGCTTGGTTCCTTGCCTTCGACGCCACTAGTGATGATTATTCCAATCATGTAGCCATCTTTGATAGTAATGGCCTCATCTACGTATACTCATTTTTCCATGTCTTAACGTCACTTTTTTGATGTTTGTGACGTTATACTTTTTACAGTAAAGAGAAAGCCAAACAAAAATGGGCGATATGACTAGGCGACAGAGAAAAATCTCTTGTGGATTAGGAATTCATGTTTATCTTTCTTTTCTCAGAAACTTGGCAAAAAGGGATTCCTCGTCAATTGGGGTTTCAACAGTCTGTCTCTTGTTCCACTTTGATTCTTGGAACTTGAACTTTAGATCCAAAGAATGTATCAAGCTCCTTCATTAGATGCATTGTCTGCCGGTCATTCAAGTATTCTCTCTTTTCTTTCTTCTTTGGGAATCTTGACTCACTGACGATAATTCTTTTGCGAGGTCAATTAGCCTCTGATCCTTAGTTGCTCTAAGGTCCCGCTTGACAAGTCTGAGCTCCTTTTTGTACTTGTCTTCTCTGAAGAAGTCAGCAATATACCTCACCATTCGAACATAGAACTCAAATGTAAACCCAAGTTTAGCTAACTCCTTGAAAGAATATTTTCTATAGTCTCCATGTCGTCTATCTTTACTAGCAAGATAATTGTAGTAGTTGGCTGTTGGGACCAGAAGATACTTGTATGGATGATCACACCCAGCACCATATCTTTCTTTCAGATGTTTTAGTGAGGCAAGTTCATTCTAGTTCCTTGATATTTAGTTCTCCCTAGCTATTCTGTCTCTTGCTACAAGACCTTGAACTTTTTAACGCGTTTTCCCTTTTTGACTATCCGTCGTGTATAACATTTAAATTTCTCTGGTTATCAAACAATATGCTGGAAGGAGAGCCGCATGCCCAACGATTTACCCCCCATTCGAGCTATTACTCGAGGTCCGAAGTTCCATTGGTTTGGCTACTATGACAAGCTCCAGTTTGATCCTAGCTGCCGTTATGTGCTCGGCATGGAAGTTGACTTCGAAAGCCGCAGCCCTGAACCCAACGACACCATAAACATCGGTATAGTAGATCTGAAAGATGGGGATCAGTGGCTTGATCTCGGCAGAACCCACACATGGTGCTGGCAACAGGGTTGTATGCTTCAATGGAGACCTGGGTCCAAGAACGAGGTCATGTGGAACGACAGGCAAGGCGACCAGTTCGTTTGTCACATCCTTGACATTCATAAAAAGAAAAAGCGAACATTACCTCACCCGTTTTACACCATAAGCCCTGACGGTAGAACCGCCGTCACGCCGGATTTCAGGCGCATCAATGACATGCGCCCCGGCTATGGCTACGCTGGTTGTCCTGACCCTAACCGTCATGTGCTCGCCCCAGAAGACTCGGGAATCTTCCGTCTCGACCTCGAAACAGAACGTTGTGAACTCATTATTTCCCTTGCAGAAGTAGCAAGAATTCCCAGTCCTCACGTCGACCTGACCGATGCCAAGCATTGGTTCAACCATCTGTTGTTCAACCCTGATGGGTCTCGTTTCATTTTTCTACATCGTTGGCGAACCAAAGAGCAAAAGGGTTTCGGCACACGTATGTTGACCGCTAGGCCTGATGGCACCGACATTTATGTTCTAGACGATTATGGTAAAACCTCGCACTTCATTTGGAGAGACAAGCGCCACGTCCTCGCGTGGGCTTGGCATCCTTCGCACAAAAACGCATTCTACCTCTACACAGATGGCAGCCGTGACGTCGAGGTCGTAGGAAAAGACACCATGACACGAAATGGACACTGCAGCTATCTGCCAGGGAACAAATGGATTCTTAACGATACCTATCCGGACCAAGAGCGAAAACAACACGTCTATCTTTATGACACAGTGTCTCACCAAAAAATCTTGCTGGCAAAGCTACGCTCTCCACCCGAATACGAAGGAGAATGGCGTTGCGATACACACCCGCGTTTCAGTCCAGACGGTCGCAACGTCGTCGTTGATTCGACACATGAAAGTAACGGACGGCAGATGTACCTTATTGACATAAGCGGGATTCGCTAAAAACAAGGAAGATACGCAATAAAGCCTCAAAAAGAACCATAGAAACAACAGTTGTCTAGTGGCGGGCCCGGCGGGAATTGAACCCACGACCACCGGATTAAAAGTCCGGTGCTCTATCCTTGCTGAGCTACGGGCCCATCTGGAGTCTATCCAAACTTACCTGAACAGCTGAATTTAATCTTATCGCCCGACAGGTTTTTCTTCTCTTCCCGGCGCTTTCAATGCGTTGCCATCTTGTCTTGCTTTGGCAAGAGCGAAACTTTTTCTAGATTGGTGCACAGATCTATTTGTGTAAGAGGCTGTTTGGGGGAACTATGTTTGGAGAGTTTGAGGTCTTCTCGTGTCGAATCCTTTGCGTCTGCGCCTGTAGTCGTTTTGCCAACATCGCCCATCTCAGAGGTCATAAGCGCACTAGAGCAGAAAGATGCCTACGAAGCCTTCATCCAAGAAAAGAACAGAGTCAGCACAATCACTTTGAGGGAGATCCTGAAGGCATCAGACATATCTAACATGAGGGTCTCTTCACTGATGTCTCCGGT
Organism: uncultured Candidatus Bathyarchaeia archaeon; assembly: GCA_964513245.1. Taxonomy (GTDB): domain Archaea; phylum Thermoproteota; class Bathyarchaeia; order Bathyarchaeales; family DTEX01; genus CAZELO01. The sequence continues at coordinate 100,217 of CAZELO010000007.1, read as the reverse complement.
CACGAAGCTTTCGCCAGACGACACCGTTGGAAAAGCCGCGCGGCTCATGGGCGAGTACAGGCTCAGAGCTCTGCCAATAGTCAGAAAGAAAGCAGTGGAAGGCGTAGCGACCGCCAAATCCTTGTGCCAAGCTCTCACAACAGCGAAGGAGCTGGGGGGCGTCAGGATAAACAAGATAATGAAGCGGAACCCGATAACCATAAACGGGGGCGAACCAGTCTCAAAGGCGCGCAATCTAATGCTCAGGAACGGTATAGATCACCTGCCTGTTCTAGATTTAGGAAGACTATGCGGCATCTTGCTCTCAAGCCACATCGCAGGCTTGATGATGCCCAGAGAAGGACCGCGGAGGGGAGCCTTCTTGAGTGAGCCTTCAGGATATTTGGACCTGAAGGTCTCGGCGCTGATGGAACCAAACGTTCTAATATGTGATCCCGAGGAGAAGGTCCTAGCCGTGTTGAAGAGGATGATGGAGCAAGGAAAAACCTATGCCTTGGTTCAGCTGTGGCAGGAGACTCAGGGCATAGTGACCTACAGAGACTTTATGGTTCTCTTGGCTGAAACAGAAACCCCGAGTGTGCCTGCATACATAGTCGGGCTGCCGGAAGATCCCTTTGAGGCGGAGCTGGCAAAGGCGAAGTTCTTGAAGGGAGCCAAAGCCTTGCAGAAGTCGTTCCCGAAGATAGAGGAGATACGTTCAACAATCAAGACCAAATACATCTCAGAAGATAGACGCCGATACGAGGTTGACGTGTTAATTACCTCAAGAGGCAAAGTATACGCCTATAAGGAGACAGGCTGGGACCTACCCTCAATATTCGACCAGATCATGGACAAAGTGAAGCGGATAATCTCGCGGAAACCCAGCAAGAAAAGAACACGCCCAAGAACCGTTCCCCCGCAATAACGGAGACACCAGCATCACTGCGAAGGAACAACTTCAAAAAGCAGTTCTCTGCCCTTCTTCCCAATTTCCCGCATCGCACCCATCTTCTTCAGGCAATAGGTTATTCGCCTAGATTGGCGGACAGGAATTCCGAGGCTTTTCGCCAAACTTTTGTTGGTTAGGGGCTGAGGCAAATCGCGGGGCAACAACCTGAGGAAGTCCGCCTTGCCCTTGAACTTTGCTCTTTCGAGAACGGCTACTAGTTTTCGGTCATTGATACTTGCACCCCTTCGCCGCCAGCTTCCTTTTCCGTCGTCACACCATATCTCTTCCTCCTCGATCATGAGGACCTCTAGGCTGAAGTTTTCTTCATTGACCAGATCAGGCATCCTCATTAGCTCATCAAACACGTCCGTAAGCCTGCCCTTTTTCGGGGACCTTCTCCTGCTTATCGCCTCGCTGCTTGTCAGTGCCTGTCGAATTATCCACTTCCGCTTTGCGATAGGGTAGACCAGTAGAACCTTGTGTTTCTTGATTAGGCTTCGCAGTTTTTTTCTGATCGCTGAAAAATTGTCCGTTTGGACTTCAATCAGCAGGTTGCCGCGCACAATGTCAATCACGTAGCCGTCTACTTCAGCCTCAAGTCTGTCCATTGGAAGCGAATACCAGTTTTTTATCGCTGAGTGGAGGGAACTCTCACGTGGCAATCTTGACCAAGCCTACCGACAAATATGTGAATTAGCGTTTTCTGCGGCAGTATAGGATCAATCGTCCCACGATTCTTCTGCGGCTTCAGAAATAAATCTTTGGCACATCGTAAAACCTTATCTAGGAAGTTCCAGACTTAAAGTCGAAAGAACCTAGCGACAGTTGGTGAGAGAGGATGAACGGTTACGAAAAACGAATAACCTACTTTGATTGCCCGGGCGAAGAGAACACGGAAGAAGTTTTAACAGCGGCTAAGAAATGGGCTGAAGAGCTCGGGATAAAAGACTTCGTTGTGGCGTCTACGCGAGGCGAAACTGGAGCCAAAGCTTCAGCCGTCTTCAAAGGCTTCAACGTCGTTGTGGTCACGCACTGTACGGGCTTCAGAGAGCCCGGTACACAGGAGCTCACGGAGGAGAACCGGAAGACGATAGAGCAGAACGGTGGCAAGATCCTGACTTGTGTTCACGCCTTCATGAATGTCGAACGAGCCATTAGAAACAAGTTTAGCACAGCCTACCCGGCTGAGATAATTGCGCAGACCCTTAGGCTTTTCGGCGAGGGCATGAAGGTGGCTGTTGAGATTGCGGCGATGGCTGTAGATGCCGGTATGATATTGCCCGATAAAGAAGTCATCAGCATAGCTGGAACTGGGAAAGGGGCTGACACAGCCATAGTTGTCCAGCCTGCAAACACCGCCCGCATATTCGACATGACCGTCAAAGAGATCATAGCTAAACCTAGAATGAGATAGCTGAAAAACCTGCATCATCTCGTGGCTTGTAAACGGGGCAGAAAAATCGACGCCTCGGCTGGATCTCTGGCTTCAATAAGGCTTTCCAGAAGGGTTGTATATGTGCCAAGAAACAATTGAAGAGGAAGAACATAAAGTGTGGGAAGAATACTACTCTGCCTTGTCTCAGCTACCTGAAAGGCTGAAGAAGCCCGTGTCATTTGTCGTAGATGCACTGCCGCTCTTCAGGGAAAAAAGAGTTAAGATTGTCCTTGATGTGGGATGCGGCTCAGGAAGGCACTGCATTTACCTTGTTGGAAAAGGCTTTGATATTGTAGGAGTTGACATATCTAGAAGCGCACTGAAAATGGCTAAGGCATGGTCTAAGACGGAAAGAATCGATAATGTCGGATTAGTGCGCGCATCCATGACTGACTTACCGTTTGTGAATCGATGCTTTCAAGCCGCGGTCAGTGTAAGTGTCATGCATCATGCTGTTAAGAAGAACATTGAAATAGCGACGCAGGAAGTTCACAGGGTTCTCGGTGACAACGGCATATTCCTAGCCAACCTTCTTTCAGTGGAGGATTACAGGTATGGCTTGGGTCAAAAAGTTGAAGAAGGAACATTCAGGGTCATGGAAGAGTTCGAGGAAAACCGCTTTGAAGAGATTCACCACTTTTCGTCTAAGGATGAAGCTTTGGAGCTATTGGCTGTTTTCAGGGAGATAAGCATGGAGTCTATTCGGGGCGGGAAAGAAAAGCGGATGTACTGCTACTGGAGAGTAACAGCTATCAAGTGACGATGACCACTGCCCAAAACTTGTTTTTTCCTGCGCGACTCGACGTTCAAATAACACTTTGTGACATGGGTCTTCACAGTAAATGTAAAATATGTCTGTCTCGATACCTTCTCATAGAAAGCCACATGTCAATCAAAGACTTCTTGGACGCCTTGACATTCGAAAAAGCCCCAGGACCATGCCCCTCATTCTCTGTCTTCGATATCACAAGGGTCTTGGAGCTCATCGCCGAAGCAGGCTCTCTAGGCAGAGGGAGACTCTCAGCAAAGCTGAGTTTAGGCGAAGGAGCAACGAGAACTTTGTTGGGTCGGTTGACCGAGGCAGGACTGATCACTACGTCGAGAGGCGGATGTTCACTAACAGAAAAAGGTCAAAAGACATGGGAAGAACTCAGGGCGATACTGCCCCTGAAAACTGATCTAGAAAAGAACGAATTAACTTTTGCAGCGCATAATGTCGCAGTGTTGGTTAGACGCCGCGGCGAGAGAGTTGGAAAGGGTTTAGAGCAAAGGGATGCAGCGGTCAGGGCGGGGGCAAAGGGCGCCGTAACATTAGTATGCAAGAAAGGCAATCTTGTGCTTCTGACAATCAGTAGGGATGTCTCGAAGGATTTTCCCAAGGTCTTCGACCAAGTGACCAGCCTGATGAAACCTGAGGAGAATGACGTTGTTATCATCAGCAGCGCAGATCAACACAGAGAAGCCGAATATGGCGCCTTAGCAGCCGCGTGGACAATCATCTAGGGGCGAAGCGTTGCCTTAATAGGTGAATTTTTCGCCTCCGGTAAGAATCCGTTCCAGTGCGCCGTTCAGATCGATGATGCCTTCATTCGTCTTAGCTGAGACGGGAATTAAGGGGAAGTTCAAGCCTAGCTGATGGATCGTCTGTGTCATTCTTTGGCTGAGCAGCCGATTTGTGCCTTCGAGTTTTTCGTTGATGGCTGATTCAAGTGTCTTCGGGTCTTCTGACCATTCTACTATCGTGTTTACTTCATCTTCGGGGAGCAGGTCGCATTTTGAAAGTACATGAATTTGTGGGAGAAGAAAACGTGTGTGAACGGCGGCTGACAAAAACATGTTCGACACGTAATTGACGGGGTTGGAAGAAAACACCGAGTCAAACAAGTAGACAATGGCCTTGGACTCGTTGCTGATCTCCTTGGCGATATAGGGCCCGCTTGCCCTGAAAGCGAAGAGTTCCAGTTGGCCCGGCGTGTCTATGAGGGCTATGTCGGGGTTCAAGTCTTCTAGGTCTTCGCTGAGCATGTCGGTCTCGCTTGCAATAAGGTCAGCCGCCATTATGAGTGCCCCATTGGGTCCGAGAGCGTATTTTTCCATGACCGCTTCAATCGTGATCTCGTCCCTGATGTCAATGTCAGGCGCGTACGGCAATGTAGCGACACCCGGATCCAAATTGACCGTCGCTACTTTCTGCTTCTCCATCGTGAGCCACTCAACCAACGAGGCTGTTAGAAGAGACTTACCAGAGCCTGCAGTTCCAATTATGAATGCAATGAACATTTTATCTTCCTTTTACCTCCAAAGGCGCAAACAAATCCACGGAACACAAGCGTTGACCGCTTAACATGTTTCACCATTCCTTACGGTACGCAGAAGGGAAAAAAGGTTTCGGTCAGACTTCTGCGTCTAGGTGTCGACCGCGATCCTGCTTGCTTCCATATACAGTCTTGAAAACCTCTTCGCCAAGTCCCGCAGGGTATAAGCCGTGACGCCTAACTTGAAAATGGACCCCATCCGTCTGCTCTTCGCGCCGATCCCAAAGACGGAGATGCTTCCTTTCCTCAAGGTACTTATGACCTTTGACAATGAGGCGTCTATGTCGGGATAGCCGTATGCCCAACCGTCAGATACGATGTTGATCAGCCTCAGGTTGTCGGCTCTTCCCTTTATTACCTTGGCAGCCATCAACAACGCGTCAGGCATGTAAGTGAACCCTTCGAATTTTATCCCGCCGATGCGTGCTTTTACCCTCGCGTTGTATCGTTCCTTAAAGTCTTTAATCACAAGCAAGCGATCGTTAAAGGCATACACGCCCCACGAAGTAGGGTCCAGAAGCAAAGCATTCGCAGCTTCAGCCAAAAGAATTAGAATGCTCAAAGCGAAATCTTTTATACACTTCATGCTTGCACTGGCATCAAGCAGAATCGCCCAAGAATAGCTCTTGCTCAGATTCTCGTCAAGCATGAAAACATCTGTCCGGGGGCTCTTACTCGCTACGACCTGTATAACGTCTACCAGGTCAAGCACGCCGTAGAGTTTTCTCGGGTCCTCGTCCAAGGCATCTCTGGCTACGAGGAGGCTTTCGATCAGTCTGTGCGTTTCGCTTCTGCAGTTTGTCTTGATTCTTGAGGATTCGGTCTCGTCTTGCGGAGGGATCTCGACAGACTTGAACTTCGTCAAAGGTAGAAGCCCCTCATACATTGAGATGATCTTGCTTTCCTTCTCCTTTTGACGTTCCCATGCGTCGAACAGCTGAAGCGCCTCTGCCTCAGCCAGTTTCTTCCATGCTTTTTCTTCGCCTGCTTGGGTTGGAGGGGCACCACCTAAGAATTCTAGACATCTCTTGAAGGCTTCTTCTGAGAAGACATCGGAGCTGATAGCGCATGGAGCCCAGAAGATGGAGGAAACTCCAAGTTCTTCTGTGTGCGGAAGGAAAGGTGTTTCAGTTATGGGACCAGCGTCTTCTATTGTGCTGTAAATCTTGTCTGCAACTTTTAGCTGTTCCTTTTTCAAGTCTGGGCTTTTGTCGTTGAAGGAGAGGAGCACATCTTCTTTGAACCGTTCGACAAGTTTTACAAGACGCGGAACCTTCTTATGTGTGTACCCTGATGGAAAAGGTATTGAACCAACATTGATTCTCAGTAAAAGCTCGGACATGATTTTGGTTGCAGGATTCAGAAGCCCATCAATTCTACGCAGTCTCTTTAAGGCCATGGTGTTCGCAAATGCCACATCGACGAGACTGTCAGAGTGCTGTGAAGCGATGAAGGCGTTGGACTTCACGTCTTCTATGATGGAAACTGTGAATTCCGCTAGTCGCTTTTCCTTTCTTTTTTTCCATTCTTCGTAATCTTCGGCATGGAATGTTAGAGCATGCGCGCCCATATGATAAACCGATGCTCTGAAGAGGCTTGAAAGGTGCAGCTTGCCTTCCGCACTATCGGGAAGAACATAACCCATTAGCGACAGTGTTCTACCGGTCTCCTCTGTCTCTTCAATTATGGGCTCTGGGAAAACGCATACGAAGCCGACTTCGTCACGCGAGAGTTGGGGGTACTGGATTCTGTCCGATTCCAGCAGTTTTGTCTTTAACGTGTCTTTTTCGAAGAAGATCGACCGTGCATAGTCTGAAAACCCCAACTACTCCACCTTGCGCATAGGACCGATCAACCCTTGAAGATCCGCTCAATGATCCTTCGCACGTCCGCTTGGACCTCTGTGCTGTCGCTGGTCAACGCGACTATGGTTTCCTCAGCCGCGGACATCGGATCAACCCCGTCACTTATGAGAACCGCCCAATGGATGAGGTCACCAACTGAGGGTCCATAGGGCAGGTCACCGGCTTGGTATTGCCTTCGCATCTCGGCCCCAAGCCTGATGATCTTGAGGGCTGTGTCGTCGTCAACGCGTGACCTCTTCTGAAGAAGTGCCACTTCGTCCTGTGAAATTCTCTCGCCAACGCTTTGGAAGTCGAAGTTTATCCAGACACTCATTCTCCGCCTGAAAGCCGCGTTCAGAGGCTTGGTTCCTGCGAACTCCGCTGAGAACGGGTTCATGCTGATAATCAGATAGGCATACGGATGTCTGACGACAATCTCGTTGTCTTTTTCCGTCAAGACCAGATGGCCTCTAGTGTCCAGAACGGGGTTAAGCCTTGTTGCCACATCTTGCTTCATCATGTTCGCCTCGTCCAGATAGAGCAAGCCGCCGTTTCTAAGCCAAAGCGTAACTTGACCGTCAATCCAGTTCTCTTTTCCAAGGCCTGTGAAGCGGCCAATCAGATCGTAAGACGAAGTCTGCAGTCCACAGTTTACCTCCCACATTGGAAGCCCGGTCACTTCGGCGGCAAGGTATGCTATGTGTGTTTTGCCTGTCCCAGAAGGACCGATGAGGGCACACTGCTTGAAGTAATAGAGAGCGCGGACAATTCTTTCTACATAATGGTTCTCCCTGTCCACGTACTCAGGCGTCCCACTTGGAATCAAGTCTTGGACCGATTCTGAAAACTCGAATCCCGGATGAAGGTCATATTTTTTTATGTCGTATTTGTAATAATGCGGGGACTTCGACCTTTGACGTCTGCGGCTGATGGTCACTGTCACCTTCGAGTCGCTTTTCTTGAATGAGTAGGACTCTTTTTTCAGCGCGCCCCCTGCATCTTTCCGCATCGAGTCGGTCCCGTAACCATAGGCGCCTGACTTTGCTTGTTGACCCATTGTATTTCCTTATAACTTTTCGGTTTGGGAGACATAAAACAGGTTGTATGTATAAGTCCCACACAGACTAACGCTTATTATCGCTAAGCCAAACCAGCTTCATATCGGGGACAAATCTAGAATGTCCAAGGGAACAGCGTTACCTGCGATGGTTGCTCAACAGGAAGGCACTGGGAAAAAGGTTGCAGCAGCTGCCATGTCGCAAAAGGTTGAAGACTACAGGTTGAGCATGGAGAAAACCTTAGAATCTTTGAAAGAACTGCAGGAAAACGCTGGGCAGATAAGCGAGTTTGAATTGGAAGAAAAGAACCTTGTTAACGAATTCTTCAGTTCACTGCTCAAAATTATGGAGACTTTCGGCAAGAAGATCGAACTTTCAGTATCTGCACTTCCAGAAGATTATGGTAGACATACAAGTAAGGCGTTCCTTTATCCAGTTGCGCAGCTAGTCTTGGTTCACAAAGACCTAGAAGTGGAAGTCATCGACCTTTCAACCAAGGAGAGCCGTGATCTCCTCGTGGAACTCGCAGGCGAGATTATGTTAAAGCTGAAGAAGACAATCGACGCACACAGAACAAAGGTAGAGAAACGCGTCAGCTTCTTCATGGCCATCACAGAAGAACTGCAAAAGATTGCAAAGATCTTTTCCAGAGACTAATCTCTGCATCATCAGCGTACCGTAGACATACCTCATTTTACGGTTTCCAACAGGTCTAGGAGGCCTTCTGGAACCAAGCGGGCTCCTCCTTTTTTGAATTCGGCAATGGTTTTCCATAGAGCCACAAATTCGGTTCCGTCGCTTTCTCTTCCTTTCACCACATTTGTTTCGTACAATTTTTGATCAACAAATTTGGCGTCGTAGACCAACACGATTTCGTGTCCAGGCTTTCCATCATTTTCAAAGATGCTTTCGGTCGTACCGATATAGGACAGGTCCGTGATTTCTGCTCCCAACTCCTCCCGGATCTCCCGTATAATGCTGTCGCTGCTGTGTTCGCCGAATTCTATGGTGCCTCCAAGCGGTCTGTAGAACCGGTCTTTTTTTGTTGGATCATAGCCCTCAGCAACAAGAATCTTCTCCCCGTTCCTGAAAACACAGATCGCTATAGGTCTGACCCATTTCCTCATCTGCCATGCTCTCCCATTTCAGGATGCCTTTGAGGGTTGAACCCTTCCGCCTTTATCCTTTATTATCTCTGAAATCTGGGCGATTGACTGGCCGATCCTCTGTCTGGCTTGGCTTGAGTCCTTGGCCGTTGTAGAGAGATGCAGCTCACAGTGGTGCCCCTTCTCAACTGTCTTCGGATGGGACTTGATGTAGACATATGGACCGTCATGCATGACCTTGTCAATGATTGGAGCCAAATCAGACTCGGGTATGCCCCAAACATCGAGGCTGGCCTCAAAAAAAGTCAGGTTGCCCCCGATCTTCCGTAGAAGCGGCACCACCGATTCATCAAAGATTGTCATCATCTCCTCAGGCACCCCTGGAAGCAGAACGAGGCTTACGTCTTCTTGTTCAACTAGGACTCCGGGTGCAGTGCCTACGGGGTTCGGCAGCGGCGTGGCGCCTTTTGGCAGCCTTGCCATCTTCACCTTAGGAGGGGTCATCTCGATCTTCTCGGCGCGTCCTTCAGCCACGTATCTTTCGTACCTCTTTTTTATCATCTTTAAGGCTTCTTCGTTCTCTTCAAGCGGTCTGCCCAGCGCCACGGCGATGCCTTCAGCGGTCTTGTCGTCGAATGTCGGACCCAATCCGCCTGTGGTTATGATGAAGATGGGCTTCCGCCTGATAGTCTCCGTTGTGGCTGTGGCTATTTCGTCTAGGTCGTCGCCGACAATGGTTACTCTTCTTACGATCAGCCCGAGGTTTGTAACTCTTTTTGCCAGCCAGTGCGCGTTGGTGTTCACGGTCTTTCCGATAAGGAGTTCATTTCCGACACAGAGGATTTCCACGAAACGATTCGTCAATCTGCAACCCTGCCGTTCCAATAGTTCTTCTGTCTAACATAGGATCAGCAGAACCCTAATAAATAGTGGATAGAATCTCGCGGGGCATGGGCTGAAAAAGAGGCTTCGTGCCTATTTCTTTTTGGAGAGCCACCATTGGAGGTATTCTTTTCGAACCCTTTTCCGTTCTTCGTCCTCTCGCGGGGCATGGGCTCTTGCCTGCGCCTTCATCTCCATGAGTTCTTGGTGGGTGAGGGACAAGCCGCAGCTCTTGCAAACGTAGCGTTTGTTGATGCTCATGTAGATCATTTCGCCCCCACACTCAGGACAATAATTCATGGCTTATTCCTTCCGACATCTGATAGAGAGATGATTAGCCGCACAGAAATATCTTTTGGTGAAGAACAACGGCGCCCTACAAAACTCGGCAAAAGGTTTTTAGATACAAAAACGCCTTTTCATTTATGCCGTTGCCGGGGTGGCAGAGCGGAAATGCGCTGGACTCGAGATCCAGTGGCTCTTCGGAGCCCCAGGGGTTCAAATCCCTTCCCCGGCGCCATTAGACGAATTATACTTCTTTGATAAGGCTGATTAGGTTGATGTGTTCTTCCACATGTTTAGATGTGCGATAGTATGCAGGTGCGGTTGAGCTGATGGTTTTGAGAGATGTGAAGGCTAAGATAGGTGCGACCATCTGTGCAGTGGGCTGAATTGTTTCAAGTCTGAATGGGAGGGGGTGATTCTGTGCCTGAGTGGACGGGTGAAGAAGAATCCGCGTTGAGGTCTATGGTGGAGCAGGGCAAGACTGTTGAGGAAATGTCTGCGGCTTTGGGTCGCTCACCTGAGGCGGTGACTATGAAGCTGCGTCGTCTAGGTCTGTCTGTTCCGCGGGGGTTTAAAGTTACTGAGTCAACAACAACAACAACGCCGGGGCAGGTGGGACTCGTGCCTGCGGAGGATCTTATTGAGCCTGAGGAAGCGTTGAAGATGGTTCTCGGGGCGTTGCAGCGTCTCATGCATCCGAATATCAGCAATCTTGAGATTCGGAGGATTAGGCTTATGATCGCGGGTCTCAAAGCCTACGTGAATCTGTGGTCGGTCTATGAGGATGACGAGGAAGTTAAAAAGCAGATCACAGAGTTGGAATCAATGTTGGCAGATATTAAGGCTCAAATGCTAGTGCCAGAAGCATCTTGCGCCCCTAAAGGAGACGTCCAGGCTTAGCTGCCTATGCCCGCATGTTTTCAAGGTTTTCTTCGCAGGCTCCGTTATCTGCGGGAAGAAGTAAGAAAGAATCATGCTTCAATGTGGAGTCCAGCCTGTCAGACGCCGCCGAAAGCTGAGAAGCCGCCGTCGATGGGAACGACAATGCCGTGGACGAAGCTGGCGCCTTTCGACAGTAACCATAGCACCGTGCCGATTAGGTCTTCAGGTTTTCCAAAGCGGCTCATGGGCGTGTGTGCGATGATCCTCTTTGCGCGTTCGGTGAATTCGCCGGTGGCTTCGTCTATCAGGAAGAAGCGGTTCTGCTCTGTAAGGAAGAAGCCTGGCGCGATGGCGTTGACGCGGATGTTGGGCGAGTATTCCTGAGACATGTGGACCGCCAGCCACTGGGTGAAATTGCTCACTGCCGCTTTAGCTGCTGAGTATGCTACGCTGCGGGTTAGAGGACGGAACGCGCCCATGGACGAAATGTTAACGATGCTTCCCGCCCCCTGCGTGACCATCTGTCGCCCAAAGACCTGACAGCACATCATGGTCCCGAGACAATTAAGGTCAAAGACATAGCGAAGCGCATCATCAGACAAATCGAAGAAGGAAAGCTTGTCGCTAGTGGTGGCATCCGGACGGGCACCGCCTGCGCCGTTAAGCAGTATATCGACTCGTCCAAAGGCTTCAATCACCTGCTGGGCGGCTGCTTCGATACTAGGTCTATCCATCACATCAACCTTGACTGGAATGGCTACTCCTCCCCGACGCCGGATTTCGGCTACTATCTTATCCGCCTTCTTCATATTCCGCCCCAGTATGGCTACTTTGGCTCCATGTTCTGCCAGCGCGCGGGCTAGTACGCTGCACAGTATCCCTGTGCCGCCCGTTACAACAGCGGCTTCTCCAGACAGGTCATATGGATCTTTCGGTCTTACCATTTGTCCGCTCACCGCAACTATCTAGTGAAACCACAAATATAAAGAAAAAGAACTGCAAAGAGACATGTCGGAGGCGTTTTTGAAGAGACTCGAAACCTATTTTGCATCAGAATGGCTGAGTGAAGAGGCATAGTTGAGTTGTTCCTGTCAACAACATGCTGCGCCGATAATGCGGGAGCAAGACAACTCGGATGTGGCTCTTCAAAGAAAGGTGCTGGTGAACATGCCTCGATGGCTTATTCGCGTAGAAGCCTTTCTGGGTTCAGTCCCAGTTCTTCAGCAACCGCTGAGATGCCATGCCACACTTTTTCCGGTATGTTGATGCCTTCCTTCAGTCTTTTTTCTTTCTCTCTGAACTCGGGTTCACCGGGGATGAGTACTTCGCTGTGTCCTGAGGCTGGTTCGCTTGACTTGAGGTTCACGAAGAGGTTGTCAACTTTTCGTTTGAACTCGTTGAGAGGGGTGAACCGCGAAATGTCTATTGTCATCATGAAGGCGCCGTTTCCTCTTTCAAACTCTTCGCTTGATGTGCATCCCGCTCCGGTCAGAGCCCCGCCCAAGATGTCCATAAGAAGCGAAAGCGCATAGCCCTTGTGACCTCCGAAAGGCAGAATGCATCCTCTGTACCTGTGACCGTCGATGATTATTTGATCGCCTTCCTTGTAATACAGCTCTCCCGGGTTCTCCGTCAGGCGTCCCTTCTCATCCATAACCCATCCTAAAGGAACCTTCTCATTGTTGTAGTATTTCATCCGAATCTTTCCCTCAGCCGCGATTGAGGTGGCAAAGTCGATCAAGAACGGTTTCATCTTGCCAGCCGGCGCAGCGACAGAAAGAGGATTTGTGCCGAGCTGCCGAGATTTTCCACCATAGGGGGCTACCAAGCATGGACCGACATTACACATTACCATCCCTATCATGTCTTGTTCTGCAGCCATCATCGCATATTCGCCTAGTCGCCCTATGTGGTTGGATTTGAAAAGGCTGACTGCGCCGATCGAACCCGCCATTGCCTTTTTGACACATAGTTTCATGGCGTATTCCGCTGCTACTTGACCGAAGCCCCAATGGCCATTCACCGATGCGGTGCACGGCGTCTCTTGCGCAACTTCCGGTCTAGCGGAAGGGTCAATTTCCTTTCTCTTGACGAATTCATAGTAGGTTATCACGCGCATGATGCCGTGAGAGTCATGTCCCACGAGATCTGACTTCACAAGGGAGTCAGCCACCCGTTCAGCTATGTCTCTAGGAGCACCCATTGCCCCGAAAATGCTTGTTCCGATCTGCCTCAACTGGTTCGCGTTGAAATTTGGCACAGCATTTCACCACCAATCTCGAATACATGCAGGAAGGATTAATTAACTATGATGCCTTCTAGCCGTATAAATGTAAGTTTGCCTATCGGCATTTCTCGGCGATCCTAAAACGTTGCTAACCCGCAGCGCCTCCAATGCGTTTTTCTTGAGGAACAATAAGCTAAAGAGGCATGGTAGTCTCATGAGAAGACTTCTGGCTGAGGGGTTGTCGAGATAATCCTAGTGTTTTAGAAAAAAAGGGGGAGATTTACATGTTATGCCTTACTGTGACGGTTACGACTGTTTGTGCAGAGTTTCCAGAAGCGTCGGTAGCTTGATACGTTATTGTGTAGATGCGGCCTGAGCCGGCTCCAGCTCTTTCCGATCTAAATTCGAATGTGAAGCTGTCTATGATCACGATGTCGTTAATGGTGGCACCGTCACCCATGCCACGTGCATCATCCGGTTCATTACTTGTTACAGATATCAGTGCTATTGTTGGTGCTGGGTCACAGACATCGTGAACTGTCACGTTGGCCGTTACTTCAACATATTTGTGGTTTGGTGGCCACAAATCGTCTGGGGTGACTGATGCTATTATTTCTGGCGGCGTAGTATCTACTACTTCTACTATGACCGTGTCGTTACCCGTGTTGCCCGAGTCGTCGGTTGCGATTAACGTCAATTCATGTGTACCCAAATTGAATGTGTATGTCAAGTTTGCTTCGTTTCCAAGCACGGTGCCGTTCTCGGTCCACACATAATCAAGTTCACTATCGGCAACGTCTGTCGCATTGCCCGTAAGGGTAACTTCTGTTCCCGCATAGGACTCTTGCTCAACCGTTACGTCTTCCCCGGCATCGACAGCCGGCGGCATGGTGTCCACCACTGTAATATTGACGGTATCTGTATCGTTATATCGGCCGTCATCGACTGTCAAAGTCACAACAGTAGTTCCAAATGGAAAAACAGCATGCGCAGTAACCCCTGTTGCAGAACCACCGCTCCAAGTCCAATTATAGACTAAGGCATCGTTGTAGGGATCAGAGGAACCCGAGGCATCAAGAGTGGCTTCTGCCCCAGCTGGGCTCGTTGCCTCAACGATCTGGTCGGGTCCCGCATCAGCTACGGGGGGTTCGTTCTGAACCACTCTTATTGTCACTGTATCGGTTTCAGTTGTGTTATATACTGAATCAAGCTTCACTGTGAGGGTAGCATTGTATACTCCAACCGTTGTGTAAGTGTGAGTGGTTGTGTTTAGCAGAGATGGATCTGAACCGTTTACAGGACTGCTTCCATCCCCGAAGTCCCATTTAATGGTAATGATGGATGCATTATCTGGGGAGACGGTGCCGTTGAAGGCAACCTCTTGATCTACGTAGACCGTTTGGTCCGGTCCAGCATCTACATGGTTTTGGGCTTTGATTGCTAAGGGCAGAGTTGACATGCTTACTAACATAGAAACGATCAACAGCACTGTAACGGGCGCTTTCCTTTCCATCGCTGACTCTCCTTTTCTCCAAGCTAATCATAAACAATCGGATCATTTAATGAAATGTTTTTGAACACTTTGTTCAATTTCTTGTACACGGGGCATCAGGGCTTCTGCCTCCAAACCCTTATAGACTCGTACCACAGGATGACTGTACCTAGAGGCCCAACCCAGACAGAATCTCAGCAAGAGAAGCATTCATACGAGCCACAATATACATTCCACTTTAAGAAAGAGAAGGCAACCAGCTCCAAATCCTAAAAAACGTAAAGTCGTCATGCACCAAGAAACAGCAAAACAGATACGCTCACTAAGTGGCGGGCCCGGAGGGAATTGAACCCTCGGCCTTCCCGAGGCAGCGGTGTTCCCGCGGTCTTTACGGGTTAAGAGCTTCAGCCGCGCCCAGCAAGTGGGTGAGTCCGCCGCTCTAACCTGGCTGAGCTACGGGCCCGTCTGTCGCTTACAGAATAGTTTACTTTAAAGGGATTGTTAATAACCTTTTTCCTTTGGAGATGACATAGGAGATGGGTGTGGAGGCACTTGCCGTGGGCGAACTTGTCTTCGTTGGTTTGGGTCTCTTCGATGAGCGGGACATATCGCTGCGTGGGCTTGAGGAAGTCAAGAGAGCCGACTTCGTCTTCGCCGAGTTCTACACGGGTCTGATGGCAGGCTTCTCTATGGAAAACTTCAGCAAGACCGTCGGAAAAGAGGTCGCTGTCGTCTCAAGAAGAAACTTGGAAGACGAAAACGGCGAGATCATACTGAAAAAAGCTGAGCGCGCGAAGGTTGCCTTCTTGGTTGCCGGAGACCCCCTCGTGGCGACCACGCATGTAGATCTTCGGATTCAGGCTGAGACCAGAGGGATAAAGACGCGAATTGTGCACGGCGCCTCGATTATATCAGCCGTCGTGGGGCTTTCAGGCCTGCAGAACTACAGGTTCGGCAGAAGCGTCACCATCCCCTTCGCAGACGGCGGCTTCATGTCCGAAACCCCCTACAATGTAGTGACGGAAAACAAGTCGAGAAGCCTTCACACTCTCTGTTTTCTAGACGTGAGGGCGGAGGAGAATCGATACATGACCATAAAAGAAGCCCTAACCCTGATTCTGGCATCAGAAGAAAGAAGAAGGCGTCAAGGCACCGTTACAGAGGACAGCTTAGCAATAGGCATCGCGAGGGCCGGAGCTGAAGATGCAACTGTGAAGGCTGAAAGTGTGAGAAATCTTCTGGCTTTTGACTTCGGAGCGCCCCCGCACATCCTAATCTTTTCAGCAGATGCACTTCACTTCATGGAAGCCGAAGCATTGATACGATTCGCGCACGCGCCAAAGTGGACAAAGGAGATGATCAAATGACGATTGAAGAGCTGACTTCGAAATATATTCGGAAAACCGAGAATGCCCTAAAAGACTTGGAGCTTATGCAGGTCTCCGTGTGCCCAGATGAAACCCGTGTTAAAGGGGTTATTGAGGAAGCCAAACGTTACCTGGAGGATGCGAAGTATTATCTGGACAGAAAAAGATTTGAGACAAGTCTGACTTCTGTTGCTTATTGCGAGGGACTGCTGGATGCGTTGCGGCTGTTGGGATTTGCCGAGTTCTCGTGGTAGGTGAAATAGAAATGGAAACCGGGAAAAAGGGCAAAGTTGTCTTGGCTTCGGGCGCCTTCGACCTGCTCCATTACGGACATGTCTATTATCTGACGAATGCAAAGAAGGCAGGTGGAGAGAACGCTAAGCTCGTCGTCATCGTCGCAAGAGACAAGATGATTGAGAGGCTAAAGGGCAACAAGCCCGTGATACCTGAAGAGCAACGGCGAGCCGTTGTAGAAGCCCTAAAAGTCGTAGATGAGGCGGTCTTGGGATACGAAGATTTAGACATGGCTCGCACCATAGCAAAAATCAAACCTGACATAGTCGCTCTAGGGCATGACCAAAAAGAGATAGCGGAGAGACTGCGGAGCGTCATTGCTGACGAGAAGCTCGACATCCAAATCGTGACCATCGGAAAATTCGAAGAAAGGGACCTTGACAGCTCTTCAAAGATAAAAAGGAAGATAATCGAGAACCATCGAAGGAACCTGCAAGAAAAGCAACCGAACCGCTAAGGCTTTTTTATTCTTGTGAGGCTTGAATGGAAATGAAGGCATTCCGTTTCTACGAGCCGAAGACGCCTTGGAAGCTGGAAGATGTCCCCGTTCCCCGCGTTGGAGACAGAGATGTCCTAGTCAAAATCAAGGCAACAGGTATCTGCGGCAGCGACCTGCACTACAAGCATGGTGGCTTTCAGCCCGGAAAGGTTCCGATAATACTTGGTCACGAGATCGCAGGCATTGTCGAGGAGACGGGCGTCGAAGTGAAAAACCTTTGCGCTGGAGACAGGGTCACCGTCCACTATATTATTTCATGTGGCGACTGCGTTCACTGCGGTCAAGGCAACGATAACCGCTGCAGAAGTCGAAGGTCAATTGGGCATCATCTGGACGGGGGTTTCGCCGAATACATCGCGGTTCCGTCGAGAAACGCCTTACGGCTTCCGGATGAGATACCTTTCGAACAAGGAGCCATAATCGGGTGCGCTGTGTCCACGCCCTTTCATGCCCTCAGAATAGGCGGGTTCCAGCCCGGCGACACCGTCGCGGTCTTCGGTTTAGGCGGCGTCGGGATGCATGCCGTTGCTTGGGCGAGGGCTTTAGGTGCAAGCAAGGTAATAGGCGTTGACATTGTTGATTTCAAGTTGCGTCTAGCCAAGGATCTTGGCGCGGATTTCGTCATCAATGCCGCTGAAGAGGACCCTGTTGAAGAAATTAGGCGGCTCACAGACGGATTAGCGGTTGACGTTGCCTTGGAGGTTGCTGGGACAGAGAAGACGATGGAATACGCCATCTCAAGCGTCTGCGAATCAGGCTACGCGTCTGGCAGAGTCGTAAGCGTAGCGGCGATGTTTCAGCCGATAAAGATTGTCGGCCTAAGAACACTGAGGGAAGGCGCATTCAGAAAGTCAGGAGACCACACGAGGGACGATTTGAGAAGAGTCATCGAACTTGTGAAGACAAAACGCATCGATCTCTCCAAGTCCATATCTCACAGGCTGCCCTTCGAGAAACTGAATGAGGGACTGGACCTTTTAGAACAGAAGAAAGAAGATGTGCTCAGAATAGTCCTCCAGCAATGAATCCGAGACATATAACCACGCCCACATCACGTTCTTCTCGGCAGAATCTCCGGCACCCATCATGTCAACTTTCTAACGTTACACCCATTATATTAGAAGACAAACACATAGCATTGCCTGACAAACAACTATGAGTAAACAAGCAGAAAAGTGATATATTGGGGAAGTTCACTCTAAAGTTTCTTGAAGACGTTACTGTTTTTTGCTTAGAGATCCCAAGAATAACATCCAAAGGGTAAGCAGACAGCCAACAAACAAGCTACCACTGGCCGAAAAAAGAAGGTAATACCTGTCTGTTTGAAAGGATACGTCAAGGTAACGACCTGTAACCGCGAGAGCAACAGATAGAACTGCCATAACGAGAAGTGCTAGTAGGAAACTGCGCCAACGAATCTTCGTGCATAACAAGATCACGGGGAGAAACATGAAACCCATAATGTATGCGTTAGCGCCAAAACCAACTAAGGACTCCCTAAATTGAATAAATTCTGGAGTGCCAGAGGGAGGCTGGGCCAACCGACAGGCTGTCCCTATGAAAATGCAACATACGCTGAAAACCGAGACAAAAACTAGGCAATATTTTCTGGCTCTCTCCGACATCTTGAACTTATCCGACACAGACATCTTCTTCACCAAGTTCCATTGAAAGACACTGTAAGAATCTGTTTTCTATTTATCTTTCTGCTCTCCCCAATGCGCACGCACAATCATTTAACGTTGACACTTTATAAGATTTGTGTCACGTTAGAAAGTTGACTTTACAGCACCGCAACGGATATAGGAGAATACTGCCTAGTTACCACGAATAGTGCGACATGGAGGTTGTGTATATGCCCATGGAGATCACTGATGTGGATATATTCGTTAAGCTCTCAGAGAAAGCCGAATACTGCAACGTGAAAAAAATGAAGGACACAGTTAAGCTCAAGCTCCGAACACCGAGCATGCTTTACACCTTGAAGGTTAGTCCAGCAAAGGCTGACGAGGTTGTTAAGAAGCTGACCTGCGAAGTTAACGAGCTCTAAGGCGGCTCGTCCGCAGAATTTCCTCGAAATTTTCTCTGCAACGTTTCATCTTGTACCGCTTCAAGACATGGATAAGACCGTTTCTATCAGTCAAGCATAAGCCTCTACTTATCTGTTCAGCCGTCCTTCCGCTCAGGAACAGGTACTGGCAGACTGAAGTCACGTTTGAGACCTTTCTTGTGGTGCTCGCCGTCTCGAAGTCCAGCAGTTGCGGGCGTTCATCGGCGTCAACAATGACATGCTTCGAAGCTTGACTCAGTTCCCCATGATCCAAGCCAGCCTCATCAAGCCTCCAGCACTGCTCAAGTGTCTCTCGCAATATGCGGCGGACCCTTGCCCAGTTGCATTCTTCTTTTCCGATTTCTTCAACCCACCTAGGGAGAAGGACGCCATCGATGAACTCCATCACGAGAAGGTTCTCTGAGCACCCTATTAGCTTCGGACCAACGCCCACCGAATTCGCGAACCGCAGCATCTCAGCCTCATGACCCATCCCAGACCTGTCCGCGTCAGTCCGCCTGATCTTTAAGGCAACCCAGCCCGTCGCCACGCGCGCAAGAACAACTATGCCGACGCAGCCTTTGCCCAGAACCTGCAGATTTCCAACGGCTTTTTCGCCGGAGAAGCTCAGGGCTTCTATGCCCAGTTCCCGCATCTCCATGAGTCTTCCCTTCATTTCGGCTGGTTCACACCGAGGATAGCAGATGACAAGCCCGTAACGCTTTTCGTCTAGTCTGTCAAGTGGGACGAATTCGTCCATTGGGCTATTCTGCTCCAGCCACGGTGCCAACTAGGTGTTCCTCCAGAAGATCTTGTGAGTCTGTCTCGCTTTGTGTTTTATCTGAGCCAGCTTGGTCTGCCTCTTAGGTGCTCGGAGAGGAAGGATGCGAATGCAGCATTTTTTGAATAGAACCCTTTAGCCTCGTCGTTAACCCAGATTGTGAGCGAATGCTTAAACGCTTCAAAGACAAGGCTTGAGTTTCCTATGCCTCTGCCACCATCTTTCAGGCAGTCCTGCAGAAAGCCAACCAGATCTGGGTGTTTCCTTTTCCTCTCGACAACCCAGCGGTTTCCCTCTATTCTTGGTCCCGACAACACCTCGGCGGATGCAACGTATTTCTTGAGGAACCTTTCGCATTCTGTCTTTTTCTCGATCGGCGGACCCAGATGCTTCTCTGCTGCTGGAAGAAACCGGGACCCAGCCTCGAAGATAAATACGGCGGTTCCTTTTTCGTCGCTCCAAACGTCGTTTCGGGTAAGCGTGAAGCCATGATGCTGAATCAGCGCCGCCAACGCCTTCTGAGAGCGGTAAAGTTGTCCCCAGAGAACGTCGGGCACGGCTCTGGCAACATTTGTCTTCAGGA
Organism: uncultured Candidatus Bathyarchaeia archaeon; assembly: GCA_964513245.1. Taxonomy (GTDB): domain Archaea; phylum Thermoproteota; class Bathyarchaeia; order Bathyarchaeales; family DTEX01; genus CAZELO01. Next base: position 80,186 of record CAZELO010000007.1, on the reverse strand, counting down.
AAACGAATGTTGAGCCTCTTGTCTCCATCTTGTGTGCCAGTTCGCTGACCGTTAATGCTTCAACGGGCTTGGGGTAGAAGAAGCTTAGGCTCGGTGTCTTTAGGAACTCTCTGGAAGCCGCGATGAACTCGCTGAGTCTGTCCGGTCTGACGGCTGAGGCAACGTTTCTGCCTTTGTCAACAGGGTCAACCACGATGAGTGGCTCCCGGAAAATCTTTCTAGCCTCGTTCTCTTTGCCCGCATAATGCTTCTCGATGTCGATGACTTCTCTTCCATGCCAGTTTGCCGCGGCATCCAACAGCCCGTTGAAGGACCCGTGATACATCGTGAGAACCTCGCAGAGGTAGCCGCTGAACCCGCCGACCTTTATCTCAGCTCCGTAGGCGCCGATTCCGCGCATGAACCTCTTCAGAAGGCGGACTTCATTCCTCATTTGTGGGCTAAGCCTTCCCGTCACGTACACTGTGTGCAGAGGTGTTCTGTCCACGGATGACACGGCTTCTTTGGCATCCTCAACCTTGAAGCACGGGACGAAATCTACTGTGAATTCGTCTATCTTGGCTTCGATGTATGGGTGTTCCGCGTACGCCTCTAACCAGTTTTCTCCAGCTATTCTCTTGGCGGCATCCAGAACCTTTGTGAAGTCTGCCGTTCCATAGGTCTTGGGCAGCAACACGAATAGGTCTATGTCTTTCTCGCCCTTGAGCCACGTGTCCTTCGCTATCGAACCCTCAATCTGGACTTCGCCTTCTATCCCAGCCCTCCTCAGCTCTACTTCTAGGCGCTTAACCAAGTCTTCGGAAAACAGCAGAGTTTCGCGTCGCTCTTTCTCATCAGGCGTGGCTTGTTGAAGGGCTTCTCTGCAGACGGCATCTATCTTCGCTTTCAGGTCTTGTTGAGCCATCACCCTTTTTCTCCACCAGCCGGTCTATTGACGGCATGTCTCCCTGAGAACCGAGTATATCGGTCCCTGCGGCGTCAGAATACTCTTCTTGAGCCTCAAGCATTCAGCCTTAACCCGTCCGAACTCGTGGTTCTCCAGTTCCTTTATGCGTTCTATCAGCGCGGGTTTGTTGCGGCTTGTCTTCACACGGGCAATCGTTAGATGCGGGCTGAAACCTTTCGAGTCGGGCCTAAAGCCCAACTCGCGGAGGCGAGGCTCCAGCTGACCAAATATCGCCCTCAGCTCGTTTGCGCCTTCGCGTATTCCAGCCCACAGAACGCTTATGTGGCTTAGGTTTGGGAACGCGCCTATCCCCTTTATCTCGATGTCGAAGGGCTCGAAGACAGCCTTCTCCATTTCGGCGTGAATCTGTTCAACAAGGTCAGGCGAGATATCTCCCAAGAAACGTAAGGTCACGTGGATGTTTTCAGGCTTAACCAGCCTCAGGTCTGCACCCGTCCCGGCAAGCATGCGCTGGACGCTTGACAGGGACCTGATTACGTCCTCTTCTGTTATGTCGAACGCGATGAAACTACGGATCTTCTCCAAACAGAAACAGCCCTCTCATGCGCGGTTGCAACACTATTACCTAACACTCAACTATTCATAATAAGATTTACCCCAGAGACCCAGAAAATCTTGGCATATCTTAACAGGCGCTCTTAGTCTATCAATGCCAGCGGGTAATTAGCGCCGAAGGTTCCTTTGTTCTTTTGATACGGGACAATTGTTCTCCGCATGCAGTTCCTTTCGGCACAATAATAGGATAATGAACGAAGGATTAGGGCAGGGTCAAAGTTTATTTGCTTATGAGGATATTATGACGGTTAAAGGAGGAGGGGCGGACATAACATATGAAGAACTTGAGCAGCCAGCGGAGCAGGAGCTTGTTCAAGGGTAAAAGGAAGGTTATGACATTGCAGACGCGAAGAAGTCAAACGATGTGCCGTTTAATCAATGATACATCTATTAAGGTGGCGTGGACTGCAGGATGACAAAGAAGACCGTCATAGGCATAACGGGCATGCCGGGGGCTGGAAAGAACCTGATCCGTGAAGTCGCGGAGCATTCTGGCTATCCCATAATCGTGATGGGCGACGAAATAAGGGCAGAAGCGAAGAGGCGAAACATTGAACCCACGCCCAAGAACCTAGGCAAGATCATGCTACAGCTCAGGGCAAAGGAAGGACCCGCGGTCATAGCCAAAAAATGCATACCCAAGATTAGGGCTTCTGCTACCAGCGTCGTAGTGGTTGACGGTATCCGCAGCTTGGATGAGGTGCGAGAGTTCAGGAAGGAGTTCCCAGACTTCCGAATGATCGCCATATACGCCTCGCCAGAGACAAGGTTCAAGCGCCTGCTCAGGAGAGGTAGAAGCGACGACCCGAAGAACTGTGAGATATTCATCGAGCGCGATAACCGGGAGCTCAGCGTGGGACTCGGAGAAGTCGTAGCCGCAGCTGACTACGTGGTCAACAATGAAGGCACACGGTCGAGTTCACGGCGGCAGCTGAGACACATATTCAGGCAGGTGACGGAAAACGAGCACAAGCGATAGGGTAGAAGTCAGGGTAGAGGCAGAAGTCAACCCTACAGAAGACCCAGACAAAGTCAAGACTGCAATCTGCAAAGTGCTGGGCGAAATGGAGCTCACGCTTGTAGAAGAAGACGACACGCAGAGGCTGACTGGAAAGGCAGAGGGGCTTGAAGCCCTGTCAAGGTTTCACGAACTGTTGCGGAGAGAACTGATCTTGGACGCGGCGAGAAAGGTGCTGCTGAGAGGAATCCGCGAAGACACAATCGCCTTCTACCTGAACAAACAGGTTGCATATGTTGGGCATTTATCCTTCTCCCAGCCAACAGGCGAGTCGCCGCTCGGACCCATACGAGTCGAGATAGAATGCGACAATCCGCGGCAGCTAATAGACTGGCTGGCACCTAGAACAGTACGGCGCGAATAGGAGACTGAAAAAGTGGAAATCGGTCTATCAATGCTTTTCTGTTTGGGCCGCCCGTTTCCTCGTCTTCTGAGGCAACTCGAAAAGGTTGACGTGAACCATGTTGAACTCGTCGATGAGGGATTTCACGCGCTCAGCAGTAGACGGGTAAACGCCATAAGGAAGATTACCGAGCGGAGGGGGCTACAGCTGTCTGTCCACGCGCCCTTCGGTGATGTCAACTTGGCCTCTCCCAGCGCGTTCTTCCGAAGAGTTGTTCTGAAGCGGCTCAAAAAGTCGATTCGGCTTTCGGTCCAGCTCGGCTCAAAAATCTGGGTCTTCCACTCAGGCCTCCAAACAGGCATCAGCCACCTCTATCCCGGGCTTGATTGGGAACTGAACCTGAGGTCTGTGCGCGAATTGCTCGATTTCGCGGAGCAATATGATGTTAGGTTGGCTATCGAGAACACTCCTGACCCCTTTCCGTTCCTCCTAAAGAACGTGACCGAGTTTGACCGCTTCTATGACGAGTTGGACAGATCGGGCTTAGGTTTGACGCTTGACGTGGCGCATGCACACATAAATGGGCAGATCGACGCCTTCGCCGAAAGGTTCCCAGACAAGATCATCCATACGCATCTGCATGACAACAACGGAGACTTTGACCGCCATCTGGGCATAGGTCAGGGAAACATAAACTGGCCAGAGGTCATCCAGATGTTTAAGAAGATAAACTACGGAGGCACCCTCGTCATAGAATCAGAAGCAAACATAGAAGAAAGCCTGAAAATGTTGAGAGCGCTAGTGTAGGAATGCTGCTTGAGTTCAGGGTAACGATGGTCCTGCTTGCATGCTCATCTCCCACATTTCTGGTTCTGAGGAAGCATTCCGCGAAAGATTGCACGTTGAAAGGCATCACTGAAACCTGAAACACACAACTCCGCCAAGGCTACGATTCTCTCAGCGGTATATCAATCTTCTCGAAATCTTCAGCCACACGTATCTCTGGGAAGATCTTTTTTGCCTGTTCAATGAGCGGGTCGGTGTCGCCGTAACGGGCACTTATATGCGTCAAGATCAGCAGCCTAGCCTCCGCCTTCTTGGCAACAAGCGCAGCTTCGCTTGGCGTCGAGTGCTTGTCTTCTCTAGCTTTGTCCGCCATCTCGTCGCCAAGTGTAGCCTCGTGAATCAGAACATCCGCACCCCGGGCTAACTCAGCAATCTTGTCCGAGGGCCTCGTGTCACCTGTGTAAACGATTTTTCTGCCAGGCCGAGGCGGACCTAGGACCTCTTCAGGCTTCACAACGCGTCCGTTTGGAAGCTTAACCTCTTGACCACGTTGAAGCCTAGACCAAAGCGGCCCCTTTGGAACGCCGAGCGATATAGCTTGCCCGCTGTGGAATCTGCCTGGTCTCGGCTTTTCTATCAGCGCGTATGCCAGCGACAGGGCGGAGTGTTCTGCCTTTACAGCGTGTACTTCGTAGTTTTTTTCTTGGCACGCGAGCCCCTCTTTTTCTATCTCGTATACTTCGACTGGGAAGGTAAGCCCAAACGGCACGACCTCTGCCATCGCTTCCATGTAAGCCTGAATTGTAGGCGGCCCATAGACTCGAAGCGGCTTGTCTCTGCCTAAAAGCGCCATCGTCTGGATGAGCCCTGCCAAGCCTAGGACGTGGTCTCCATGCATGTGCGTGATGAAGATTTTGGTCTTGCGGTTGAACCCGATTCTTGCCTTGATCATCTGCCTCTGTGTGCCCTCGCCGCAGTCGAACAGGAAGAGTTCCCCCTCACGTTGGACTGCCGTTGCCGGAGGCGCCCTTGACGTTGTTGGAATGCTTGCAGCGGTCCCCAGAAAAACTATGCTCAGACTCATTGTCCTTAATCACCTTAACCATCAACAAATTTGTTCAATTCCAGTATAAAAATAAGAAAAACTAATCGCTTCCAATATTAATCCACAAAACAGTTTTTCATTTTAGACGGTTTTTCAGCCTCGTTCCGGATTTGATAAAAGGACGCAAATTATTGCCTCTTTTGCTAATCTACGCACTAAAATAGTTAATTCAGCATCTCACCAGTATAATTAGTCCACAAAACATAAAAAAAGTGTTTCCATATAAGGCATAACAGTGACTTGTGTTAAACTGCCGTTGACGGGAAGGAAAAAAATGATGCTTCTGAAACATAAGTTTTCTGAAGATGAATTGAACCTGACATTAGAATTGTTCCTAAGAGTGATTGGGGATTTCTTCAGAGAGCGGTTGGTTTCAGTGATTCTGCATGGGTCTATTGTTTTCGATGACCTAGCTCCAGGATATGGTGACCTCGATTTTCTAGCAGTGACCAATGATGATCTCTCTGATGAAGCGTGTCTGCAGCTTACTAAGATTCGCAAGGTCCTACGTAGTGAGGACCATGGGAACCTGTTCAAAATGATTGAAGGAGTATTCCTGCCACGAGGGATGTTAAACCCAGCGAGCACGGGAAAGGCATTCTGGTGGGGGACAAGCGGTGAGAGACCTTGGAAATGCAATCAACTAGGGTGGTTTACACTCTCTGTTATCCGTGAACGTGGCATAGTCATTTGGGGAGAAGATGCCCGACACGAAATTCCCCTAGCAAGCCATGAAGCCCTCGTTGGTGATGTGTGGAAGACCTGTAAATCAATGAAACAACATGGACGGGGTGGCAGTCTTCACTCGGTAGATTGGCTACTAACAGCGGCGAGACTGCTACTTTGGCTTAAGGAGGGAAGGCTCAGTTCCAAAAGCGAAGCGGCCGATTGGGGCTACCTTCATGCCCGAGGTGCTTGGCGTGAACTATTGCTCCAAGCCAAGCAGGTAAGACTGAACCCTTCTATGGCAGATCGACCTGAAGTAAGATGCTGGCTTGAAGCACTTACAGGGACTATAAGAGATGCTTGTGAAGAAGTAGAGCATGAACTTGTTGCGCGGGGTTTCCAGAGGGCGGACTTCACGTGACAGCGGCTAAAAGGTTGTTCCTAGTTGATGTCTGAATGCTTGTAGCGGTTCCCAAAAGACAATGCTTAGACTCATGCGCCTTGCTCGCCTTGCTTTTTGACAGGCTCACACCCGCCTAAAGACGGCGACCTCCCTCGTCAAGCTTCTGTGAACATGGATGAAATATGACTCAAGATGCTTAAAGCCTGATCGTTCCCCGATCGCGCCGACCCCAACAGTATGAGGCGCAGCAAGGCAGACATGCCGACCCTTCCTAAGAACATCGACAGCAGCCAAAAGAAAACCTTCAAGAAGATCTCTGCTGGCTAACCCCAATGTTGTCGCAGAAACCCCATAAGGCGGGTCTGTGGCAATGCAGCCCACGCTTTTTGCACACACGGGAATTGCGCGAGCGTCGGCGACGGCAAGACCTTCCGACTGCAAGCCGTAAAATCTCAGGTTTCGCAGGCTTCCTTCCACCATGTCGCGTCTGACATCTGAGCCCAAGATGCGGCAACCAATAAGCCCTGCTTCGACGAGGAAGCCACCTGTTCCGCAGAAAGGATCAAAAACGAGTTCTCCAGCCCTCGGTTGGGCAAGGTTCACCATGCATCTTGCCAGCTTTGCGGTCATGGCGGCTGGATGAAAGAAAGCCTTTCGCCGCGGTCCCCTCTTGATGAACTCGCCGGGTTTAGTCTCTGCGTTCTTCAGTCCAAAGATGAATCTGCCGTCTGTCAGCACGCCGAGGAAGGTCTTCTGAGGCTTCTTCAAATTGACTTTGGCGCCTCTTCCATTTTTGAACAAGATTGCCCCGATCTTCTGTTCCAATGCCGAGGCTTCATACTGAAGCGAGCTTTGCCGCACTCTTTTGACTCGAACAGCGAAGTTTTCTCCCTCGCTTAGGAAAGAAGCCATGTCTGTCTTTTCGGCGTTCTCAAGGATTGTCTCCAGATCGGCTCCGCAATTGAATATTTCGGTTCCGCAGATCTTTGCCATTGCGGACCTGTTTTTTATGGGTTCTATGCATTGCGGATCTGCATCGATTCTTACGACTTGGGTTAAGACTTCCAAGACACGATATGCAAAGCCCTCAGCCTCAAGAATAGCCCTAACTTCGGAAAAGGGGAGAGTCGGGTTCTCTCCCGAAACCAGAAAGAACAGGTTTCTCAAATCGTGTCCTCTTCAAGCGAACGCCGACGTCAACCGCAAATATGTCATGGAAGACGGCTATATTCACCCAATTTCTTAACGCTCTGGGCAAGTGCCAAGATGTTTTGGAGTGGCACACCAGGGGGCACCGTATGTGCAGGCGCGAGGATCAAACCTCCGCCGGCGCCCACTGTTCTCATTCTCTCTTCCACCTCGGCTCTGATGTCCTCTGGTTTTCCAAAGGCTAAGGTCTGCTGTAGGTCCATCGTTCCATAGAAGCAGAATGTGTCGCCGAATTTTTCTTTTAGGTCAGCCGGGTTCATTGCTTTAGGTTGAACGGGGTTGAGCACAGTGACGCCCGCCTCGTTCAGGTCGTTTAGGATTCGATACACATTGCCGCACGTGTGAAGAACCACGGGAAGCCCCTTTTTCCTCGCAATGTTTGTGATCTTTTTTAGTCTGGGTTTTATGAAGCGTCTCCACAAATCCGGTGAGAAGAGCATGTCATGTTGGCTGCCATAGTCATCTCCAAGGCGCAGGGCATCGATATCGTACTCTGTGATAATCTTGGCGAGCTCCACATCATATTTGACGATTCTGTCAAGAAGTTTTTCCATAAAGCCCGGGTTCTGATAGAAATCCATCAGGCTTTGGTGAAATCCATGCAAGGTCCAGGCTCTTTCCCAAAGCGCAAAACCAATTCCCCCAAAAATAGCGAATTCGCCGTGATAATTCTTTAGAGCTAACTCAAGATCTGCCAGTCTTCCTGAGGCTGAAGGGTCAGGGAAATCATAGCTCTCAAGGGCTTCAATGCCTCCGATTGGGTGATTCTCGAACCAATCGATTGTTCCTTTCATCCTGAATCTTCGATGGATGCCCCATTCGTCTCTGTAGGAGCCGTCGTCATAGGTCTTTGGACTCCAGCCTTCTGGAGGGCCGGCCTCGAAGGCTAGTAGGTCACATTGGAGAGTTCGACATAATTTGATGTCGTATGTGAAGAGCCTTGAAACAGAAGAGCCTTGGATGCCATAGTGCTTGCATAGTTCCTGATATGGTTCGTCAGAAAGTTCTAGGTCAAACGGGACACGGTCGGGTTCCTCAAGGTTCATGGCGCATAACACTCTATCACGACTGTTCAAAGTCCACATCACCTAACTGGTCTGCATTAATCAGAGCACACATTAAATACTTATTGTTTCAGGTCTAAATCGGAAAAAAGCAACGTCAAAACGTGGGCACCATCAGCGCAAAATATTCCGTCTCTTCACCTAAGTCCTGTTGTAAGCGGGCTGTTGCCCGACAAACAAGTGCGAGCAAACAAGCAGAAAAATGCCACATTGAAAAGTTGACTTTACAGACGGAAAAGTCTTATATGATGCAGACTTCAGAATGTTCCCGAGGATTACCAATGGATTTTAGAGTTAACCCAAAAAACCTTGAGACGATGAAGACTTATCGCGACGAAGCAAAACAGATGCTGCTGGAACTTGTGAAAATACAGAGCTTCAGCGGCTCAGAACTCAAAATTCAGAAGATGCTCCAAGAAAAGTTCTCAACCATAGACGGGCTGAAAGCCCAGCTTGTCTTTTATCCTGAGGGCATCGAGAAAGACGAGCTCTTTGTCCGCTTCAAACAGGAAATAGGCGGCGGACTTAGATATCTTGAAGATTATAGGGCTGAGTCGCCGAACCTGCTGCTAAGGTTCGGAGAGCCAACGGGTAAGGTCTTAACCTTTAACACGCATTCAGACACCGTCATAAACACGACGCCAATCAAAGAAGAGGACGGCACAATATATGGACCTGGAGCCTGCGACGCAAAGGGTCAGATAGTTGCCTTGTACGTGGCGCTTAAAGAACTGAGCAGACAGGGGCTGAGAAACCCAAACATAATCGGGCAAGTGGTCTCACAGGAGGAAAAAAGCGGAAACGGCACCTTGGCAATGATGAGGCAGCAGCTTGCAGGCAACTGTTGCGTGGTCCTTGAGCCGAACCAAGTTGTGAAGGAGGAAAGGCTCGCATATCTCTTTCATCACGGCGGCAGAGGAGCACTTTGGCACAAAATCACCATTCAAGGCATATCTACGCATCAGAGCAACTACTACAAGGGAATCAGCGCCGTCGCAGTCATGCGCCACTATCTGAAAGAAGCCCAAAACTACGCGAACATGCTTATAGAAAGCGAGATGGACAACAGGTGGTTCGACGCAAAAAGAAACATACAATACTGCGACAGCCAAGTCACAACCCATGAGGAGCATTATAGCAAATTGCCGGAAAAAGTCGAGTGCTACTTCTCAATAGGCTTTATACAGCCCGGCGGCATGACAAAAATAAAGCAGGACTTGAAGCAGATCGTCCAAAAAGCCAAGGAAAGATACGCGGCTGAGAGAATAGCCTTCTACGAGAAGTTCTTCAAAGACGACCCGGAAAAAGAAAGCCTGATTACGCAGGTGACGCAGTGGCGTGACAACCCGGCTACAGCCCAGATCACGTTCCCAGAACTGCAAAACGATGCGTACCTGCTCAGAGAAGACGACCCCTTCGTAGAATACATGCAAACAGCGTACGCAACACTCCAGAAAAAGACAAGCCTGCCCATACATGCTGAGTTGTCCACTTGGTTGGCGAGCTGCGACGCGCAGAAACTTGTCATCAACGGTGGGATACCAACAGTTGTAACGGGCGCCGGAGAAATCCTGTATGCCCATTCCAGCAGGGAACATATTCACATAGACCAGATACTGGGCTTGGCAACAATCATATACCATCTCGTCGCAAACTGGGATGGAAGGCTATAAATAGAACCAGAAAATTAGAGAAAAGCGAGGCACCCATTATGGTTGAGAAATTAAGGCTGGGAGTTGCAGGAACAGGCGCGGTTGTGGAGCAGATTTATCAGTGGCTTTACTATCGCAGCATGTATTCTTCGAGATTAAGCGTCGAAGCGATAGCAGATCCAAACGCAAAGTCGCTGAATGCCTTTGGAGATCGGTATGGCATTCCTAAGGAGAGAAGGTTCAATACACATAAGGAAATGTTGGAAGCCGCGAAGGCGGGAAGATTCACGTTGGATGTCGTTTGCGTCAATACGCCGGACAGTTTCCACAAACCCATAGCCGTAGACGCCCTCAAAGCAGGTTGCGATGTCTTCATACCGAAACCATTCGCGGATAAGCTGATAGACGCATACGAAATGATGTTGCTTGCTGAAAAACTGAAAAAGATAATCGTTGTCGACTATCACAAGAGAGATGACCCGCGGTTTCAGGAAGTCAGAGGCAGATACCTGCAGGGACAATACGGAAAGTTTCAAACAGCCCACGTGGACATGCTTGACCGAATAGATGTAGCAACACCGGGAAAATTCTTCTCCTCACCCAACTTCGCAGAGAAGAACACGCCGGCATCCTTCCTTTTCGTGCATATGGGCGACGCATTGATGTACATGGTCGGGCTACGCCCTGTCAGCCTGAAAGCCATAGGATACAAACAGAAGTTGCCCACTCTTAAGCCGATACCGGTCAACGGTTACGACATGATCATCACCGAAATGTTGTTCGAAAACGGCGCAACCGCATTCATCAGGACAGGTTGGCACCTGCCTAGCTCTGCGTGGGCGATGACGGTGCAAGAGGCAAGAATGATATTCACAGACGGCCTCGTTGACATCAAACTGGACGAAGCCATAGACGAGATAAGCACGCCCCACAAGGATGCTTCAGGAACAGAGAGACCGGGCTTCGAAAGACTTAACCCGCTGTTCAAGACCTCGGAGACCGATGACCGCGGCAACATAGCAAACGTGCGGGGATACGGCATAGACAACCCGGGAAAACTGCTCATGCGGATTCTGCAAAGCCTAAACGAGCCAGACAAAAGGGAAAGCATCAGAAAGGATCTCATGGACCCGCTGAAACTAGGCTTCTACACGACCCTTACGCTGGAAGGAATAGACGTGAGCCTGAAGAACGGAAAAGAACAGGCAAAAGGCGTCATCGTAGGCGCAGATGTTGACTTGGATGAACTGGTGATCAAAGACCTTGGCAGTAAAGAAGCCGCCAAGCCATTCCTAATTAAGAAATGAACCCTTTGTGAGATACAGCATTTCGATAGGAGATCTGGTTCACGCTTCTATTTGCCTTTGAACGGTTCTCAACACGGACTTGAGGAGAGAAAAAATCTGGCTATGAAACACTTAGCCGTTAGGAAATTTGAAGAAATCCGCAAAGGAAAACAGACCGTTGCCGTCTATGAATCGTCGATAACAAAGAAGAAAGGCTGCATCTTCTTCCTCATGCGTGAGAACCTCGAAAAGAAGCTAGTCACCCTCACACCACATCCAGAGCACAATAGCCTTCTGGACTGCTTCGTTGCCGAGGAAAAAGGAAAAATCGAGTCCGGTGCAAGAATCTATGAATACCAGATCTGCCCCTGCAGCCACGAGAACGCCATGTCTCTGCGGAAAATCTTCCCGTACACATGTCCAATGGTCATAGGTCTGGCAGCCGCCATCGGAACAGGTGACCGCGTAGGTCTAGCCACACCGGGTCACATAAGGGCAGTGAAAGGGTTCGATGTTTTTCCCGTCTTGGCTCAGCAGTCTGTCCGTGAGATGGAGCGCACGCTACGGACACCTTGGGAAGTCTTGGACGATGTTTCTTGGGCGGTCTTCCAAGAGAACTACCAGCGTGGCTTTGCCGCTGATGCTGATCACGTGAAGAAGGAAGCAGACTTGGATGCTGCCTTTGAAGCCGGCTTCACCATGTATACGGTTGACCCTTCAGATCACGTGGACAACGGGGCAGACAATTATGACCTTGGGACACTCAGGAAAAAGTTCGAGGCACTGCCGTGGGCTGGTCTCAAATACAGAAAGGAAGACTGCCTGAAAGCCTATCTGGGCAAAGAATTCGCTGTCATCGGCTTTGGCGAAAAACGGTTGATCAAATTCTCGGAAGAAACGTTGCTGAGAGCAGCCGTAAAGTATTCAGCCGCCATAGCACACACCGTACGCATGCATCGACATCTCAAGAGGCTTTACGGCAGAAAGAGATTTGATTTGGAGATGTCTGTTGACGAGACAGAGACACCGACTTCTACCATTGAACACTTCTTCATAGCCTCCGAGCTGAATAGGCTTGGTGTCCAGATTCAAGGTTTGGCGCCGAGATTCGTAGGAAAGTTCGAGAAGGCTATTGACTACATAGGTGACCTCGGCGAGTTCGAAAGATCTTTCAAAGAGCACGTTCTCATAGCAAAAACCTGCGGACCATACAAGCTCAGTATCCACTCGGGAAGCGACAAATTCTCCATCTACCCTATAGTAGGCAGGCTGGCTGCCGATGTATCTCATCTGAAAACTGCTGGCACGAGCTATCTTGAAGCTCTCCGGGTTGTGGCAAGGCATGATCCACGCTTGTTCCGAGAGATAGCCAAATTCAGCTTAAAGTGCTTTGAGAAAGACCGAAAGAGCTACCATCTAAGCACAAATCTTTCCTTGGTTCCAAACCCAGACACGGTTGCTGACAAGGATCTGGAAAAGGTTCTTCTAGACGAGAAAAACGGAAGGCAGCTGATGCACGTTACGTTCGGCTCGGTTCTTACAGCCAAGACGGGCGACGGCAAGTGGCTTTTCCGCGAACGCTTGAATATGATACTCGTCGAAAACGAGGAGGAACACTATGAAACTGTTGCTGCCCACATTAGACGCCACGCCGAGGCTATATGGGTCAGGTCAAAACATTAGAAGCCTGAAGAATTGCATGGTTATCGGAGAAAAGAAATAAACGGGTTCAGCTGAATCTACGTTTGAAACCAAAGATGCCGCCGGAAAACGGTTACGAGCCAAATGTCTCAATCATTGTTCCCGTGCTGAATGCCGAGGCGACGATAGCAGACCTCTTGGATTCCATCGAAGAGATCGATTACGACAAACAAAAGCTTGAAGTAATAATTGTCGACGGCGGTTCAACAGACAAAACAAGAGGCATCATACGGAAATATCCAGTCAAGCTGATCACAGAAAAAAGGCGGGGACTGAACATTGCGAGAAACACGGGTTTCAAGAACAGCCGCGGCGAGATCATCCTGTTCACAGATTCTGACTGCGTCATACCACCAGACTGGGTCAGAAAGACCGTCAGAAACTTTGAAGATCCGCGCGTTGGATGCGTAGGCGGCACTGTCTCAAGGCATGGTAACGACTTCCTCTCACGATACGCTGATGAGAGCCTCATGCCCGTCTTGAGAAGATTCAGAAAACGAGAAGTTCTGGCGAACGTGAAGCCTCCCCTGCATTATCCCGCTGGCTGCAATATGGCCTTTCGCAGAGCCTTCATAGAGGAAGCAAAAGGGTTCGACGAACAGATACTGTATGGCTTCGACGAAGATGAACTTATCGAACGTATATGCAGCTCCGGCTGCAACTTGATTCTAGACCGCGAGGCAGTAATCAAACACCAGCATAGGGCTACACTAAAGAGCCTGTTGAAACAAACCTTCAACTACGGCAGAGGCGGGGCCCTGTTGCTAAAGAAGAGAAGGGCAAAAGACAACATTTCCCGCTGGATCCTCATCAGCATACTGTTCTTCATGATCTGGCTGATATTGGGCACGTCCTTTGCTATTCTAGCCACGGTCGTCAGCACCGTGTTTTTGGCTCCGTTCTTGTTGATGACTGTTGTTCCCCTCTGTCTTTTGGTGTTGTTTTATGCGTATAGGGGTCTGAGGGAGAAAGAGGCTGCCATGCCTTTCGCTTACCCGCCTCTGGATGTGCTGAGACTTTTCGCGTTTTGTATCGGCGGAATATATGAACTGACGAGATAATGCCTGAGAAGCACGGACAACAACAGGGTCCATGTGTATTCTGGCTTCAGAAATATTGTGAAAGTCGGGAAAGGTTTAAGAATTGGCTTCAGCTAAGTTTCTGCGCTAACAACGAAATGTTTGTGTAAAAGACTGACCTTTCGTAAGCGGGGCATACCTCGCGATGATGTACTCCTCAAAAATGTTGAGCCTTGCAAAACGCACGTTCAAATCCCCCAAAACCTACCATGCCCAATGGATGTTGACGAGGAGATGCAACTACCGCTGTAAAGGCTGCAACGTCTGGGCAGACCAGAACCGCCAAGAACTAGGCGCTGAAGAGATCAAACGGGGACTAGACGTTCTGCGAGACCTAGGAGTAATCGAGATAGTCTTCTCCGGAGGAAACCCACTGCTCCGCGACGACATCGGCGAGATCTTAGACTACGCTTCTAGACACTTCGTAACAACAGTCTACGACAACGGAAGTATGGCAGCAAAAAAGATCGATGCCCTACATAATGTCGACTTCGTCGCAATATCCTTGGACACCCTAGACGAGAAGAAGAATGATTATTTGAAGGGCGTACGCGGCGCCTGGAAAAACGCGATGAACACCGTAGACACCTTAAACAAGGAAGGCATTCACGTCGGGGTTTCGCCGACAATCTCGCAGTTCAACCTTTACGAGATCGTTGACTTCACAAAACACTTCATCAGCCGCAACATACCCGTCTGGTACTGCCTATACTGGCACGACTATCCCTTCGAAAACACAATGTTCCCGATCGGCAAAAAAAACGACGAATACGAAATACGAGACAACGAAACTCTAGCAAATGTTTGTGACGCTCTCCTGAAAATGAGAGAAGAAAGCGAATATGTCTATATCACCAAGAAAACATTAGAAGCCATAAAGGAACTTGCCCTGACGGGCAGAAGGACCTGGCACTGCCAAGCGCTCAACAGCTTCCTCATAGTGGACCATCTCGGCAGGGTAGCAGGCTGCCACAGCAGGGAACCAGTCGCCTCAGTTTTCGACCTACCCAAAGTTTGGAAAAGCCAAAGGCTGAAAGAACTTCGTAAAGAATACAGCAACTGCACAAACTGCACTTACATGTGCTATATCTTCTATTCCGTTCATGCAGGATTTTCGGGCACCATCGAGATCCTCCGAGACCAATGGAGAAATGCGAAAGCGTTGCTTAGGGAAGAACCGGCTGAGACGGCAAGCCTCTAGAAAGCGGGGAGACCGCTTCAATCTCCTCGTCGTTGCTGATGTCACGTAACAAGCGCTAAGTTTATTCGGCGAATCTGCTAATTGTATCTGGTGGAAACTGTTCGGGGGGCGAAGATGGAAACAATTCTCGTCAAGATAGAGCCGCCAAGGGATTGCAACGTGATTCTCGGCATGGCGCACTTCATAAAGACGGTGGAAGACATATACGAAGCCATGGTCAACTCGGTCCCAAATGTGAAGTTTGGGCTAGCCTTCTGCGAAAGCAGCGGTGAATGCCTTGTCCGCGTTGAAGGTACAGACGAGGAACTCAAGAAAGCCGCAGGCGAGAACATGCTTAGGCTGGGCTGCGGTCACTCCTTCCTTGTCTTTCTCCGCGGCGCGTACCCAATCAACGTTCTAAACGCCATAAAGCATGTTCCAGAAGTATGCTCGATATATGCCGCGACAGCGAATCCTCTCGAAGTTGTTGTCGCCGAGACCCAACAGGGAAAAGGCATACTGGGTGTTGTCGACGGCTTGAAGCCAAAGGGGATCGAGGACGAAAAAGGCGTGGAATGGCGCAAGGGCATACTGAGAAAGTTTGGGTACAAAAAATGAGAGATAAGCCATTGTAGAAAGCTTGGGGCGATGTTGGAATGACTTCGATCTTGGAGTTGGCAGATGTCTGGAAGGCATACGAAGAGGTCCGAGCACTCCAAGGGCTGAACCTAGAAGCCTACAGGGGAGAGGTTTTTGGGCTAGTAGGACCGAACGGGGCGGGAAAGACCACAGCATTAAAGATAGTTGTCGGCCTGCTTCGCATGGACAGAGGCATCGTGAAGGTCAATGGCTACGACATCAGCGAGAACCCCTATGGATACAAGCGGTCAATCGGATATGTGCCTGAAGCCGTGTCTCTGCCTGACTACCTGACGGTTGAGGAGTTCTTGATATATTCTGGAAAGATCAGGAACGTGCCGGACGAACAGATCATGGAACGAGTCGATTTCTACCTTAGAATCTTTGAACTTCAGGAAAAGAGGAAGGCGCTTGTACTCCTATTGTCTCGCGGCATGCGGCAGAAGGTAGCCATGGCATCTGCCCTCATCCATGATCCAGACCTCCTCATTGTTGACGAGCCCTTCGTCGGCATCGATCCATCTGGGCAGCATCGGGTGAAGGAGATGTTCAATGAAAGAGTGAAGAACAATAAGACAGTCTTCGTGTCGACCCACATGCTTGACACGGCTGAAAGAATGTGCAACAGGGTCGCAATAATCCACAGAGGCAGAAACGTTGCCTCCGGAGACTTGAAGAACCTGCAGAGCTTTTCGGAGACCGGGGAGAACGCTACTCTGGAAGAGGTGTTCCTTAAACTCACAGAAGAAACCGACAAGGAGAAGACTGAGCTTTATTCCGAAAGACCGCCTGAAATGAAGAGACGCGGCTTTGGACTATTTGGAAGAAGAAGCTGATGGGCACATTACTTGATCTTTACAAGCTCCGGCTGAAGGTCTTTCTAGGCGTCTTCAAGGTCTCCAAGATCAGCATAGCCCTGTTCGTCCTCTACGCCTTGAGCATGGTTCCCGGAGCCTTCGGAATCTCATTTGTTGTGGCCGACTCAGTCAAGCGGGGCGCCGACCTATTAGTTTATCTTGAAGCATTTTCAGCTGTTATCAGCGGGGTCATTGCTATAGCACTCCTTTTGACCTGGAAAGGGTTCACCGTATTCGAGTACGAACAGAACTTCATTTTCACGTCATCCATACTGCCCATCCAGTTCCTTGTCTCAGGTCTGCTTGCGGATCTCACGGTCTTCTCGTTTTTCCTTTTCCCGGTCTTTCTGTTTTTAGGCATTGTTTCTGTCTCCTTGAATCTGGCGGCGGCTGCGACCCTCTCGATGGCCATCATTGTTGTCAGTTTTGTTTTCTTCCTCGTATTCTTGAAGACATCCATGTCGATACTGGATTCGGTCTATCAGAAGCTGCAGATCAAGATTACCTCGTCGGTCTTAGTGTTTCTCTTGCTGTTCCCAGCGTTGGGCATGTTCAACTATTCCCCCATAAAGTACGGTGACCTCCCCTACCCATCAACCATCCTCGCCCAAAGCCTTCTAAGCACCTTCTCAGGTGAACCACTTTCAATCACCATGGTCTTGGGCTCAGCCGCCTATTTCATCAGCGCCCTCGCGCTTTTCCTGTACGCGTCTAAGAAGAACCTGTTTCAGTTTGCGAGTCCCGTCCCGTTTGTGTCTCCTTTCGATTCGTCCATGAGAATGCAGACGATAAAGACGGAGAAGAATATCAAATTCTTTTCGCGTCGTTCAAGCATGAAATTCTCCTTAAACATCAGATCAAAGTCATTGCTGAGGTTCCTCATGAAGAAAGAGATGATTCGGATGACTCGCGACGGCAGCCTCTTTTCCGTCTTCATCTTCTACCTCATAGTCTTCGGCATGAGCCTTGTTAGCGGCTCAAGAGGAACGCTGGGTTCAACGTCAATGTTCTTGCTGGCAGTATACTCGTTCATTATTCCTTCTATGCTGATAAGCACTTGGCGGATGACTGAGCTGAATAATCTCTGGGTTCCTTTGACTTCTGGCCTAAGCCTCAGCTACGTTGTTAGACCACTTCTTTACAATCTGACGTTGATTGCGTTCGCGGTTCCAGCCGCCGCGATGGGTCTCCTCACGTTGATTAACCGATTCGACCCGCTGATCTCTCTAGTTCTAGTTGCATCAGCTTCGATGATTGGCTGCTCTGCGAACCTATACGTGATGATGCATTTCATAGAAAAGAAAAGCAAGGCAACCCCCTCTTTAATGATAAACTGGATTTCCATGCTTCTGTCGGGGATCTTCATGGCTCCGGCATACATCTACGCAGGGGCAGCTGCCCTCCTGAGCTTCAGCTGGGAAATCAACATAGTAGCCTCGGCTGTCATAGTTGCCTACTCTGCCGCAGTTTTCCTGTTCCTTTCAAAGAGACTGGAAAAGAGAATTCCGATCATCGAAGTATGACGCTTCTTTTGTACATCTGCCTAATGAACGCGTTTTCCGAGATGCTATGGGAAGACCTTATCTACATGCGTGCGCAATATATGACCTAGGCTTCAAGTGGTGATGGAAATGCCCTATTGCCAGAAATGTGGAGCCGAACTGGATGAAAACGCCAGATATTGTCCTTCATGTGGAAATCCCACCAGCGCTCCTCAGGTGATAATAGAGAGGGCTGAAAGAAGTTCCAGCGGGGCAAGAATCGTCCTCGTTATCTTCGGAGGTATTGTTCTGCTCGTGGCATTCGGCTTGCTTGTGGGAGGCGGAGCTCTTCTCTGGGTCAACATGCGCCTCATAGACAGCGAAGGCTTCCTTGCCACCAGCAGCAGCGGGTTTGAAACAGACTCCTATGCTATCGCATTTCAACATGTCAACATCAACTTTGGCGAGGGGACAATAGAACGGGCGGCGTGGAGTCCATCGATCAGCGATTTTGTCACCATTAGGATAAATGGGTCGAGCAACAATGCCTCGAAGAACGTTTTCATAGGAATCGCCAGAGACTCAGACGTCACAGCATATCTCAACAATATCAGCTACGCCGAAGTTACCCATCTCAGCATTTCCAGCTCAAGAACCGTGACCGTGGAATATGCAGCACACGCTGGACAGGCTGCTCCCGCGGGTCCGACTTCTCAAACATTCTGGGTTGCGTCAAAGCATGGCAGCGGGGAACAGACTTTGGAGTGGAGCCCAGAAGCTGGCAGTTACTGGGTTGTGCTGATGAATGAAGATGGTTCGGCTGACGTGGATCTGGATGTGTCTTTGGGCGTGAAGATTCCGTTACTGTCCACAATAGGGTTGGCTTTAGTTGCTGGCGGCGTAGTTGCACTGGCAATCGGCATAGTCGTGATATATCTTGGGGTACGCAAGTGAACGGTCGCGGCTAGTTGTGACTGGGCGCCTTGGGCTTCATTTCTTCGACTGTAGTGTCTTTCTCGTGTTTGTTATGAGATCTGCCAGAAGGCTGAAGGCTCTTGCCGCGTCCTCATTGCGCAGGATTATTATGGTTTCAGTGAAGCAGCTAACGGTCTCTTCTATGTTTATTTGCCCCCTCGAAAGCGGATTGTAGAAAGATACGATGCAGCCTGGCGTGTTCACAATATCGCGTGGACTCTGCACAATGATGGCTGCGAGATTCTCTTTCTCATCAAGTATATCTGAGCCCCTGAAGGCCGAGCGAACCTTGCCAAATACGCGCTGATCAGTTATCAGGGTCAAGGTGGTCGCGCCCTCTGAGACCTGAAAGAAGACCTCCGGGAAGTCAGCAGAGGCGGACCTTGCCTTCTCAAGGTTTCGCCGCGTCTTCTCCAATGAAATCTTAGCTACGTCTGTCCTGAGGGTTATCACGCTTTCAGATATGATCTGCAGGTACTCTGGGTTGGGCGTGTACTTTGCCTTTGCCCGCTTCACAGCCGTGATCAGCCCTTCAAACGTCACTTCTCTGCCGAGCAGCGTTTCAACTTTAGGTTTGAGCAGACGGGCTATGGCGCTGAAGTTTCCGTAGCCCCTTTCAAGCGCATCGAGAAGTGAAGGGTCGTTCTCTATCAGGAATTGTACGGTCTTCGAGAGCGAGGTTTCGACCAATGCTGGTCACTTGAAGCCATTTCTGATACATTGTTGACCAAAAAACATATATAAGTATTTCCCGTTTCAACATCAGAATTAGGAGGCAGAACCTTTGAAGAACAAGATAGTGCTGGCTTATTCAGGCGGCTTAGACACGTCCGTTTTGCTTAAGTGGCTTCAAGAAAAGTACGATGACGAAGTTATCACAGTTACTCTTGAGGTGGGTCAGAAGGAGGATCTGAAAGCCATCGAAGAGAAAGCTAAAAAGCTGGGCGTTCACACACACTACTCAATTGATGCCGAAGAAGAATTCGCCAAAGACTACGTCTTCCCAGCAATCAAAGCAAACGCGTTGTACGAAGGCAAATACCCAGTCAGCACCGCGCTTTCGCGCCCGCTCATAGCGGCAAAAATCGTCGAAGTCGCGGAGAAAGAAGGCGCCCAAGCAATTGCCCACGGTTGCACAGGCAAAGGGAACGACCAAGTCCGCATTGAAGTATCCATCAGAGCTCTGGCTCCACACCTGAAAGTGTTGGCACCCGTGAGGGAATGGGGCATGACGCGCGAAGACGAGATAAGGTTCGCCAAAGAACACGGAATCCCCGTGCCCGTGGACTTGAAGAAGCCTTACAGCGTAGATCAAAACCTGTGGGGTCGATCAGCCGAAGCAGGGGTCCTAGAGCATCCTGACAAGGAACCGCCGGAAGATGCATTCGAATGGACCGTGTCACCTGACAAGGCTCCGAACAAGCCTGAATACCTATCAATTGGCTTCGAGAACGGCGTCCCAACAACACTGAACGGCGAAGAGATGAGCCCTGTAGCTCTGATCGAATCTGTCAACGCGGTGGCGGGCAAACATGGCGTCGGACGCATCGACCACATAGAAGACCGCTTAGTCGGCATCAAATCCCGCGAAATCTACGAGTGCCCAGCGGCAGCCGCCATAATCGAGGCGCACAAAGACTTGGAAAAACTCGTTTTGACGAGGCATGAACTCTTCTTCAAACAGCAGGTGGAAACCCAATGGACATACCTTACGTACACGGGGCTCTGGCTGGACCCGCTTAAGGAAGCCCTAGATGCCTTCATAGACAAGACTCAAGAGAGGGTCTGCGGCGAAGTCAAAATGAAACTGTTCAAGGGCAGCGTGCAGGTGGTCGGGCGCTCCTCGCCCATGTCGCTGTACGATGTGGACTTAGCTTCATACAGCATAGAGACAGCCTTCGATCAGTCTGCTTCCGCGGGCTTCATTGAGCTCTGGGGTCTACCGACAAGGGTGGCAAGCGCCCTCAAGAAGAAGGGGAAGGCGAAAAAGGTTGTCTGAACTCTTAAGAAAAGGGAGGCTCAAGTCAGCAAGGAAAGATGTTGTCGAGTTCACCTCATCAATCAAAAACGACGAAAAACTCCTGAAACACATAGCCAACATCAACAAAGCCCACATCATCATGCTGAAAGAGAAAGGCATAATCAGCCAAGACGAAGCCACAAAGATCCTATCCGCATTAGCGAATCTGGACAAGGGGCTAAAGTTAACCCCTAAGATTGAAGACGCCCACATGGCTGTTGAAGAAGCTGTGACAAAGGAAACCGGAGTGGAAGTTGGCGGAAACCTCAATCTAGCCAAGAGCCGAAACGATCAAGTGGCAACAGCCATAAGGATGAACCTAAAAATCGAACTTCTGGACCTGATGGAAAACGTAATCGGGCTCCAAGAAGCCGTGGCAGAGGCAGCTGAGAAGAACCTTGAAACAATCATACCGGGCTACACGCATCTACAGCCAGCCCAGCCGATAACCTTCGCGCATTATCTGCTCGCGCAGTTCGACGCCCTGCAAAGAAACCTGAGCAGGGTTGAGGAAACCTACGGGCGCATTGACCTTTGCCCGATGGGAGCAGGCGCCTTGGCAACAACGAGCTTTCCAATAAGCCGCGAAAGGGTCGCTGAGCTTCTAGGCTTCAGCAGAGTCCTCGAAAACTCTTTGGATGCTGTTAGCACGAGGGATTTTCTGCTTGAAGTCTTAGCCATTCTTTCGGTCTTGGCTGTGGACATAAGCCGCTTCGTCGAGGACCTGATAGTTTGGAGTACAATGGATTTCAGCGTGATCGAGCTGCCGGACGAGTTTGCCTCAACAAGCAGTATCATGCCCCAGAAGAAGAACCCAGATGTGTTGGAGGTCATCCGCGCAAGAATGAGCTCCATCATAGGCGACTTCACATCAGCCACAACGATGCTGAAGGCACTGCCATATGCGTACAACCTAGACCTCCAAGAAGCCACGCCGAAACTCTGGAACGCCATTGAGACGGCTGAATCCTCGCTGAGCATGCTCTCTGAACTGGTGCCAAATTTGGAGGTAACCGCGAGCTTCAAAAGCAAGCCGGGTCTGAGCTTTTTGGCTGCGACCGAGCTGGCGAACATGCTTGTACGGAAATATAAGGTTCCCTTCAGAACTGCGCACAAGATTGTAGGCGCACTTGTCAGGGTTCTAGTTGAAGAAGGAAAACAGATGACCGAAGCATCACCCGAGCTGCTAACGAGCGCCTCAAAAGAGTTTCTCGGCACACCACTGAGTGTCAAGGCTGAAGATATACGTGATGCGGTTGACCTTTCAAACTGCGTTGACGCCCACAATGCAAGGGGCGGACCAGCCAAACAAGAATGCGCAAGGATGCTTAAAGCTAGGAACGAAGATGTTGTCTCTTCAAGAAAATGGGTTCACAGGAAAAGAAGCCAACTTGAGGCAGCTGAGGAAATCCTAGATTCGCTGGTGCAATCTCATCTGACTTCGCTCGGCAAGTCGGAGGGAGACCGTAAAGTTTAAATCTGCGGTTCTAATCCCGCTGAGGTTGGGTTCATTGGAAAACGAAAAGCGCCCTAGAGAAGCCCGAAAGGCAATCCTCGTCTTAGAAGATGGTTCTTTCTTCGTCGGCAACGGCTTTGGGGCAACAGGCAAAGTCACAGGCGAAGTTGTCTTCTCAACATCCATGGTCGGCTACACGGAAACTTTGACCGACCCTTCCTATCAGGGGCAAATCCTGACTCTGACCTACCCTCTGGTCGGCAACTACGGCGTTCCACCTTATGACGGCGACAAATTCGGCATCCCCGTACACTTTGAATCCAGAGGCATAAAGGTCACCGGGCTCGTTATCCAAGAACTCTGCCGCGAACCCTATCACTGGGCTTCAGAGAAAACCTTGGACCAGTGGCTCAGAAGCGAAGCGGTCCCAGGCATATGCGGCATCTCTACGAGAAGGCTTACCAAGAAGCTCAGAGAAAAGGGCGTCATGCTTGGCATACTTGAGGTATGCGGAAAAGGCGGGGACCCAGATACTGAAGAGTTACTTGAGGAAGTTAAACGGGTTCCTGACCCAAACCTGAGGGAACTAGCCGGCGAAGTTTCGATCAAACAGCCCGTCCGTTACAAGAACGATGGCGAGAAAAAAGTTGTATTAATCGATTATGGGGTAAAAGCTGGGATTCTCAGAAATTTACTTGAGCGCAAAGTCGACGTTACATGTGTACCATACACCTTGTCCGCTGACAAAATCATGGAATTCGAACCTGACGGCATCGTAATAAGTAATGGTCCAGGCGATCCGAAACTTTTACCAAAAGCATCTATTGAAGCTGTGAAGCGACTTGTCGATGAGGGCATCCCGGTGATGGGGATATGCCAGGGAAACCACATTCTTGCATTGGCTTTGGGCGGCGATACCTACAAGCTGAAGTATGGTCACAGGTCACAGAACCAGCCGGCTTATGATCTTGAGACTGGCAGATGCTACATCACGACTCAGAACCACGGTTATGCAACAAACGCTGATTCATTGGAAGGCACAGATCTCAAAGTTTGGTTCATCAACGCCAATGACAAGACGGTTGAAGGAATCAAACACAAAAACGGCGTAACCTTCGCCGTGCAGTGGCATCCTGAAGCTTCACCAGGACCATACGACACAGAATTTCTTTTCGACGAATTCCTAAAGCATGCGAGGTGATGAAGGGTTGCCAAAGTATGAGTGGTTGCACAAGGTCATAATTCTGGGAAGCGGACCGATAAAGATCGGCGAAGCAGCCGAATTTGACTATTCGGGCAGCCAATGCCTCAAAGCCCTTCGGGAAGAAGGCATAGAGACGGTTCTTGTCAACCCCAACATAGCGACCATCCAGACTGACCCCCGGTTGGCAGGTAAGGTTTACCTTTTGCCGGTCACTGTCGAGTACGTCGAGAAGGTCATTGCAAAGGAGAAGCCCGACGGAATTCTTCTGGGTTTCGGCGGGCAGACGGCCCTCAACTGCGGGGTCCAGCTTGCCAGAGAAGGCATCTTGGAGAAATATGGCGTGAAGGTCTTAGGGACGCCGGTACGTGCCATTGAGGACACTGAGGACCGGAAATTATTCAGGCAGGCTATGATACGTGGAGGCATCCCCATACCCAGAAGCAGATCAGGAACCTCTGGGGAGGAAGCCTGCGATATCGCGAAGGAGATGGGTTATCCTGTTATCGTGCGTGTCGCCTATACTCTTGGAGGCAAAGGTTCAGGCGTAGCACATAACGAGGCAGAGCTCCGCGAGATCGTTAACAGGGCGTTAGCTCAAAGCATGATCACACAGGTTCTCGTTGAGGAATACATCGGGCATTGGAAGGAAGTCGAGTACGAGGTTATGCGGGACTACGAGGACAACTGCCTCACGGTCTGTAACATGGAGAACTTCGATCCCATGGGCGTGCACACGGGCGACTCGATTGTTGTGGCGCCGTCGCAGACGCTGACAAACCGCGAATACCACATACTTCGTTCTGCCTCGATAAAGGCTATACAGAGCCTCGGCATAGTGGGCGAATGCAACATCCAGTGGGCACTGCATCCCCGCTCGGAAGAGATACGTGCCATCGAAGTCAACGCCAGAATGTCCCGAAGCTCCGCACTAGCCAGCAAGGCAACGGGTTATCCGCTTGCCTACATTGCGGCGAAGCTGGCAATCGGTTATCTTCTGCCTGAGCTGACGAACAAGGTGACAGGCGTTACAACAGCTTGTTTTGAGCCTGCTCTTGACTATCTTGTCGTGAAGATTCCGCGTTGGGACCTGAGAAAATTCAAGAATGTTGATTCGCACCTTGGTCCTCAGATGAAGTCCGTCGGCGAGGTCATGGCGATCGGCAGGAACTTCGAAGAGGCGCTACAGAAGGCTGTGCGGATGCTGGACATTGGGAAACTCGGTGTCGTCGCAAACAACAACGAAGACGAATCTTCTGAACCCCTCAGCGCAATAAAAGACATCCTGAAGAACCCAACAGATGAGCGGCTCTTCAAGATCGATCAAGCCATAAAACGGGGCGTCTCGATTAAGGAGATCTACCGTCTAAGCGGCATTGACCCGTGGTTCCTCTACAAGATAAAGAACATGGTTGACATGGAGAAGCAGCTGAGGACGCTGGATTTAGCCAGCGAAGAAGCCGCAGACGTCATCAGAGAGGCAAAGCGCTTAGGCTTCTCTGACATGCAGATTGCCAAATGCCTCAAGGCAAGTGAGGGAACCATTAGGAGCTTTAGGAAGAAACGTGGCATAGTGCCCGTGGTTAAGCAGATTGATACGCTGGCGGCTGAGTGGCCCGCCAAGACGAACTATCTTTATTTGACATATCATGAGGATGAAGATGACATAGAATTCGATGTAGGCAAGAAGAAAGTCATAGTCCTCGGTGCCGGCGTCTTCAGAATCGGTTCAAGCGTCGAGTTCGACTGGGGCGGCGTGAACACAATCTGGGCATTGAAGAAACGCGCCATAGACGAGGCTATCATGATCAACTATAACCCTGAGACGGTTTCGACGGACTACGATATTTCAGACAAGCTCTACTTTGAAGAGCTAACCCTTGAGCGCATTCTGGACATCCACGACAAAGAGAAGCCCATAGGCGTAGTGGTAAGCGTCGGCGGCCAAATCCCGAACAATCTGGCTCTGAAGCTTGCTGGAGCCGGTGTGAACCTTCTCGGCACGTCAAGCCGAAGCATAGACTTCGCTGAGGACCGATCGAAATTCAGTGCCCTTCTGGACCGCTTAGAGATTCCGCAGCCTGAATGGAGCAAACTCACAACAATTGAGGATGCCGAGAGGTTTGCCAACGAGATTGGCTATCCCGTTCTGATCAGACCGAGCTACGTCCTTTCCGGCTACGCCATGAGAGTTGCACGAAGCACGGAAGAGATGCGGGACTATCTTGATCTGGCGACGAGCGTCTCCATGGAGCATCCTGTTGTGATCTCCAAGTTTGTTGAGGGCGCCAAGGAAGTCGAGGTTGACGGCGTATCAGACGGCGTGGACACACTGATAGGTGCAGTGATCGAGCATGTAGAGCAGGCGGGCGTTCACAGCGGAGACGCCGTCATGAGCATACCGCCTCAGACCCTGAACAGCAAGGTAATCAAGGCGATCGAGGATTATTCTCGCACCATCGCAAGGGCTTTGCAGATGAAGGGTCCCTTCAATATCCAGTACCTTGTCAAGAACAACGCTGTTTCTGTGATCGAATGCAATCTCCGCGCCTCTCGGTCGCTTCCATACGTAAGCAAGACGAAGGGCATAAACCTCATAGAAGTCTCAACGGCTATTATGCTCGGGAACACGCTCAAGGAGATGGGCATAACCGAGCTGCCGCCCGTTCCACACGTAAGCGTCAAGGTTCCGCAGTTCAGCTTCATGCGGCTCAGCGGTGCGGACCCTCTTCTGGGCGTTGAGATGCTGAGCACCGGCGAGTCTGCATGCCTCGGAGAGAATTTTGCGGATGCCCTCTTGAAGTCGTTGCAGTCTGTGGAGTTCAAGGTTCCAGCGGGGAAAAGTTCTGTCTTGATCACTGTGGGCGGCGAGAAGATGAAGCGGAAGGTTGTTCCTTTGGCGAAGAGTCTCAAGGCTCTGGGCTTCGAGATATTTGCGACTGAGCATACTGCTGAGGCTCTGAGGAAGGCTGGGCTCGGCTCGGTGACTGTTCTGCACAAGGTGAAAGAGGCGGAGAAGAAGCCGAATATCCTTGATTATCTGCTTAGGCAGAAGATTGACATGGTGGTCAACATACCCGCTACGAACTCTGACGGGGAAAAAGCCGACATACTCGAAGACGAATACACCATCCGCAGGTTGGCAGTCGAATTCAACATCCCAGTCGTGACGACGCTGGAACTGGCTTCAGCCCTAGCAAAAGCAATGAAATACCGCGCCACAAGCGAGGTCATAATTCGATCGCTCAACGAGTACATGGACCGCCTACCGCTCAAACAATGGTAGGAATAAACAAAAATCCTTCCAAAAAATTTTGGTGATGTCTTATTTGATAACATCGCCCGTGTGGGATGGTTTCATCAGTCATGCCTTTTTTATCATAGTTTCAATATTCTCGCTAAGTTATCTCCCATGATCAATCTCTTCTCTTTGGCAGTTAGATTGATGGCTTCAATTTTCTTAAGTTCTCTTTCCATTTCTTCGTCATTAAATGAGACTGAACCGAAGATTATTCTCTCAGGGCCTATCTCAGATATTGCTTTCCTTATCAATAGGTGTGAGTCAGGTGAAGGAGACCATGTTGTAGGATCATCTTTGTCTGGGTCTATTGTTTCTCGGTCCAGAAACGCAAATGCTGTATCTAAATAGACATTCTCGTGTCTCTTTGCAACTGATATGACATCATCAAGCATATGTTTCATGCTTCCCATGTGTCCCATTATTATCGTCCTCTCAGGGAATTCTGAAATGATCTGTTCTATCTCTCTTGGTCTAGCGTAGTCGGTGTCACCTACATGAAATAGAATGGGTACATCAAAATGCCTGATGCTCCTCATTAGAGTGCTTAACGCCTTGTATAAAGTTGCGAAGTCTGCTGAGCCCTGAAACATATCGGGCACGATCTCACCTATGCCTTTGAAGCCTAAGTTAATGCAACGCTCTATTTCTTTAACCGCCTTGCGTTTGAAGAAGGGGTTTACACAGCAGAAACCAACGAAATGTTTGGGATAATCCTTAATAGCTTCAAGGATTATGTTGTTGGGCTCTTCTATTTTTGTTAGAGTATCCAGGGGATTGGGCATTATCATACTCATGCCGAACCCGTACTTGTCTAAGCGTTTTACAAGAACATCAGCTGTCTGAAATGACGGTCTCTTTGGATCAAGGTCTATACAATTGTGAAAATCTATTCTGAGCTCTTTCTTCATAGATGTCGCCTCCTTTTGGAATAGTTTCTGTGATTCTCCCTCCATTGTATCCAGAAGTCTTGCTATGCCTTTTCCATAATCCGTAAGCAAGTATTGGTCTTCATTTTTTGTTATGACGCCTTCATCCAACAGCACCCTAAGATGGTAATTGAACCAGCCGCAGTGACGATCAACATCCAATCCGCTTGAAATCAGCAATTCTAGGTAAGTTCTCCTCTTTTCATCAAGCAACTGGATAGTGTTTCTTCTTATTCGATTCGAGATCACCTTCAGCATCGAAGGGAGCACACCGTCAGACATAGGAGAACCACAACTTACAATACAAAAATTAGTGATTTAAATAACTACTTAACTAAAAATTAGTGAAGAAAAAGATGTTAATATCAGAAACGTCAAGCCTTGTCTTTGTGTTCTTCACTTGCTGGTTCGTTTTGACGAGGTTATGAAGCTCCAACCGTAAAGTATTTTCATAGATTCGAGGTTCTGGAGATTGGTCAGTTGGGCGGTTGTAACGAAGATTGGATCTATCTTCACAACTCCATACCTCGCTTCAGTCTTTCTTTCCACAGTATTCGCCTCCTTCATGTCGCCCATTACGAACCATACTTTTGTTCTTGGTCCTTCTTTGGAGTCTTCATATTCAGAGGGGTTCCACAGAATCGCCTTAACATCATCTTCCATTCTAAGCTTTAGTATGATTTCCCTCGCGAGCGCTATCAAAGCTTCTTCCATCTTTTTCCTTCTCTTTCTTTCCTCCAAAACGTCTAACGCGGGAAGTAGAGTGCCAATTATCTTTTCACTAGGCGTGTACACATATTGTCCTCTGCGCTCTCTCACCCACCTCCTTTCCAGTGCCCCTCTATTATAGAGACGCCTTAGCAATGTGCTGGCTTGGGCGAGTAAAGTGCGATGATCTCTACGATTCTTGACTTCCCCCACTAAGTACGCGATAACATCTTCGCTAGTGATCTCTCCCTTTCTGAGAGCCAGATAAAGAATTTCCTGAGTTCTCACGACCGCCACTGTTATACATTTTGTCGAAGCATTACTTATAAGTCTTGTTACACAAAAAAAGATACGGGAGGAAGAGAAGGCAAATGAACAGAATGACTGTAGAGAATGTCGTTATCAAGACTGAATTTGGATGTGACCTCAATCTAGATTTCATTAAATTGGCTCTAGGAAATGAAGCGGAATTCAAGCCAGATAAGTTTCCCGGCATCATCTTTAAGCCCACCAAAAAAGAGCGGGGAAGGGAAACAATACTTGTGTTCAGGACAGGGCGGCTCATATGCACAGGAGTCAAGTCTCCCGAAGAAGGAAAGAAGCTGATACTCGACTTCGTGGAGAGGCTACGCAACCTAGGTGTCGAAATCCCTGAGCATCCGAAAACTGAACCCCACTCAGCATCAGAGATCGATGAAAAGATAATGGAAGTTCTCGGGAGAGCAGAAAACGTTTACACGAACTACTGCCTCTATGCTGACGGCTGGTCCACTCCCAGAGGCCACGCGGGTGGCTTTGTCAAGAGGTGGATTGACAGAAAACAGGTCGCGAAAGAACTTGAAAGCATGACAGCTAGAGATGTGAAGCAGATCTTGGAGAGATTGAGCCTTTTGGCGGATAGGGAGCATATGAAGATACTACACAGCATCATGGAGGACAAGAAGACTTTAGAAGAGATATCGCAAGAGACTGGAATTGAGCCGGCCAGGGTCAAAGAATGCCTAGAGAATCTGAGAAAGGCACGGTTACAATGGGGCGCCATGGAAGAAGAGGAAGGCAAGACTTTTGTTGCGTGGGGAGGAAGAGTCACGCTCCACCTTTTATCCATGATCAGCAAGATGGTCTTAGAACCCTCCGAATGGTCCATAGTTGGAAGAGAAGAACTCTATCGCTAGATGAAAATACCAATGAACAATACCAGCTCCAAATATCACGGCGGATTCGAAACCTTCAGTTGCTTCGCTCTACTTCGCGACTGTTGCGAGCATTGGAGGCTCATAGAAGGTGCTGTTCAACTCAAAGAGGCTGAAGACGTTTCAATATTTTTCTCAGGAAATAGGATGACCGTAGCAGCCAACCTTGATCGTCCGATGCCCTCCTGAATTTAGCCATCTACCCCATATGTAGGCATATTCATCGTTCCACTGAGGCTGTGCTCTGGTTGTCCCTTTTGCCGAAGCGTATTATGTGGTCGGCTTTCTCGGCGAAGGCTTCGCTGTGTGTCACGGCTATTATCTGCTCGATGCTTTTCAGGCGGGATATTGATTCAGCCAGCCGATCGATGGATCCGTCTTCGCTTCCAAGGCTTTCTGTCGGCTCGTCAAGCAAAAGCATTCGAAGCCCGTGTCCCGCCCGCCAATGCATTATGAGCTGACCGACACCGAGGCGATACGCGAATGCGAGGAGGGTTCTCTCGCCGCCTGACAGGTTGGAGACGCTTCTTTCGTGCCCGTCTTCGCTTTGCGTGATGGGCGTGTAGTTCTCATCAACCTTCACGGCAAGCGCCGGACCCTCTGCCCCGACGAGTTCGTCCAAGACCTGTTGAACCAGCCTTTCGAGATAAGCGACAAACTCTCCCCTCAACTTCGGCTGGATGCTTCGGCATGCTTGGCGTATCTCCCCCGCGAGTTCCATGATTCTTTGGACGCGCTCAAGCCGTTCCAGCTTTGTCTGGGCAATGTCCAGCCGTTCTTTCAGGGACTTTATCCTTGAGAATGTATCGTGCCTTTGCGATTCGGCGATCTGGACCTCGGAGTTGATGGCGGAGAATCGGTCGTAGGCGGACTTGTGCGTTTTTTGGGCTTCGTCGAGTTTCGTCAGGTCAAATTCGATTATCTTCAGATGCAGTGTAGAGAGTTGTTTTTTGAGCGTCTTTTCTTCTTTTTTTCTTTCATCGGCTTCCTGTAACGCATCGTTGAGGCTCTTCTGTTCCTCTCCCATTTTCCATATGACCTCGTTGATGCTGGTTTGAACCGTTCGAAGACTGGAGATGGCGGAATTCACAGTGCTTCGCAGCTGCTCAAGTTGCCTACCATTCTCCTCAAGCTCGCCGATTCGCGTCTTATTCTCAGAAGTCTCTCGGTAAAGCCGCTTCATCAACCCATCCTTGTATTCCGGCGCGAGGTCCTGCAGGCACAGTGGACAACGGCTTTCCTTCGCGAGGTCAGCTACGCGTTGGGCGGAACGTCTGATTTCGTTTTTTCTGGTTTCGCCCTCGCTTCGTATGCTCAGAACTTGTTCGGTTAAGACCGCTTCTTGTTCTTGCAGCTGCTCAACCGTCATGTCCTGCGGTAGCCCCATGCTTTGGAGCCTCTTTCTGTGACTGGTTTCTTGGCTTTTCAGGTCGCTCAGATGCCCTTCCATTTCATCGATTCTTTTTCTTCTCCTCTCGGCATCCACAGCAAGCCTGTTGTGCAGTTTTTCTATGTTTGAGATTCCTGCCTGCAGTTTGGCCTCCTCTATTCTTAGTTTTTCGTTCTCTCTGCGCGTCGCCTCAAGCTCTTTCAAGCGGTCCGAAGCCTCTCTGAGCCTTGTTTCAGCCTCCGAAAGCAACCTCTTGGCTTGCTCCAGCTCAGCCTCTTTTTCTGCGAGATCTGTGACTGATTCATCATACCTTTCTTGGAGCTCCTTGATCCCAGTGATGTCCGGGTCACGCTCGAGAGAACTGCTTTCGCTTTCGTACCAACGCAGAATAGGCCGCATGTTGGTGTACGAGGCTTCATAGTCTGAAACCCCGAAAAGTTGGTCCAGCCGCTTCTGTCTGTCGCTCGGCGGCAAATCCAATATGGCTTTCAAGTGTTCCTGTTGCACCCACACTATTTCGCGGAAGATGTTTCTGTCGATGCCTGTGACAGCCCTCACCTGTTCAGCAACCGCTTCATTCTTCATTTCGGCGATGAGCCTGTCTTCTTCGAACAGCTTAAGGTTCTCTGAATCTTGGCCTATTCTCGTGCCTCGCCTTTTGAGCGCCCTCAGGATTGTGTATTTTTTTCCCTTCTCGACGAATTTCAGAGATATTTTGCCCGTTTTCGCTCCTTCTCGTAGGAGATATTCGTAGCTTCGACCAATGGGGTCTCCGAACAAGGCGAAGTCGATGGCATAGAGGACGCTGGATTTTCCTGTTCCCACTCCTCCGACGAGGCAGTTGAAGCCCTCTGAGAAGTCGATGAGCGTCTTTACGTGGGACCTGATGTTTTCAAGCTGTATGCTCATTATCTTCATCCAATGATGCCTCCAAAAGTTCTCTTGCCTTCTCCTCTTTTCCCTCCACCAGAAGCGGGATCAATTCCAGAGCCAGATGCGCATTCTTTCTGGCTATTTCGTCCTTGTAGCGTTGGGAGAAGAACTGAACGAAGTACTCGAAGGACTTGGTCCTCATGTCACGTATTTCGCCTTCGAAGATCGAGCGGATCGTCTCCTCAGGTATGCCCTCCTCCTTCATCAGAAGCAGAGGATGCACTATAAGCGCCTTCTCCGCAGCGCTCCTTATTCTGGACAGGTCAATCTCTCTGCGGCTGGACTCAACCGGCAAGGTCCCCTTCAAAACTGGAACAAGCACCGCGCCTGGCTCGTCTGCTTCCTTGACCATCTGCGTTGCCAGTTCGGTTATCTTCGGCGGAGCGAGACCCGTGTAGTCCTTTTCCAGAATTTTGAAGTGGCGTGGGCTGTCAAGGTTGATGCGGTTTATCTCTATTTCGCCATCCGGGCTCACTTCAACATGGTAGAACCCTTTCTGAACATCCGCATCTTCGTAGTTGACCGTTTCAGTGGAGCCGCTGTAGACAAGCATGCCCCTTTTGAAGGGAAACTGCCAAGGCGTATGGATGTGGCCTCCCGCATAGTAGTTGAAGCCTTCTGGGATAAGCTCCGGAGGGGCTTCGGCGAAGAACTTCGGATTACCCTTAACCATCTCCGGAATATCAAGTATCATGTGGAAGACGAAGATGTTAAAGCACCCTTGCCGCGGCGCAGGCCTCTTCACCTCGTAAAAGGCGGGCAGCTGCTTTTCGGTTCTTTCGCGGGTTCGGAAGTTGGGAATCCCATAGACGTAGCATCCGTCGCTCTCCCAGCATGCGCCTTCGCGTCTGGGCAGATAGTAGACGAGCCCTGCGCTGTCCAGAGGGTTTAGAATCGTGCCTGTGACCATGTTCGGTGCGGCATCATGCGACCCATCAACGGCGAGCACAGGTATGCCTGCTTCTTTTAGCCTTCGGAAATTGGTTATAGCCCGCTCCAGAGTTGTGTTTGACGGTCGCGCGTGGTGGAAGATGTCGCCGGATATTATCATGAATGCGGGTTTCAGTTCAATGGTTTTCTCTACGACTTCGCTGAAAACTCTATCGAAGTCCCTGGTCCTGTCCGGCAGATTGTACTGTTCATAGCCGATATGCAGGTCAGCCACATGGACGAAGCTGAAGGGTTTCAAGGTAGCGCTCGTTCCTCCTCTTCCATTTTCAGTGCCCCTTTTGTATATGATCGTGCAATCCCTTAAAAAAGAAAACAGC
This sequence comes from uncultured Candidatus Bathyarchaeia archaeon, assembly GCA_964513245.1. Classification (GTDB taxonomy): domain Archaea; phylum Thermoproteota; class Bathyarchaeia; order Bathyarchaeales; family DTEX01; genus CAZELO01. The sequence continues at coordinate 46,824 of CAZELO010000007.1, read as the reverse complement.
GGACACTGCGCTCCATGAGATCAATTTAAGTTCATGTAAGATGCATAATATGGCAGTGACTGGCAATCTGTGGTGGCAGATTGTGTCTCTTGTAAACCGCGATACTCTGATGAAGGCTGCGAATATACTTGGCGGCGAAGAAGCCGTAAAGGTAGTCGAGGTCCTCAGCCAAGTTGACGAGATCACAGACGAGGAAATAGTGGCTCAGACACAGATCAAGCTAAACGTTGTTCGGAAGATGCTTTACAAGCTCTACGATCACTCCATCGTGGCACTGAGAAGAACCAGAGACAAAGACACGGGATGGTTCATCTTCCACTGGAGACTTCAACCAGACCAGCTGGAAGGCTTCGTGACAAACCAGAAGAAGCATATTCTCACCAAGCTTGAAGCAAGGCTGGACTACGAGAAGAACCACGATTTCTATTACTGTCGGACGCCGGGATGCCAACGCATACCTTTCGAAGAAGCAACAGAGCATGTCTTCAGATGCCCGAAGTGCGACAAACCCCTTATGCACTTTGACAACAGAGAGGTTATCAAATTCTTGTCAGAAAAGATTGAGCAGCTGAGGAGCGAATTAAGTGAAAACAGCTGAACCTCTGCCAACACCTGAGGGGGCACTTCTGATTCTGCGAAGGGCTGGTTGCTCTAAAAACGTCATAGCCCATTGCAAAACTGTCGCTGAGGTTGCTGTCCGAATAGCGAACGAATGTCGGAAAAATGGGGCCGACGTGGATGTTCGCCTGATTCACATTGGGGCGCTCCTACATGACATAGGGCGGTCTAAGACCCATGGCGTCCGACACGCGGTTGTGGGCGCCCAGATCGCCCGATCACTGAATTTGCCTGAGCCTGTTGTATCTATCATCGAACGGCACATTGGCGGCGGCATAACAGCCGAAGAATCTTCTGAAGTCGGCTTGCCTGAAAAGAGTTATGTGCCTGAGACGCTTGAAGAAAAGATTGTGACGTACGCAGACAAACTGGTGGACCGAAACGGCGTCGTACCCATTAGCAAGACACTTCAAAAGCTCAGGGAAGAACTTGGCGCGGACCATCCAGCCATCAAAAGAACTATGAAACTACACGAAGAGATTCTAGCTCTTTACCCAAAAGGCAACAGCTGAACAACACGCCTTGTTTTTGGCGCCTAAACAAAACTGTTGGAGGGGTAAAATAAAGGTTTAATAGTGGAAAGTAAATTTCATAACTGAGGTGGAGGAGAGCGTACGTGGCGGCGTTGGGAATACGGTCGCGGGTACTGGTTAAAGATGTCATGACCAGCCCGGTTGTGACGGTCAGTGAAGGCGAAACGGCTGAAAAGGCAGCTGAGCTTATGGAGAAGGACGATATCGGCTGCGTCGTCGTCACCACCGCAAATGAGAAGCCCATAGGTATAATCACCGAGAGGGACTTGGTCACAAGAATCGTTGCGAAGGATCTCCAGCCGAGCAAGAAGAAAGCCAAGGAGATCATGAGCGCCCCCCTGATCACGATAAACGCGGATAAGACCATAAGCGAAGCGGCAAGAATAATGAGCCTCCTCAATGTCCGCAGACTAGGCGTCATGCACAGGGGTAGTCTCGCTGGCATGCTCACCAGCAAAGACGTTCTGGCGGTGACGCCTGAACTCATAGAGATCATACAGGAAAAGGCACGCATAGAAAAAGAAGAGACCGCGGAAGAGAACGAGAACAACCTTTCCTCAGCAGGAACATGCGACAACTGCGGTGCATGGTCTGAAGACCTGAGAGAAGTCGAAGGCAGCTTTCTATGCGTGGACTGCCGCATGGAGCAATCGCAACCTGAATACTAGCTGAGGCTCCTGCTCCTTTCTTGTCAGCGTCCAGACGGGTCTTTCTGTAACTTCTTTTTTCGATGGATTTATTTAACCAAACCATTACGATCTAGTATAGGCGGAAAGGGCGTTGCGGGTAGATCTGATTCTTACGAATGCGAAGATATTTCTTGCTGGGCAACTGGTCGAGGCAGGAATGGCGATCGAAGGATGCAGAATCGCCAAAATAGCCAAAGAGCCAAACCTCCCGCAGGCTTCTGAGAAGATGGACTTGAAGGGCCTTGTAGTTCTCCCCGGGCTGGTTGATGCACACGTCCATCTGAGGGATCAAGAACTCGCATACAAGGAGGATTTCTTTTCAGGAACCGCCGCAGCTGCCAATGGCGGCGTCACCACTGTAGTCGATATGCCGAACAACAAGCCTGTAACCATGGACCTTGACACGCTTAAGGAACGCATGAGGCTGGCGGCTGAAAGGGCAATCGTTAATGTGGCTTTCCACTCGGCGCCGCCGCGAAGAATCCAAGAGATGCGGGGCATGGTTCAAGCGGGCGCCAAAGCCTTCAAACTGTTCCTGTCGCATAAAGTTGGCGGTTTGGACCCAGACAACGATGATGCTCTGTTGGCTGCGTTCAGCGAAACAGCTCGTCTAGGCGTCCCAATGGCTGTGCATGCAGAAGACAGGGGGCTCATAGAAAGGGCAACGACCGAGATGAGGCGGAAAGGAAGCCACGGCGCAGATGCCTATCTTAAGGCACACTCTTCGGAAGCCGAAGCCATGGCGATGAACCGTGTCATAGGAATAACAGAGAGAAGTGGAGCCCGCGCACACATCTGCCACGTCAGCACGAGACAGGGGTTAGGCATCGTCGCTTCAGCCAAAGGTGCCGGACTGCCCGTTACCTGCGAGGTTACACCGCACCATTTACTCTTGACTTCTGGCGACTTTAGGAAGATGGACGCCCTAGCCTTGACTAATCCTCCGCTTAGATCAAAAGACGATGTGCGTGCTCTTTGGGATACTCTTAACGCGGGAACAATCGATATTCTAGTTTCGGATCACGCACCCCACGCCCAAGAGGAAAAAGAGAAAGCGTCCATCTGGGATGTCGCCCCGGGCATATCAGGCATCGAGATGTTGCTTCCGCTTATGTTGACCCAAGTTAACAAAGGAAGGCTGCCGCTTTCAAGGCTGGTTCAGATCGCTTCAGAAGTGCCTGCTAAAATCTTCGGACTAAGCGGCAGGGGCAGCCTAGAAGCAGGTAACCGCGCGGACCTTGTTGTTGTTGACCTTGACAAAAAATGGAGAATCGACGCCTCAGAGTTCCATTCGAAAGCGAAGTACTCGCCCTTTGACGGGTGGCAGGTGAAGGGTAAACCAGCAAAAACCTTTGTCGGCGGGCGCCTAGTCATGGATGACGGTGAGATTCTGGCGAGACCCGGCGACGGCTGTGCGCTCAGGTGAAGGTGAATGAGCATTGAAGTTTCTGACTGACGGCATGCTGGGCAAGCTGACTCGGTGGCTTCGAATGCTGGGCTACGATGTCTTGTACCTTAACGACGCGGAAGATGCACGCCTCACAGAGACCGCGGCCGAAGAAAACCGCGTCCTGCTCACCAGCGACAAAGAGCTTTTCAGAAACGCCTCTATCCGTGGTGTAGAAGCCTATCTAGTCATGGGCAGAACAGAAGCTGAAAAACTTGCAGAGTTAGCCGAACATTTCCGTGTTAGGCTTGAGATAGACATCACTAGCTCGCGTTGCCCAAAATGCAACACGGCGATAAGAGCGGTTTCTAAAGAGGAGATCAGCGGCATGGTTCCTGAGTCAACATCGCGGTTCTACAGTGACTTTTGGATCTGCCCAAACTGTAGCCAAATCTACTGGCAAGGAAGCCACTGGAAGAAGATAGGCAACACACTTGGCAGAGCCAAACAGATTGTGGAGGCGGCGAAGTCGGCTGAGAATGCAGGCGGCGAATAGCTCACTTTTCTGTTCACTACTTCGCACAATTCTTATAAGAGGTCTGTTCCACGATTCTTAGTTAGGGGTGATTTACATGAGTAAAAGAGAAAGAGATACGGAAGAGCTTAAAGAGGTTCTAAAGGTCGTCCGAGAAGAGGTGCCGGGTCTGCTTAAAGACATCGTGGTTCCTCTGAAGGAACTGATCGGAATAGCCTTCACGACTACGGAGGAAGAAGCCGAGAAAAAAGCGAAAGCCATCGCAAAGTTCTATAAAGAACTGATCGCGGCAGGCATCGACAAAGAAACCGTGTTACAGATGACCCAAAGCAACTTCACCAGCCCAATGGATGTCATGAAGGAACTCACGAAAGTGATGGCGGAGAAGCATAAAGAAGACGTACAGATCTTCAAAGCTGCTGTGGAAACACCGCACGAGTAATAGGCACAACCGCTTTCCAAATGGCAAACGAGAGCACAAGACTCGTCTGGGTCCGCTGTTCGAGGAAGTCTCTTGGCACTTGCGAAGCTGAAGAAAGGATTGAGCGTCTTCTATTCTTTCCTAGTTTTTGTTGTCTTCGGGTTGTGGGCTGTCTTTTACGTGATCTTCAGGTTTCTGATTCCGCTCAAATGGGAGAGGTGGAGAGCCGCTTCAAAATTCAAGAAGCATCTGGTCAAAGAAGGGATACCGGAGGACAAAGCGAAAGAAATCACCGATTCACAAATCAGCAAGATCAGCTTAATATCTATTTGGAGATGGTGGCGGGCTCTTGAGAAAGGGAGAGAAAGAGAGCACAGAGGAGAGGCTGAGGGCGCTCGCGAAGAGGCTTGAAGAGCTCGAGTTAAGACTGAGCAGAGAGCACGCCGCCCTTGACGAAGTTTTGGGGGAGATTCGCTTGGCTAGGAACATTTCCCTGATGAGCGCCTCTATTCTGAGAACCGCCTCATACGCCACAAGATACAGGTACGGAGACATTTCCCGGCATATAGTGGAAGCCCTTTTGAAAGCTGGACCCCTGAACATATCACAATTGACCAAGTTTCTACAGGGCGCGCGTGGAACAGCCTCAAGAAGGATTGTCTCAGAAAAGGTTAGGCTACTAGAGAAGCACAAGATAATCGAAGAGGTCTCTGGCAAGAAAAGCGAGAAACTCTACAAAATCAAAAACGAGACGACGCACTAATATCAAAGAACCTTTTCGCGGAGTCATCCAAATCGGGAAATGACAGACTTTGATAATCATTATCAACGCGAAAAAACATTTGATTATAAAATTAGGACAGAGTCAAGTGGCATCGTGCTTAGACGATTTCCACCGTGTCTGAACTGATTATCCGTATTTCGCCCAGTTTGCGGCTTTTGAGCGCCTTGTTCAGGTTGAGGATTCTTTCAAAAGAGTTTGGAACCACGAGGGGACAGACGATCACTTCGTCGCATGGTTTCGTCGTCTCAATCTCTTTTGCGACCAAGGCGTAGGGTACCTTCACGTTTTTCCCGTATTTCCGCGTCAACTCGTCATATATCTGTTGTATGTGCGGGCACGTGTAATATGAACGGTCAATCGGACACAGGTAATATTTGAAGCCTAGGATGATCTTGCTCTTCATCGTCTTCTTGAGCCTATCGATGGCAACGCTCTTCGCAATCTCCTTCTCAGCAACCCTGCGACTGGCGTAATCTGAAATTCTCCTGCTCAGAAGCGACGCATTGCTATCCCAAAGGGTCTCCTGCCTGCTAATCTGGTTCCCGTTATAATCGTACTCGCCGAGCCACAATCCGTGCTGTCCGTCCCTGCTGAGGGGACGAATCACGAATCCCTTGGACTTCTGCGGAAACCTTTCCAGAAGCCATTCGGCATCATCAGCCAGATCGTCGTAGCCTCGAAAATTCTGAAAGATGGATGGACCTAGGTCTCTGTCGAAGATTATGATTGTATCCTTCAATTCTAGACCTTTCTCGTGCAAGATCAGATCCCACAATCGGATATAGAAATCCACTATTAAACCTTGTGCAGAGCCATTTCGAAGCCGCTATTCGCTCTTTTAGACGAAAAAAGGCTATCTCTGAACTAGCGACCACAGTAAGATTTATATTCCGTATGTTGTCTTAGAGATGCAACAAAATGGAGGATTATCCAATTGCTGTTAGGTTTGAGAGAGATAAACATCGTTCTCCTCACGAGTAGAAGGCCAAACCTAACAGTGGACAGATTGTATCGACACAAGAGCTTCATCATAACCAACATTAATTCCAAACTCACCGTGAACCAAGTTAACGCGCCATCAAGAAGCCCGCTAAGGGGCGGAAGAGACGCTGAAGACCTCTGAAGAAGCAAGTTCCGATAAGAAGATTCTAATAGGGCCCCCAAAACTCACACGTTTCGAGAGGGCCAGAATAGTGGGAGCAAGGGCCCTCCAGATAGCCATGGGCGCCCCGACACTGATAGCACCATCCAAGGCATCAGCGGGTCCCATAGACATAGCCCTTGAAGAAATGGGACAGGGCGTTCTGCCGATAACCATCCGCAGAACGCTTCCAGATAATGTAACGTACCAAGACATACCTTTGAAATCGCTCCTGTAAGACATTTTTAGCGTTCTCACATAGTTTTCCTGTTTTCAATTTTTGGGATTTGCAAGTTGAACAGAAATTTGGCAAAAACAGTAGATTGAAACTTTCCGAAGAATTTCGGCAGATTGAAAGGCAAAAAGACGGACCGTTGAAATCCTGCCTGGTATCTGTTGGGTCTCAATGTAAGATGCGCAGGCAACTGAGGACGGAAACAACCTTATATTGTTATTTTCCATAATGCTATGGAGCGTTGCTGGAGGAGCAGATGGAAAGATGAAGACGTTCAGCTCGGAGCCAGTTGAAGTTGAACCTGTTTGCACAAAGTATCGGAAAATAGTCTCGAAAACCATTCCGTCACCGAAGTCCGCTAAACTCGTGGACGAACTGACTAAGCACGAGCCTATGTCCATGTTCGGTCAGGTTCCCATCGGGATAACTAGAACCTACGGCGTCAATGTTGAGGATGAGGATGGAAACGTTTTTCTCGACGCCACAAGCGGGGTGCTTGTGACAAATATCGGGCACACGCCGAAGGCCGTCTCAGAAGCCATTAAGGATCAGCTTGAAAGATTCCACTTCGCCTACTGTTTTCCATACGAGAAAAGGCTTCAGCTGGTCAGGAAGCTGGTGGAGATATCGCCTAAGAACATTGACTGCGTCTTTCTATTGACCACCGGCTCAGAGGCCGTTGAAGCCGCGTTAAAGAATGCCCGGAGATTCGGCATCGAGACAGGGGGACCGGAAAAGAAGGTCATAATATCCTTCAAGGGCGGTTTTCACGGCAGAACAATGGGGTCCCAGATGGCAGGCGGCATGGACGGGTTGAAAACATGGATCGGCTATCAAGATCCAGGTCTGATACAGGTTGATTTCCCGAATTGCTATCACTGCTGGAAGGGACGGAGGGGATACTCCAACTGCGTTAACGATTGTGTGGACCTCGTTAAAAAGAAGTTCGAGGAGATGGATGGCAAAATCGTCGGCGTCCTCAGCGAAACCTATCAGGGAAGGGGTCCCGTTTTCCCGCCAGACGGCTACTATCAAGGAATAGCCAAGATATGCAAGGATCACGACGCGCTTCTCATAATGGATGAAATACAGGCAGGGTTCGGCAGAACAGGCAAGCTCTTCGCCTTTGAACATTACAATGTCGAGCCCAACATGATAACCGTAGGCAAAGGCGTTACAAGCGGTCTACCGCTATCAGCTCTTCTAGGCGAAACACGCGCGCTGAACTACTTCGAACCCGGAAGCATGACCAGTACTCATGGGGCAAACCCGATATGTGTCGCAGCCGCGCTTGCCAACATAAACGAGATGCTTAAGGACGACAGGAAGATAATCAGAAACGCGGCAGAAGTTGGAAGAGTACTCTACGAGAGACTGTTGAAACTGAAGGAGAAATATGAGGCGGTTGGAAACATCACTGGCAAAGGCATGGTCTACGGACTCGAAATTGTAAAAGACAGGGAGACTAAGGAGCCAGATTCTGACCTTGCCTTCCAAATAGTGCTTGAATCTTATCACCGTGGGATCCTGCTCTTCGCACCGATCGGAGCTGGACACAACATAATCAAAATCAACCCGCCACTGATCATGGAAGAAGACGCGGCTAGAGAGCTCGCAGACACCCTCGATGAATCCATTACAGCAGCACTGAAAAACATGCCAAAATAGACATTTGCTAGTGCTGGGGTGCCTTGAACACCCTTCGGAATGAGAGAACCGTACGAAAGAGGTTACATAGGAAATCAGAAAGAAAGCATGTTCCCAACTGAATGAATCATTCTGGTCAGTGACAGAACTGGTCTAGACAAAGTCGCATGCTTGACTTGCAGGTTCAGTTCCGACAGACCTGAAGCTGTGTTCAAGGTTCACACGAACGTCTTGGTTCCTCCAATGAGCAAGGAATACATTGCAAGTATGGTGGATTACGTATACAAATCAGATGAGGCAAAAAACTTTGAGGCAACCAAATAGAATTTATGGGAAGAATGTGGGAGATAAAATTGCAGACATATTTTGGAAATTAATGAACAATGGAACAATGCCTTTCAGCCGGGCCCACGACGCTCTAAACTTGTGGAAGGAAGATTCCAAATTCTCTTATCTTTAAGATTAGATTTTAACTTGGGTTTGGCAGTGTTCTGAAGGAGCAGGAGTACGTTGGTTAAAATTTAACCAACACACACAGAGAGATAGAAAGAGAAAGAGACGATCTTGACTATGTCATCAAAAACATTGATATCTTGCTTGGAATACGCAAAATCAAGTAGCTAGCTAGAAAAGTTTATTCTACTCAATCCATGATTATTTTATTGTGTAGTGATTTGTTACTCCATAGAAAAGAATTTTGGCGACCCATACGTGGGAAATGGAAAAGGAATATCATGACTTTTGTTTTAATTGTTGCATTCCTTTACACCCTTTACGAAAAAGGAAAGGCGCAGTCTAGCCTAATAGGACCTGTGTTGATACTGATACTTATACTCATTCACGTCCTTTGGAAGGAAAAGGAGATAGAGCCAGCTAGCTCAGAATAAAGGCTCAGATTCTTCATCAAGTCCGAGGTTTTAAAGTCGTTCAAGTATTCCCGTTTACCCTTCTTTCTTCTGGACAGCCTTTCAGCCTTAACCATGAAATCTTTAACCTTGAGATACCGGCAGTATTGGATTAGAAAAATCGTCCATGAGATACCGGTAAAGCTCCTGAAAATCACACACTAGGCTAGGTTTACCCCATTGAACTGAATGTAAGAAGCCTAGGTAAGGTTCAAGCTTAGCCTTGACTATTAGCTAGCTAGAGGGTTTGGGGGTTAAAATTTAACCTTACTCGCTCATTTCCTTATTCTTTCTCTTCCTTATCCTTATGATTTGTCCCTGAGTAGATAGGGAACACTAGTAATTATTAGTTGGAACAACAAGAGTGCCTTCAAAATCTGAAGGACCCTTGGAGGGATTACGTCAAGAATGTCAGCTTCTCCTATACCTTTGTAGTCTGCTGATAACAAGCTACTGAAAGCTTTCGATTTTCTTGTTCCAATCGTAAGGGCCTTCTTTCCTGTAAAGTTCTTCGTATAACTTCACTTTGTCTTCATCTATCTCCACACCTAGCCCAGGCTTTTTAGGTACCTCTATACAACCTCCTTGCAGCAAAAACTTGTTCTTGATTATATCATCTGTTAGGTAATGAATCAGGCTCTGATTGGGATATGACATATATGGCGTTGATGCAACAAGATGAAGCATTGCAGCAGTCGATATTCCCAGTTCGCCGTCGCTTCTTAACCAGAATCCCAAGTCGTATGCTTCAGCGATAGCCACCAATTTCTTCGTTCGCAGGATACCTCCTGCTCCATGAAAGTCACACGCTATATTATCAGCTGCATTGGTTTCTACGATCCGGGGTATGTCGAGCGAATGAGTGGATAGGGGAACGCTAGTCTTTTCTTTCACTTTTTCCATGGAGTACAAGCTCTTTGTAGGCTCTTCTACGTTTTCCAACTCGTATTTCTCCATTGCTTTTATTGTTTTAATAGCTGTGGACAAGGACCATGCCATATTGGCGTCTATCCTAAGATTGATATCATAGCCTATAGATTCTCTGATTGCTCTGACCATTTCAATATCGATTTTTGGTGAAAATATGCCTACTTTTCCTTCCAATACTTTGCCGTCAAAGTATTTGATTCTTTCAGCGCAGAACTGTTGTATGTCTTTTGGGCCGGAACTCCTAGCCTGTTCCTCTTCGTACCATGGAGCGAAATATTCCACAAAAGGTATTCTTTCTCTGTATTTGCCTCCCAGAAGATCGTAGGCAGGTCTTTTTATGGATTTACCTATGATGTCGAGTAGCGCGATCTCGATGCCACTTGTTGCTATCACCTTGGTCCCTTCAGCCAGTATGAAACTACCTATTGATCCAGCAGATGGTAAACACTTGGAGAAGATTAACTCTAGGTTGAATGGATCCTCGCCAAGAAGAACGGGTCTAAGTTCTTCATCAATCGTTTTTTTAGTTGAATCGAAAGGGGCTTCTCCTAGACCTGTTATCCCATCGTCAGTTAACACCTTAATGATTGTTCTTGTGGTTCCTTTCGCTATTCCGAGAGAAGAAAGCCATTGCGGTTTCATAGGAACGTTGACCACAGTGGTCTTAATATCGACGATCTTCAAAGCGTTATTCCCTCCACAATTCGAAGAAACTGTCTTATTTAAACGCGACTCGCTTTTCAAGTACTTCTTTCTCTGCTTTTGTCAACGTGTGCTCAAGTTCTCTTTCAATGTCTTTCGCAAGCGGATTTGGCAAGTGAGTGGCCAAAATCTCTTTTGTCTTCTCCGCACTCCTTCGAAGTATGTCTTTTGAGCCGGCTTGAACCCATTTCTCTTTCATCTGGCGATCAATAAGGGATGGTAGCCAAAGATCTTTTCTAATATGCTTCAACGTGTGTTCTTGCGATAAGAAGTGTCTTCCCGGACCAACTTTCCTCAAAACATCTACTGCGAGAGTTTCATCTGTTACCTCGATTCCTTTGAGAACGTAGCTGATCATAGATATCAATTCGTCACAGATAGTTACGAGTTCCAGGCTTCCAGTTAAACCAAAATTCAGGAAGGAACCCACGTCATGTATTAGATTTGCCCCGCTTTCAGCTGCGATGAGCAAAGTGAGGGCAGCCTCCATCGTGGCCTGGCCATCCAGTATCTTAGAATCGGAGCATCCTCCTGTACTCCAGATTGGGAGATCATAGTAACGACCAAGCTGTGCCATGGCTAAGTTCGTGAGCATCCATTCTGGTGCGCCATAGGGGAAGACACCGGTTCTCTGGTCCATTACTGATGTATCTGCTCCGTATATGAAACGGGCTCCCTCGCTCGTGAATTGGGCCACTACATTGCCGCTTAATGTCTCAGCGTTGGCCTGCACAATAGCTCCTGCAAGAGTGGCTGGAGCAGTAGAAGAACAAGCAGGCGATGGAATGTATACGACGGGAAGTTTTGCTTTGGCGAAAGTCATTAGATTTCTAGTATGTGATTGACCGTGTACTAATGGAGAGATTGGTTCACTGTACATTCCTAAGATGGGTCTGGACTTGAGTTTCTCTTTTCCTCCCACAACCACGCTTGCCATATTAATCAGATAGTTTACATCCAAGCCATAGTCGACCACCATTACTGGTTTCTCAGTGTTGGTTAACATTGCATGGAGATCATGTAAAGCCAACGTGGCAGGGGGCGTATCCTGAGACGTAAAAAGAGACATCACGAAGTCAATATTGGGAAGGAAATCCGCAAGTCTTGAAGCGTCAGCCACGTCTTTCTTTGTTGAAGGCCTACACATTCCCGTTTCGGAGTCGAGGACGTTTATAGCGCCGCCTCCCAGTCCAAAATGGATCCGTTTAGCTTCTAGTCTTATATCATGTTTTCCATTTCTTCCCGCAAATAGAACAGTGCGAGGAGCTTTTCTTATCGCTTCCTCCACCAAATGTCGCGGGATTTTCACAATCCTCGTTTTGTCATCCACATATGCTCCAATACTACGGAGCAGATCCAATGCTTCTTCGTCATCAACACGCACACCGATACTTTCAAGAACCTCTAGGGTGGCCATGTGGATTCTATAAAGTTCGTCTTTTGACAGGACATTAAAAAGACCAATTCTTGGGAACTCGATCATGTATTTTTTCACATCCTCATAACAACTAATATTCTTCAGATAATCTTCCACAGTTAGCTACTAGGTATTCTTGAATTTCATTTATAAATTCTGCTATCTCCAAATCAGACGTTGAAAGTATGAACACAAAAGCTAATAGAATAGGGAGTAAGCCTGTGGCTGAAGTGGTCTGAGATGGTTCTCGGCGTCCATGTCTTTCGTTCTTAGAAGCTCAGCGAATAACAATGTTCCTTCATTATTGAAGGATTTCAGCACTCTGTTTTTCCCCTTTTTCTTAGAACAACCAGTTTAATTGCTACTACGTGTTAACCAATATTTAATTTTGACTTGGATTTGGCAGTGTTCTGAAGAGTTGTTCAAGACTTGTCAGTCAAGTCTGCATATCTTTCTGTTCTTGTTGGACTTTATCTAACTAGAATTTCCCGTGTTTCCATGCTTCGTCGTACATGGCGATAATATTCTCTAGAGGCGTTACTGCTTGAATGTTGTGGCATGGCGCCAATATGTAGCCTGTTTGATCGCTTGATAACGTGTCAATGCAGTGTCTCACTTCGGCGCGGACTTCCTCAGGGGTCCCAAACGGCAGAATGCTTTGATTATCTACTGCGCCGTGGAAGCATAGTTCATTGCCGAAATCTCTTTTCAATCCCTCTAGCTCCATTCCGGGGCAGGCCCACTGGACGGGGTTAAGAATCTCTATACCCATCTCTATCAGTTCTGGGAGGAAGGGGCGTATTGCTCCGTCGTCGTGGTGGAACACCTTGAGTCCGAAGCTGTGCGCTAGATCTATGAACCTCTGCATGTGCGGCTTGTAGAATCTGCGGAAGACATCAATGCTCATCATGGGTCCATGCTGGGTGCCGAAATCGTCAGTCACCATCGTAACATCTATGAGCCCGTCACAGGCTTCAAACATGCGACTTTGCTGCTCATACAGGAAGTTAGCTATATTATCCAAAAGGTGATGCGTGAATTCGGGGCGAATCAGAGGATCAATCAAAGATGCCTTTAGCCCTCGCAGCTTGTTATGGTCAAAAAATAGCGCCATATCCCCAGACATAACGATATGGTCTTTGCGGCCGGCTTTAGCCGCCTTCTGCGTTTCTGAGTAGTCAAACCAGTCTGCTTGGGGCCACTTATAACGGTCCAGGTCATCTATGTTTTTGGCTTCAGAGAGGGGATTACAGGTCATCTCGTTATATGTGCCTGTGGGGTAACTCACTTTCTTTGTGCGAATTCCCCAGTAATCCACAGTCTCATCCGCTGCAACGGATGGCAGAGGGGGACCAACGTATTTTGGTCTAATTTCGGCGATTCCGTCGATGTGTAGCATCTTCCTTGCCTCAACATCCGACCCGAAGTGTTGCTTAAGCTTGTCCCACACCTCTGGAGTTGCCCATATGTCTGTGGGGACGCGGTCAGGCTTCTCGTGGTATATGGCTGCAAGCATTCTTTCTCTTGAGTTCATGCTTATTTCTCCAGACTGCACTGTAAAAACATACGAGTCTCTGTAATAAATAATGCACATTTTTTGGCTCTTAAGATCTGGAATATAATACGCACAAATGTGTTCCAAGGCTTCACCTTCTGTTTCTCCCCGAGTGCGCGCCTTCTTACAATTGGCGAGTGGCATTGTCTATCAGCTTCAAAGCAGATCTTGAAAATATTAAATACGTGGCTTCACAAGATTACGAAGTGGGAGTTCGTAAGAGGACGACACTAAGGAGATGAACACGCCTGAATGACTAGGACGGAAAGTTATCTGAAAATCCCACACAATTATGAGGTGCCTGATACTATGCAGGCTCTGGTTCTCTCAGGTGCAGGCCAAGATAACCTGAAGTTGACAGAAATCCCGGTTCCAGAATGCGGAGACAACCAGCTTCTGGCCAGAGTCGACGCTGCAATGGTATGTGCATCCGACAACAAACTCATAGCGCAGGGACCCGAACACCCTTTAATGTATGGATACGACATCACCAAGCATCCCACAGTGATAGGGCATGAAGGCTCAGTCACAATCGTCAAAGTTGGAAGGAAACTGGAGGAAAAATACCGGAACGGCCAAAGGTTTGCAGTTCAGCCTGCAGTGCCAACTGGACCGCGGTTCTTCAGAGAGCGCTACCGGGACAACGCCAAGGGAATAACTAAGATCGCGGTTGGTTACACGTTGCCCGGCTTATTCGCCGAATATGTGCTGATTCCGGAAGAGGCCATAGAGACAGGTTGCCTGCTTCCTTTTCCCAAAGGAGAGATCCCGTATTTCGGCGCGGCATTGGCTGAGCCTCTTTCATGTGTCGTCGCTGCCCAAGAAAGGATGGTGCACATATTGAAAAACAGCCCGACTGCGGCGAGAAAAGCCGTGGTTGGACCTAAAAGAGGTGGCGTCACGCTCATAATTGGAGCTGGACCCATGGGTCTTATGCACATTGAGGTGGCTATGAGCTATCGCCCGAGCAAGATCATAGTTTCTGAGATGCTGGATATGAGACGGGAAAGGGCGAGAGAAATCTTCCAAAAGAAAGCGGCGAGTAAGGGCATACCCATGATTTTCACGGAGCCAAATCGGCTGTTAGAGGTAATTGACAGGGAAACGGTCGGAAGAGGGACTGATGATGTGATCGTTGCCCTAGGCATCGCGAAGGTTCAGGAGGAATCTTTCGGATATTTGGCTAGGGGCGGCGTTACATGCTTCTTCGGGGGTACGCCCTACAAGAACAGAATGATTCAGCTTGACACGCATAGAATCCACTACGACGGGGTTACGGCTGTGGGCTCTAGCGGAAGCGATCCATCGGATGTTGCTAGAACACTTGAGATGATTGCTGAGGGATTGATTGACCCGGGCAACTATGTTGTAAAATGCGGTGGCCTCGATGCAGTGTTCTCGCTCATAAAAGCCGTCAAACAGCAGGAGATCGACGGAAAAGGCGTGATCTATCCCCATGTGCGGTGCCCGCTCTTCGACATAGAAGACTGGAACCTGATCAAAGAGCGGAGTTTCCTAGAGAGGGAACTTTGAGACGCAAGTTTAGGAAGATATCGGAGGGAGGCTTCATGAAGAAGATAGTTGTCTTCGGAGCTGGAAACATCGGGCGTTCCCTCGTTGGGCAGCTCTTTTCGCGTGCGGGATACGAGGCAGTCTTCGTCGACATCGTGGACACGGTCATTGACGCTTTGAACGAACGCGGAAAGTACAGAATCGAAGTAAGGGACATAAACCCCGAGACCATATGGGTCGAGAACGTGCGGGCAGTACACGGCAGAGACGCCGAAAAAGTGGCTCATGAAATAGCCACAGCGGACATGGTGGCCACGGCGGTTGGACCTGAGAACCTGAGGTACATCTATCCGAATCTAGCTAAAGGCCTTGTCAAAAGGCGTGAAACTAGGAGGGGTCCGATAGATGTTATTATCTGTGAAAATGTGAGAAATTCCTCTGCCATATTCAGAGAAGGCTTGTCAGGTTACCTGCCGAAAGACTATCCGTTGGACGCCTTGGTTGGGTTTGTTGAGACCAGTATAGGGAAGATGGTTCCCATGATGACTGATGAACAGAGGAAAGAGGACCCGCTTCTGCTGTTCGCTGAGGCGTACAACAAGATAATCGCTGATAAGAAGGGCTTCAAAACAGGCGTCCCAAAGGTCAGAGGGCTTGAAGCTAAAGAGAACATGGCGGCTTATGTGGATCTTAAGCTCTTTGTGCATAATTTGGGGCACGCCGTAACTGCATATTTGGGATACATTACTGATCCAGCAATGACTTACATATGGGAAGCCGTGGGCGACAAACGGGTTCGGGAGGCAGCTGAGGCAGCAATGTGGGAATCGGGAAAGGCGTTGATTCTTGAGTACCCCTCAGAATTCAATGAAGAGAACATCGGGGAACACATAAATGACCTGCTCCGAAGGTTCAACAACAAGGCGCTCGGGGACACCATATTTCGGGTCGGAAGAGACTTGCCCCGCAAACTTTCAAGAAACGACAGGCTTATCGGAGCATTGCTGCTAGACACAAAACACGGCGTGCATGCGCCTTTCACAACTCTGGGCGTAGCTGCCGCCATGCTCTTCCGGGGAAAGGATGAAACTGGAAGGCTCTATCCGAGAGACGAGGTTTTCGCGAAGGATGTTTATCCCCGCGGCGTAGACTTTGTACTGAAAGAGGTTTGCAGTCTAGATTCTGAGAAAGAAAAGACCATAGTTAGCGGCGTCAAAAAAACATATAATGCGATAGTCAAGGAACCGAAGAACTGGGCTGACCTAATCCGTGAGGCAAATGAGATTTAGCCTTTCATACTCATTTGACAGACAATAATTTTTTCGAATTGACAGTCACTGTCAAATGGTTGGCTCTTCCTCCAAAAAGCAGTGGTAGGCTGATGAATGTGCGCCTTTTTTGGGTTCCAAGCGAAAAACGCAACGATAGATTACTGGAAGAGCCTGAGCACCATAAGGTTATATGCCAACACCTATAATTCTTTGACAGAGACGAGTCTGAAGCCGCATCACGGAGAACCTTCTGTGGAACTTACATCAACTGAGGAAAGCTTTCTGAGAACTGCTGAAGAGGGGGCTGATGACTGAAAATGAAGCAATCGAAATTGCCAAGCAGCAGGTTCTACGATAACCCAAAGGTTCCCTATGGACTAAAAGTCTAGGAGGCATCGTTATCTATGCCGGAACATGCCGTAAGGCCAAGAGATGCCAGAGCCTGTAACATACGAGACGAGAACCTGCATTACGATATGCCACATTACGAAAGCAGAAAAGAATGGCTAGAAAGAGCTGAATATCTCCGTCGGCATATCCTTGCGTGTTGCGGACTGTGGCCTATGCCCGACCGAACCCCATTGAACCCTAGGATCTTCGGAAGGACAGAACGAGCCGGCTA
This sequence comes from uncultured Candidatus Bathyarchaeia archaeon, assembly GCA_964513245.1. Taxonomy (GTDB): domain Archaea; phylum Thermoproteota; class Bathyarchaeia; order Bathyarchaeales; family DTEX01; genus CAZELO01. Next base: position 29,920 of record CAZELO010000007.1, on the reverse strand, counting down.
CGCCGTGGAAAAAGCCTATTTCGAGAGTTACCCTGGCTTCTTCGTTACGGGCAACCTATACACGCCCCTCGGCAAGACTCCTCCCTTTCCAGCGGTCCTATGTCCTCATGGTCACGGGAAATGTGGGAGGCTAGAGGATTCGGAACGGGCGTCTGTTCCGGGGCGCTGCATAAACTTCGCAAGGCAAGGCTACGTTGTTTTTTCGTATGACATGGTTGGCTACGTGGACAGTTTCCAGATAGGTCATGACTTCGGCTCAGAGAAAACTGACGAGCTGTGGGGAATAAGCCTTGCCGGACTCCAACTTTGGAATAGCATACGGTCGCTGGACTTTCTTCAAAGCCTCGACATGGTTGACCCAGACCGTATCGGCTGCACAGGAGCTTCAGGCGGCGGGACCCAGACATTTCTGCTGACAGCCGTCGACGACAGAGTCTCCGCGGCAGCGCCTGTCTGCATGGTTTCAGCTCATTACCAAGGCGGTTGTCTATGCGAGAACCCGCCGGGGCTCAGGGTTGAAACCTTCAACGTTGAAATCGCTACCTTAGCTGCGCCGAGACCTCTCCTCTTGGTCTCAGCAGGAGGCGACTGGACAAGGAATACGCCAACATGCGAGTATCCCGCCATCCGTGAAATATACAGCTTGTTCGGCGCCGCGGAGAAAGTCAGCTATGCCTTCGTGGATGCGGGTCACAACTACAACAGGCAAAGCAGGGAAGCCGTCTACTCATGGTTCGCCAGATGGCTACTCGGAAAACAGGATGCGAACTTTTCTCGCGAGCAGCCCTTCAGAGCCGAAAGCCCTGATAGACTAATGGTCTTCTACGGGGTGCCTCTGCCCGACACCGGAATAAGCGCAGATGTCTTACGAGACTATCTCATCTCAAAAGCCAAAGAGCATCTGGGAAACTTGGACCCTAAGAGGCAAAAAGAACTTGCGAGGCGCCGCGAAATTTTGGGCGAAATCTACAGGCACTCGTTGCAGGTTGCTCAGCCCAGATCAGAGGAAGTTGAAGCATCCACCTCTGAACGAACCAAACTGGATGGGCTGACGATAAAAAGGTTGAGCATGGGCAGAAGGGGCTTTGGGGATTGTGTTCCAGCCTTCAAAGTTGAGCCTTCAAGAAGTGGCTCTGGCGCCGCCACATTGATAGTCCACGAAAAGGGCAAGGGAGCTCTGCTGGACCCTAAGAAAAAGGAAGTTCACGCTCTTGTTAAGGGGATCGCGGGGCTGGGTCAAACGGTCCTTCTGATCGATTGTTTCGCAACTGGTGAGTACTTGAGCGTTGAAGGCATATTGGAGCGGGGAAAGAATGTCAGGCACTTCACGACGTACAACAGGACCGACACCTCTGAACGGGTTCAAGACATCTTAACCGGCATCGCTTCTCTCAAAGGAACAGTTCGTTCGAGCAGAATCAACCTAGTCGGCTTAGGCGAGGCTGGACTCTGGTGCATGCTGGCACGAGGACTGGCTGACGGGGTCAACTCAACAGTTGCCGACCTAAATGGGTTCAACCCTGATGACGACCAAGAATGGGTTCAACGTCTCTTTGTCCCAGCAATAAAACGAGCTGGAGGACTGAACACCGCAATAGCCTTGTCAGCTCCTTCGAAACTGTTCATGCATGGCTGCAAATATGGAGCCGATTTTGCTGAAAGAATCTACGATGTAATGGGCGCTCGGGCAAACCTAAGAACCGAAAAAGGCAAAGCGAGCGAAACTGAAACCGCAGAGTGGATAGGCTGAGTGTCAGAGTCTAGATTGCGTCTGGCTGGAATGTGCTCCCGGTGCCCCGTAACGCCATCTATCAAGAGTCTTCTCTTTCTTGGCTGATTTCTTGTACTGCTTGTAGTGGTCCTTGCAGAGGTACGCCCGCCTAGTACCTTGAACTTTCAAACCTGCGTCCATCACTTTATCCACATTCAGCGAACGGAAGGCTTCCTTCCCGCATCCTTCGACACTGCATTTTGCGCCCTTGCCGACTTTTCCCATATTGATCAGCCTCTTACCATCCAATGATAAGGAAACAAATCAAATAGAGCTTTATTAACCTTAAAGGGCTTTCCGATTTTAAGGTGTTCCTTTATATGGGTTTTCGGATAATGGTTAAGAGTCGTTTGGAGGTGAAACAGAGCCCATGGACCTGCTTGAAATCTACCTACTGAATCTGGCGGTAACTGCGGCCATGTTTCTGGTGTTGATCCTACGCGCCTGGATCGAATTCAAAAACTACAGGATAATGTGGCAGGAAGTGGAGTGGAGAAGAACCTGCGAGACAGCCAGAGAAGTGCTGAGAGCTGAGAAAACGCTCTTCACAACCGTTGAAGGCGGACGAGAACTTTACGATGTGCTTTGCCACATGTTCAAAATGGACGAGGAAAAAAAGACTGGGAGAAAATAAATCACCAATCAATCGTAGTCCCTCAATCCGTTTCTGTTCCTACAATGTGTACTCCTTTGTCGAGCGAATCTCCAGTCTTGATGTTCACCGCCACCCTGTTTTTTCATCTAATGTTCCTTGCTTTCATGTTACCCTTACAAACCGCTACCCACGGATTTTGCTCATTTTCACGAAGGTGCCAGACATGGGTCACGCGCGGCGAATTATCAAGCCCGAATGAGTGAAAGGGACTGTGTTGAAGAGAACTGAGAATCCACTTAATTGTGAAACATGCGGTAACGAAACTTGTGATGCGCCTCAAAATGGGAAAAAGGGTTCACCTATGCGAATTTGAACTAACGAATTAGCTGAGGCTCTAAACTTGCTTTTTGAACGTAAAGTCGGAGTTTCAAGAGACAAATATGGCAAAAGCCATACATTTGACACTTTGATCAATGAAGAGGCTTTACTGCTTGCTAAATACTTGAGAAATGAAAGAGAAAAATGGAGATGATGCTTTGTAAGAATTGATATGTTTCCATGAGACGGGATAGATCTGGAACAAGTAATAATGATGATAAAAGGTTAGTTGACTAACAAAATAATCTATTAGCCACCTTTCTCATTCACCTCTTTCTTACATAGGAGGGAATGAGCGTAATTAAATAAACGATAAATGATTGCTCCTTATGAATAAAGGCTTTTTCGTTAGCCAGACAAGGAAAAACCCAAAGAATTGGACAAGTTTTGAGCGCATGGGTGATGTTCCAAGAATCAAAATAGGCGATTGATTGACTTTGGAGACCTTGATTGATGAGGAAGCCTTATTATTTAGACCATGACCTAGCCAAACTTCACTCGTGGACTGACTTAATCCTCAAAGCCCTAATATGTAAGTGGGCTTCGTAGATATTGACCAAATGGCTAAATTCCCATCCTAAGGAAACCCATTCGAAAATCCTTTCTTCTTGCCGTTTCAAGGTTTTCCATCCGACCATTTACTGTACAAGTGTTTGAACAGAGTGTTCAAAAGCATTTCATTAAATCTGTGGATTTGTGATCAGTATTCATAAAACCTTAATTCCTCTTGACGGTGCCTGAAATGGGAAAAGAAAATTCCATAATCGGACCAGCCTTCGCAAAAAGAGGGCGCCTAGAGATCATTCACGAGATACTTTCACTCTGCCGTAAACCTGTAAACAAGACACGCATATTATATAGATGTAACCTTAGCTATGATCAGCTCCAGAAATACTTGGAATATTTGGATTCTGGTGAGCTGTTGACAGCCATCAATACAAGTGGGAGAGAATTCTTTCACATAACTGAGAGGGGAAAAAATTTTCTCGAAAGATATGAACGGCTAAAGAATTTCTGAGAAGAACAGAAAACAACGTTCCTTACTGAATCTACATGACGATCTAAATCTGTTTCAGGAGATTCAGAAGCGTACTAGTTGACATTCCTATTGAAGTAATAGAAGCGATTGGCGACATCGTAGACCTTAATAAAAGCGTGGAAGAACTTAAACTAACAATAAGATGCCGTTAGATTCATAAAAAAGTAGATAGCTCATAATAAGCAAATGCCTGCACCTTTCTCCTCATTGATCGCTATCATACTTTGTAAAGTCTAACGTCATTTAACCAAGAAATTGTCTCATAGATCTGCATGATAATCTCTTCCGCATTCTTCAAATCTCCCTTCTTAATAAGCTGTTCAACCTCTTTCATCGTCTTATGACTTCTTTTTCTCCTTATGTCATATTGTTCTATGTCTTTTGCGCGCATGAACATCCTGTGCGAATAGTCATAAGAGAACGCTAGACCACCATAGCAGACGTTGAAGTCATTTAATGCCTCGGCTGCTTTTTCAGCCAACTCTTTTGGAGGTCCCCTCATGAACCCTGAAGAACCCTTGCATTTCTCGAAAAGGTCTCTACATCCAAGATATAGGTCCTCTATGTTCTCCAAACACCGGAAGAAGGGTATTACCATCCTCTCAAGATCTGTGTGAATGTTCAGTGGATGCCAGTTCAAACAAGGATACTGATAGTAGGCACTCTTTGTCTCTATATCCAATATGTCTATTTTGTGTCCTTTAGCTCTATCTTCCCAGAGAGATGGGTCAATTTGAGTAAATCGATTCAAGCCTTGTTTGCCAATGTTCTTTTTGAAATCTTCAATGGCCTTCTCGAATTTTCTTAGATCCCCGACTTTTGTTACCGCGTCAGTCTTTTTAAGTTTGGCAAAATTGGACTCTACGTTACTTAGGGGCAACGCTGCTTTCCACAGAGCCTCCGCTGCATCCTTCGTAGAAACAATACTCCTCAGAGCCTCGTCAACCTTGTTTTTGATTCTTTCGAGATCAGCGGTTTGAATATCGACGCCTTTTTTTGCTTCAATCAAAATCTCAAAATAATTCCGTGGTAGGTTCAGCAGGGGTGTTCTTAAGAGAAGACTGTCAATATTTGCTTCGTAAAGATTGTCTGAAGTCGATGTGGGCATGAATAGCTCTTGCGTCTCTTCATTTATTCCAAGTCTGGTTGTTAAGAAGGGAGCGATCTCAGAGGCAATAGCCACCAAAGCATCAGAGTGAACCTTCAGAACCCAGCTGAGAACACGTGAGTAAGATTGGGCATCAGATGATAACACATCGTTCCACCGCTCGATCAAATCATTAATACTTGCCTTAGAAATAAAAATCTTGTCATCAACTTGAAACACTTCCATCTTAACACACTCTAATAAGTTCAAGTCAGACGGTGTTTCAGCTCGGCGGTAGACTCATCTAGCGCTCACCCATCGATCTGGTTCCGTATCCCTCTATGTCTTTCGGAAGAATCCCCAAAGAATTCTTACTTGATTATCCTCTCTAGCGAACTAGAGCATAACGAGTATTGATTACATCGATGCCAACTTTCTATGGCAATCTTTGCAGTTAAAATCAATGTCTGATGCGTGCCGTGAGCAGTATGTTGTTCTGCAGAATGGACAAAATACTTGAATGGCATTGTCTTTATACACGTTCCCAATAGTATTGTAGTGTTGTGGGAAGACACATCAAGAACAGTCAATATCTAGCAGCTGCCCAGCATTATGTTGGTCAGCCTCTTGGCTTTGAAGAGGCTCTCTGGCACAATATCTCTTTTTGATGTCTCTCACAAAATCGTTCAGTTCCTCGTATCCTCTTCCACCCTTGAACTAATGCCCAACATCCAGATTAAGATCAATACCCCTTTCGAGAAGTTCCTGTACGGGAACCAGATAGCCAGTGCTTGAACTGTTTTCCACAATCAGCTTCACATTCAGCTCGCGGGCTAACTTTGTGATCTCGTCCAGTCCGTTGAGACATCTCCTGAGAGCAATGTCTTTGCTTTTGATGTGCAGTGTTGTAGGATCAGCTTTGATATGAAAGTTGTAATAGAACGGTTCCAGTTTCGCCGAGAATTTCAAGCATTTCTTGTGTATCTTGATCGCCGCGTTCGCAATCTCATTTCTCGGATTGAAAAGAAAGAGGCCTTCCAGAGGAGCATGAAAAGCGAACCTGACGTCCAAGTCGGCTAGTTTCTTCTTTGTTCTCTGTATCTCAATTCGAGGAACCATGTCAGGCCAAGGATAGGTCAGAGCGATCTCTGCAAAATCAAGTTTCAGCTCCTTAACTTGAGAAGGTATTGACGAGATATCACCGTCCTCATACCAAAAACAGTACCCATACCTCATGGATGTCTACCCCATTTCAGGTTTTCCCAAAAAGAATGTAAATCTCTTCCCCTATAACTCCAGCTACCCTAAACGTAAGACATTCAAGATTCAGATGGAAGCACTTGAACGAAGGACTAGAACGTGTTTCTAATCGTACGAATATGAAAAAACATTGAAGCTCTTGTTGCGGCTTCTGACGGGACACAATTCTGGAGGCTGTTCCGAGGATAAAAAAAAAGAGGGCGCCCTTGTAGTTTCATTTGACGACGCAGGTTTCTTCGTAGACTTGTACAGCCCTCTCGTAGACTTCTTTTCTGTTGCCGAACCGTCTTGGACCCGGCTTCTCGATGACAAAGGATGCTGACGCTGAACCGACACATCCACACCAGACGAGGTCTTCCCCATGGACATATTCGGCTAGAAACGCGCCTATCAGGACATCGCCTGCGCCAGTCGTGTCAACAACGGTTCTTGGCTTGGCCGCTGGAATCCTGTAGGCTCTGCCATTATTGTAGAGCAATGAGCCTTCCCCGCCCTTCGTCACGATCGCAACTCTAGCCCCATACTTGCTGATGCGCCTTAGAGCTTCTAGGACATCTGATCTGCCTGTCAGCACTCTGATCTCTTCAAGCGAAGACTTGAAAACATCAACTCTTTCCAGAATTTCAGGCATCGCCGTCTTGCAGAGACGAACGCTACCGTCTTCACCAGAATGGCGCAGGAAACCCTGAGGGTCAAGCGAAACCAAACTGGCCTGGCTCAGTAGTCTAACTAGGGCACTGGGTGAGATCTCGTTCGCAATCGGCGCAATGTGTACAGCTTTAGTCTCAATGCGGTCGGGTATGTCTTCTGCTTCTATTAGCGGAGCCCTGTTTTTCAGGATGAGATGCCGTCTTCCACTCTCTTCATAGTTCAAAGTGAAACTTGTGGTAAAAGTTCCCTCGATTCTTTTCAGTCCCGAGAGGTCTACGCCCTGCCTTCTGAGCCGGCGCCCGTATTTTAGCGGGAAGTCTTCGCCGATCTTTGATATGACTGATACGTCCGCGCCGAGTCTTCTCGCGGCAAGCGAAGTGTACGTCGGCGGCCCGCCTAGGCTCATCTTAGCCTCGGAACGTGTGGGCAACTTTATGAGGTCAAGTGCGAAATGTCCCACTGTGACGATGTCAAACATGTTTGGTTGTCAGAATCATAAAGCTCAGGAGCATATTTAAACGGTAGGCAATCTTCTGGTGAGCTCTCATTGGCACAGATTCGAACACAAGTGTCGGTCATGCCTATCGCCGGTTTCACTTTCTCCTTTGGTTTCAATCCGCCGTGAGACAAAGCTGCCGCCCTAATCCTAAATTATCAGTTCAACCTTGAGAAGTGTCCGTTCTCGTCATGTGTAAAGATTGCATTGACCAGACGTCGAACGCGGCGTAGAACGAAAACGTAAGATATAATAATGCATTGCTCTTCTTTTATCTTCCAAACTCGTATGCTCAGAAATGCAGAGGATGTATGTTAATGCCGTTCAAGCGCAAAAGCAGAGGACGCGCGAAGGGGCAGAAGGGAAGCGGTCAGCTCGTGCAGTGTGCGGGATGCGGAGCGATGGTTCCAAGAGACAAGGCGAAGAAGTCCACGCGGAGGGTCTCCCTTGTCGACCCCGTCCTAGCCCGAGAACTACGTGAAAAAGGCGCCTTTCTCCCAAGCCGGTTCGACACCACATACTATTGCATTTCATGTGCCGTGCACCGCGGCATAGTTAAAGTGCGAGCCAAAGACGAACGAAGATATAGGAGCAAACGCTGAGACTTCGAACAAAGAGCCGAGAGGCAGCCCAGCCTAACTCATTGACTCTTCTGCTGTGAGACAACCTTTCTACGGAAGTAAGCCGCACGTTGAAGCACTGTAAAGTTTGTCGCCACAGCCAGAACTATTATGCTCCATTTCAAGGCGTCCAACCAGAAAAAGCTGATGATGCTTGCGGCGGCTATTATGAGAAGCCTTTCAGCCCTTTCAACCACGCCGATCGTCTCCATCGGAACTCCCGCTGCTTCGGACCTAGCTCTAACATAGCTCGTCAGCAACGAACCGATCAGGGCTAAGAGTCCCCAGCCAGTGTCGCATAGTCCGCCGAGGATCAAGCCGCAGTAAACAGCTGCTTCAACATATCGGTCAAGCAGAGAATCCAAAAATCCGCCGGCAACGGAAACCGTTCCCGAGAGCCGGGCTAGGATACCATCCAAGGCGTCACACAAACCTGAGACCAGCAAGAGGAGAACGGCTGAGAAGACATAGAACACATATGCGCTAGGCTCTGAAGCCGTGGTTCCTGCTGCCCAGTACGCCGAGCCTGAGGCTACGCCGAGTGCCACGCCGATGGCGCTGACCATGTTAGGCGTGAACCCGATCCCTTGCATTGCATGTGCCTCGGCTGTTAGCCAGCCTTGAACCGTCTTCTTGAGCTTGGTCAACAATTTTTGTCTGTCCTGCTTCTATCTATTCTAAGGTTCTCGCGCTAATAAAAAGATGGTTGTCAGCGACCTTTTCGGGAGGAACCTCGTTGATTGGCTTCGTTTCAGTTTGTTTTGTCTGGCAACAGCAGCTTGGCTATGTTCTTGTTTCTTTCTACCTTGAAGTAGTTTGCCACGTTCATGCATTTTGTCCTCAACAGCAGAAAATGCGGCGTTCTAAGGTTGAGTTCTGTCAAAGTTTCAGCGTAACCCATGCCTTTGGAGACAACGAGGTCGGCTGAGTTGTAGAAGTCCATGAACTCTCTGCTGCATTCGGAAGGGATCAGTCCCATGGCACCTGTTCCCACAGCAATCAGCTCATCTGCAACCTTGTCCATGCCCACATAAAGCGCATCCTCAATTGTGGCGTCGTTGTGGACGGGTTCGCCTTTGACCGCGACAACAACCTTGTTCTTCGCCCCGAGATTCTTCAGTTCCTTCACGAGCAAGGTGTCAAAGGCGATCTCTCCAACGTTATCCGTGAGGTAAACGATCAGCGAAGCATCCCGCGCGAGCTTGAATGCCTCGGCAATGTCGTCAATGACCAAGTCTTTCTCGGCGTCGACAATTAGCCGCCTGATGTCGCCGAATGAGAACTCATGCCCCGGGATGTGGAACTCCATGAGGTTCCCCACGATTGCGCTTAGGCATGCCTTTCTGAACCTTGACTCAGCATTTTTTTCGGCTGAAATCAGCTCCTCAGCAAAGGGAAGCGCCTTCATTGACTCACGGTTGCATATCTGTTTCTTTTCCGCATATGGATCCGGGTTCCCCGTGACCTCTTTTATCATTCTTTCCCTCTTGGTCCCGATTACGGACGGGACTGCGGATGGTTCGAAGTTTTCGGCGAGAAGCTGCAACAACAAACGGAGAGCCTCCATCCTCACCTTTGGGTCTTCAGTTGCCTCCAGAATCTCCATGTAGCCCCGATGGAAGAGGCAGAGGGCGCAGTCTATTCCGACTTTCAAGAGAGGGTGCCTCTTGCCTAGGCTCTAGTCATTGCCTCTGCAAACTCAAGCATGACTTTGTGTGGGTCCTTCGCTTTCACTATGCCGCTTGCAACGAGCACTCCTTCTGTTCCTAGCTTCAGTGCAGCTGCGGCATCTTCGCCGTTCGTTATGCCCGCGCCGCAGAGGACCACAACGTCTGGACTGACCTTTTTCACTAGATCAACTGTGCTGGTGACGACCTCGGGTTTGGATTTCGAAACGGGGATTCCCGACCCGATCAGTTCAGGGGGCTCCACAGCAATCATGTCTGGTTTCAGAGCTGCAGCGGAAGCGCTTACCGCACTGTTGTTCGTGCACACAACGGATACCAAGCCGAGTTCACGCGCCCGCGTTATCACAGCATCTATGTCGGCGAGCTTAAGCCGCCTTTCCGAATGGTTGACCAATGTGCCCACTGCGCCGGCTTCCCTCACCGATTCAGGGAGCACATGCCCCGTCGAGCTTCCCGGCTTTATCGGGTCTATGTGCTGTGCGAAGACGGGTATGTCAACGACTCGCACAATTGTCGATATGTCAACGAATTGGGGTGCAACGCCGAAGCAGATGTTTGTTTCTTTGCTTGCTTTCTCTGCGGCTTCGGCGAGTCTGACGGCTCTTTCTCCTGTGGCTTCTGTATATGTTTTGAAGTTTACGAGGACTATTGGTGTTTCAACTTTTCTCAACCAGATCACCCTTTTGAATGATGCATCTGACCCTTTTTAGCATTTTCTTCTTCTTAACCCACTGGTTCCAAGCGAACACCAGTAGAACAGATCGGCAGATGCTTAATCTAAAACCCATCCACGGTCCAACAGTAACGGGCATAGTATCGAGACCAATTAAATTGACCTACGTCTCTCCAAGATGGCACTTCGGTTTTCTCAGATTAACCACTCAATTAACGAAAGACAAACAGATTGGACAGAGTTCATCGCCGGATGGTGCTAGCAGGGCTAATCGGTTCTCAGGTCGATTGCTATCGCGCTGGAGCCTACAGCATCTGGAGAGATGGCTATCTCTATTTGGATCGAGTATTTCTTGCCAGCGGACAGAGTGAACGGCTCCCAGCTTGTCGGAAACGATGAGAAGTCGCTCCACGCTTTTTCCAGAACAACGCTAGATCCGTCGTAAATGATTATGCATAGTTGCGCGACATTGGCGGCGAATGTTATGCTGCTGATCCTTATGGAGCACGTGTGAGGCGATGTATCATCGCACTGTATGCCGTGGGTAACGTTCTCGTCAACTGTCCTAGCGCATGGAAACATGCCGATGGCATAATCAAAAGAATCCTTCTTCTCCCCAACGCTCCACTCCCAAAGCATAACCTTAGACTGCTCTGCGCCAAGAACTGTTAAATGGTAGATAATATAGGCTTGGCGGCAACAGTACTAGCAACTGTTACCAAGAGCAGTATCGCTGGAATCCAGTGATTCGACAAATTCACCTTTCCCCTCATGACTTCCGCATCCTTCTCTTCCCCGACGTTTCCAATTGAACGCGGGATATGCTGCCCGAAACGGTTAACCAACAGCTCGGCAGCAATATATAGACTGCTGAACCATATTAAAAAGTTTTTTGAGAGAAACTCCATCCAAAAAGCATGTGCCATGGTTCGCTGAAACCCGAAACCGGGCAAAAACTGATTTGCGAACAGTATTCTTAAGATAATGTCAATACTTCTTAACTATTTTATATCGACGCAGGCTCAAAAAGTATCATGAACGCGAAGAATGAAGACCTGAAACCAAAGAAGCTAGCAAGCATCGCTGCTACAATCTTGGCTGTTGCTTTGGTCATAGTGAACATGCAATCGATCTACGGTTTGCTTGCGAGCAGCTTAGGCTTTGGAAATACAGGGATCGTCAAGTCGCCCAACATCAACATCTACCTGGAAAATGAATGCATCAACGAAGTTTCTTCAATCGATTGGGGTTTCTTAGAACCCGGTGCTTCAAAGGATGTTACACTCTATGTCAATAACACAGGCAACATACCTCTGAGGCTAAGCTTTGTCACAGAAAGCTGGAACCCGGAAAACGCTACTACTTATCTAGGTCTTACGTGGGATTATGCTGGATCACAGATTGAACCGAATGAAGTCGCGCCGGTCACTTTCACTTTGACAGTGTCAAATAGCACAAGCGGGGTAAATGGTTTTAGCTTCTCTATAGTGATCACTGGCACAGAAGTGACTTGAGCTCAGCCAGAGGCACATTTTTGGATCCTTTTTCGGTTTCTCCTGATTATTTCTGCAGAGAAGGCAAAGATACTACAGAAGTCATGATCCGAGAAGATCTTTTTCTTCCCGAAGAAGCTGTTATGAAGTCTCTCTTTTCCGGATTTATTTTTATACTTGAGTGTTTGAAAAGGACGAAATCATATTTAGCCAAGAAGTCCGCTATGTGTTCACAGATTTTCGGTGTAATCTCCAACGCCGCTGAGACCTCATTAATAGAATGGGCGTTGTCGTCCAAGGCTAGGAACTCTAGCATCTCATCTATTTTATGCGTCAACGTGATTCACAGACGAAAGAGTCATCGGAACCACAATAAAATCTACACCAACACAGTTGGATATCTCAGAATATTATCTCAGACCAGTTTCGAGCATCTCCGGTCAATTTTGCGACCCCAAAAAAGCTAAAAAGAAGGGAACCGGTTAACCCATTTTTTATCCTTTGGGTTCAATTCTCGAAGGAGACTTTTTGTGAAAAATACAGCTTAGAAATCTATAAAGAGTATTCTCAAACTATTTATATTATGATGAAGATGTTTCGTAGGGGCTAAGCGTTGATCGATGACCTCTGCGAACACTTGAGCACAAGAATGACGAGTGAAGAATGGATCGACATGAGCGAACTGTACATGCTTATGAAGAATCAGAGCCTGAAGCCAGCAGAAGTCGAGGACGTTATGGGCTTCTTGAAAAAATACTTCCTAGAAATCGATGAAATCGGACAGAAAGCCCGACTGAACCCTTGGATGCACAACCTGTTTAAGATTCCTACACGGTAAGAATGCGCAATCTGTTTCGTCCGATTACATATACATTTTGTCCATAATCTTTCTAATCTTTTCATAGTCCTTCAGGAAACCTTTTCCCTTCCCAGTTGTTTCGTAGAACTCCGTCCCGCTCTCTGTTACGTGTCTGTTAAGTAGTCCTCCATCGATAAGACAATCCACATAAATGTTGAACTGGGACAGGCTTAGGTTGCATTTGTAGATAAGCCGCGTCTTCCTTGAGGTTTCGTTCGAATTCTGTAGTATGCATGCTATGATATCTGCTCTAGTTCGCTGAAGGAAACGCCGCTTAGGTTTGTCTTTCAAAAAAGCCTTCCCCGCCGTATTGCACTAACTACTGAGGGGAATCTCCATATAAATGTTAGTAAAAAATCTTCTATAAATAAGATCACTGCCTTTGTCTTTTCCGTTAGCCAACATCTGTATCCAGAAAGCAACTAGTTCCCAAAAAAGAAGACTTCACGCCGCGCTTTGTTCTTGTTTAACGGTCTCAGAAGTCTCGGCTTCCAGTTCTGCTATTGGCTTAGGAGGCGGCGTTGTTGCCATTGTCCATCCTATCCACGCACCTATGAACATGATCGCCAAGAAAGCAATAAGCACTACAGTCGCTACGGCTCCAAACTGGATCTGCTCCGCACTCAATGTAAGCCAAGGCAGTGCAGCTTTAACAGCATTTGGAGCGGCCACCATGATCACGTATCCAACTCCAATTGCTAGACATGCAATGAAAATGATCGCGCCGAGGGTTTGATCCTTACTCATTCGTCATCCCTTTCTAGCAAATCTTCCCTTTTCTACGGTTATAAAAGTTGCGAAACTTTTTTCCAGAAAATACTTTCTTTCAGAAAGCTAAAGTAAATTCTAGAAATCAATACTATAATTGTCTTTCAGAAATCTTTTTCACAACATATAATAAACATTTCTATGAAACAGAGCACGAAGTAACTGAAGATGACGAGCAAAGATCTAGATTGACTGCATTGCGATGACAAACAAAAGAAATGTGGCGTGATTCTCATCCGCTCTCTTCAGGGAGGGATTGCCTAATGGAAGATAGGTTGAAAAACAGTCGGGAACTCGTTGAGGAACTCAGACAAGAATGGAAGGCCATGTGGTGGCGGAGGATAGACGACAAAGTTAGAGCTGAATCCATCGCGGACAAAACCTACAAGCGGCTTTTCGTGGACCGAGGAACAATACTCATGGCCACCAGAAAATACAAGCCCCCTGAATTCGATGAGATTCTGGCGAGATACCTCTCGCCGACCGAAATGGAAAGAGCCAATCCTAACCCGATCAGAGGCGGAGTTAGAAAATTCATTCGCGAATACATAACGGCCCAAAATAGCCCGAGGTCGAAACGCATAAAGGAAATGTCCAAAAAACAGAAGAAGGTTAAGAAGGCTCAACAGCTTAAAAAAGGCGGAAGAGGATGGCTACATCTCTCTGAATGCAGTTCTTCCTAATCGTTCTTCGTTGTACTTCTTGAAAAATGAAACCGTGGCTTCAACATTGTCAAGGCGGTTTGAACTCGGGAAATGCTTTACAGTATAGTCCTTAGCTAATAAGCCAAAGTGAAACATTCTCTTACATCAGGTTTCAGCGGGTTGACCTCCTAGCCTTTCTTGGGAAGCAACTCTTGTTAGACTCGTTCAAAATGTTTGATGTTTGAATGTAATCTTTGAAGGTGTGCATTCGCCGAATTAAAAAATGTTAAAAAATGGTAGGTGTTGGTTTGTTGTCTGATATAGAAAACCTCAGGAACAAATATCGAAGTAAGATAGAGATTGTGCGTGACATTCTCCAAGTAGTCGCAGATAGGTCTTCTAGGAAGACGCGAATAATGTATGGTGCGAACCTGAGCTATCGACTACTAACGAGATACCTGGATGATATCATGAGGGCAGGTATGATGGAGTGTGATGAAACAGAGTATATGATCACAAAACGAGGAGAAAGGTTTCTAAGATTCTATGAATCCTACGAAAAGGATCGGGCGGAGATAGAGGAACAAGTTGAGCGTTTGAAAAATGGTGGACAGATCCTGGAAAAAATGTTAAACAACGACGATGGAAAGATCCCTCGAAAAATTTGAGATAAGAAATAAGATTGACATGACAAAAAAAGCAGTTGATCAGGAAATAGCAACAATCACTGCCTATTATGAAAAAAAGGGCCAGAGACATAAAAGGCGAGTTATCTGGGGGGGAAAGTCGGAATTTTAGACTGTCGACACATAATCAAAGATTGTAAAGAACCCCCAAAAATGCTGCCTCTATAGGTATTGGAAGACTTAATCAATTCCTGAAAACATTAAAAAGTATTGCATCAGCGGTATCTTGACAATGCTTTGGACGCGGTCCGTTGTGTGCATTATGTCGTTGCTGTGTTATTATGATGTATTGGGGAGACCACGTAATTGACCAAGAAATCTCTTGAACTTTCCTTCCTTCTTTTCCTGATTTTTGCCATATGTGTCTCCGAGGTCTATACTAAGGATGTTGAAACAGACAGTTCTTTAATCATTCAAGCAGAGGATATGACCTTTTCGGCTTATGAAAAAATACTAGAAGCTGAGAGCCTAGGAGCCGACATTAAAAATTTGACGCTTTCGTTGAACTTGGCCACATCCCTTTTGGAAAAAGCCAAGTTTCAAAATGACATTGGAAACTTGACAGCTATGATGGAATTAGCTCAAGGTTCGCTTTCTATAAGTTCAAACATCGTCGTGGAAGCCGATAAATTAACGAATTTGACTGTAAAGGAGAATAGTCAGTTTTTGTGGTTTACTTTGCTTCTCGGCTCAGTTCTGTCTGCAATAATATGTTTCGCTGGATCTGTTGTTTGGTGTTTCTATACAAGGCATAACGCTAAAAAGATTCTGAACATGAAGCTGGATGATTTTCGCGCATTGATTATTTTTCTTTGTTTAGTATTGATATTAGCCGCTTTTTCGCCATTTATAGTTTTAATCTATCCTGTGAAGTCAGGTGAGCAACCTTTTCTGGCATTAGGCTTGCTTGGCAAAGATAGAAAGTTAGGTGACTATTACCCGAATGGCAACTCAACCATTCAAGCCCATTCTATTGTGCAATGGTACATTTACATAAATAATCGTATGCACTCAGCAAAGTACGTTGAGGTACGTGTCAAACTAATAAATACAACCCATCTTTTTCCAGACTCACAAAAATGTCTCAGTAGCTCCGCTAAGTCGCTCTTTGAGTTTCGCCGTATCCTGTTAAACGGTGAAGAACAAAATTTGCCTTTCTTCTGGCAAATTATCGAGACTAAAGATGAGGGAGACAAGACAGTTATCACTCAACTAGAAATAAACAACATGACCATAGATTTAGACGTAGGATCATTGTTAGGTAAAGATCTCTATATGGTTTTTGAGCTCTGGGTCTATAACGAAAACTCGGGGAATTTCGAGTTCGCGTGGAATTCTAATCAGGTGGATTATTGCGCGTGGAATGAAATCTGGTTCAATGTCCTTGCTTCTTGATTGTCAAGGTTTGAAGTCATCTTTGTTTCGAATAAATAGGAGGTTTTGAATTGATTCCGAAAAATGAAGTAACCGTGGTCATTCCGACATTAAATGAGAGAGATGGAATAGCAGACGTCATTAGAGAAGTAAAAGAATGCGGATATGCCAAAATACTGGTCGTTGATGGGCATTCCTCAGATGGAACTCTAGAGATAGCTAAAAAGAACGGCGCTGAGGTGAGTGTGCAGCACGGGAAAGGAAAAACTGGGGCTATAAAAACTGCGTTGGAAATGGTCAGCACAGAATACGTATTAGTACTGGATGGGGATGGAACTTACAATCCAAGGGATGCAGAAGAATTTCTGGCGCACATTGAACACTATGATGAGATCATCGGCGCACGAATGCGTGGCAGAGAAAACATACCAAAATTTAACCGTTTAGGGAACTGGTTAATTACAAAAACTTTTAATCTTCTATTAGGAGCAAATATCAGCGATGTCTGTTCGGGAATGTACATGCTGAAGACCAGTGTAGCCAAGGCGCTGGAACTAAAAACAAACGGATTCGACGTAGAAGTTGAAATAGCATCGCAAATGGTGGCAAATGACCGTATAACCGAGATCCCGATAACATACCGTGAACGGAAGGGTGAACAAAAGTTATCGTCACTTAAGCATGGACCGCAGATACTTGGAAGCGTAGTAAAAATGGGCCGAGTGAATAACCCCGTTTTTCTCTTTACAGGTTTGGCATCCTTGTTCCTAGTTCCAGGATTATTCCTACTTGCTTGGACTTTTTGGGACCTGCTACTTTTCAGCGTTTACCATGAAATGTACTTAATAGGAGGCATTGTTCTCTCCCTGCTCGCTTCTCAAGCGTTCACGGTCTCTACTGTTTCACTCTTATTGAAAAGAATGGAAAAAAGGTTGACTCAGAAATCTCCAAAATAGTTTCCCGCAAAATCTGGTAATTAGACATGATGAAAATTCTTGTGGTGCCGACGACAGATTGGCTTGGCCACCCTTTCCCTTCGAGGCTCCACCATATTTTTGAGAGGCTGAGCGAACGGAACGAAATTCATGTTTTGAGGTTCCCTTTTTATCCGCAAGAAATGCTCAAAACTAATACTGTTGTGCACGAGTGTGGCGGGATTAAGACAGAAAAATTGGCTTTCTTTTATCTTGCTAACGCTCCATTTCATTACGAAACCATAAGGGGAATAATTAAAAAAACAAAAGTAGATTACGTTGTCGTCTCAAATCTTCTGTCAGGCTACGTAGCCGCGAAGGCTACACAAGACAAATCCATCGGCATATTCGATCTATCTGATTATTTCCCTGCTTCAGGCGCAGGATATTATTTTCCTCTTGAATCAATCAAAGGCAGAACAGTCTCTTTTCTCCTCGAAAAGATTTTAAGAAACACAATGCACCTTTTAAAAAATGTTGTAACGTGTTCTCATGCTTTACGAGATTATGTAAACAGCGTTGGCATAGAAAAATCTTTCATCCTCACTAATGGGGTTGATGAACACTTTTTATCCAGCAAACGCGACGGTGAAGATATCCGCGAAAGGTACGGGTTAACCGATTGCATAACCATCGGCTACATAGGTTCCATTGAATTTTGGGTCAATATGCTTCCTTTACTCCAAGCCGTCAAGAGTTTAGCCAAGAAACACAAAATAAAACTTTTTTTAGTAGGTGCTGGACTTAGGACCAAATCCTCTTGGGAAGTATGGAAGAAGATAAGAGAATTAAAAATCAGCGAAAACGTAGTATGGTTAAAAAGATTTGTGCCCTATGCCGAAGTACCCGATCACATTGCAGCCATGGACATATGCACCATACCATTTGATCATAACCATCCAGTCGCCTACTATTCCGCGCCTAACAAGCTTTGGGAGTATCTTGCTCTAGGCAAGCCAGTTATAACAACGCCTATACCTGAACCGCTAATTCAAGCCGGCCAATTCATCGAGCTAGCCCAAGAAAAAGAAGACTACGAAAAAACAATTGTTGACTATATCCGAGATCCAGACAAGTATAAAACCAAAGTAGCTCAAGCGGAAAGAATAGTGAGAGATAACACGTGGACCAGAGTTGCCCAGGGATATGAACGGCTTCTCGAATCTCTAAATTAGTTTCTACGCGATTTCTGTGATTGAATATGGAAATTGTCCAGGTTTGTCCTCTATTTTATCCCTATACTGGCGGGGTTGAGACACATGTCAAAGAGATCTCCAAGCGTTTATCCGCTTTGGGCGTAAATGTAAAAGTATACACCACCGATCCTTCAGGGCAATTGCCAAGAAAAGAGGTGATAGAAGGAATAGAAGTCTTCAGATTCAGGTCTTTTTCACCGAAACATGTCTATTTTTTTTCACCGAAACTTTACTATACCCTAAAAAGTCTGAAAAACATAGATGCAATCCATGTACATGGTTATCCTAATTTTCCCGCATTAGCGGCGGCTGTAGCTAAGAAAAACAGAAAAAAGTCACTTGTTTTTACCCCACATTACGGAGGATACCTCTTCAGCACAATGGGTTCGGGTATCGGGCTAAACCTAGCCAAAAAGTGCTATCATCGTTCTCTAGGCAAGTACATCTTTAGCAAAGTTGACACCGTGGTAACCGTTGGAAGATTTGAAAGGGATCTTTTGAAGCAGAAATTTGGGTTGGGCGAACAAAAAATCAAGTACATTCCAAACGGAGTGGACACCGAAAAATTTGAGAAACTTGAAAGGAAACCTGGAAACACAAAGACCCTTCTATATGTTGGTCGACTAGAAAAATATAAAGGAATACACTTTCTGCTAAAAGCTTTTCCAAAAATCAAGAGATCAATGTCTGATCTAAAGGTAGTAGTAGTAGGAAAGGGCTCATTTAAAGAAGAACTAAAATCGCTTGTCAGCTCTTTGAACATTCAGGATAACGTAGAATTTCTAGAAAACGTCCCTGAAGACGATCTAATAGAATTATATCTGTCATCATGCGCTTTCGTCTATCTATCTCAATATGAAGGATTGCCAGTTGCAGTTTTGGAAGCCATGGCATGTGGTCTCCCAGTTATCGCAACAAGAGTCGGCGGCATACCCGAAGTCGTTCAACAGGCAGAAACTGGCTTTCTCCTAAATTTCCCTCCAGACGAGAAGGAACTTATTGATCGCATCGCTCTATTATTAGATGATTGCACGACATCAACCCATATCGGAATCAGAGCCAAAGAAACTGTTCTTTCAACATTTTCATGGAATCACGCAGCAAAAAATCTGAAAGAACTTTATGAGGAATACTCGTAACCATTCTTACTACTTAATTATCAAGAATTCCCAGAATATCCTCGAAAGTTTCTTGCACATCACGTTTTGACGTGTCTATGACATTTGCCCCAAGCATCTTTGCCAATGCGTCATAAGTCTTCTTTTGAAAGACGATAAAATCCCGCGTTACCGTGTCATTTTCAATGCGTCCTAATAACGTATCCATCTTCGCATCCAGATAAAAAAGCACAGAATCACGTGGAATGAAACCTAAAAAAACCTTTGCGAGAAAGCTTTGGAGAATATTGGGGGAACCCCAGTAACCAATATAGGCCAATGTGTCGATAATATATCGTTCAGCAATAACAATGTACCCCAAAGCCATAGGCAAATACATTCTTGTAATAATCCAAGGTAACACGCTGAAAAATTCAATTGATACCCATACCTGCCGCAGTTTTGGAACTAAACGGGGATCAAAAACTTTATGGTTGATCTTGCCGGTTCTCACAATATTGTAATATCCAAATCTTGTAAAGAAAACTGCAAGAACAAAAGCTAACGAGTGTCTGCCCCTGATCCATGTCCACCATGTACGGTGGTTCCGACGCTTAAGATAGGCAATAAGAAGTTTCGCCTGAGTGGTCTTCCCAGCACCATCGGGGCCAAAAAATATTATGGCGCGCGGAAGTTGCCGCTTCGTTTTCAAACCATCACCAAGTATTCTTCTTCAGAACTTCATTAAAACCTTTAGGAAATTCATGAGGAAAACCATTTGAATTATCCCTTCAACGTCATACACACGTTGGGATTTCCACTTGATTTCAACGGTAACTTAACAAGAGTACTAGGCGAGGCGATCCACGTAGCCAAACTCGGATGCAAAGTGGATATCATAGTATCTGACCGCGTGCCCACAAAAAACTTGAAATGGGCCTTGGATAATGGCGTAGCAATCCATTTAGGAAAAGCCTTGATCCCAGACAGAAAAATCGGATGGAGAATTAACAATATCATTCCCTTAGGCGTAGAAACTCTAAAAGCATTGAGAAATAATTCGAATAGCATATTACATATAGCTGCCCCGACGCCTGTGACTAAATCTCTAACTGTATCAGAAATATGTAGACTACTTAAGAAACCCGCGGTTCTAGACTTACACGATCCTTGGTCTGCTGATCCCTTCTCACCCAATTTTGTCTTGAAGCTTCAAACACAGATAATGAGACGTACAATAAAAAGTGTCGACCACGTCATCGTCGCCCACACCGCCCTCATCGATCTTATACGAAAGATTGACAGGAATGTACCTGTTGACGTGATACCATATGGTGTCGATATTGAACTATTTAAACCTAAACCGCGTAATCCGCTGATTGCAAAAAGTCTGAGCATAGGCGAGCGTGATGTGGTTGTTGCATTTAGCGGTCATATCATAGAAGACAAGGGCCTAGATGTCCTTGTATATTCGGCACGAATAGTTCGAGAAAAATACAAGAACGTGAAGTTTCTAATAATCGGCGATGGACCTGCAAGGGCTCCAGCTGAGGCTCTTGTAAAAAAGCTGCAATTATCTGAAGCTTTCCAATTTGTAGGATTCGTTTCACAAGAACTAGTTATCGAGTATCTTTCTTTGGCAGACATATGTGTGGCCCCTTACAAGCCAAGAGATTTTTTCAAGATATCTCTACCTGAAACTCCGCTGAAAGTAGTAGAATATATGGCATTAGGGAAACCTGTGATTATGAGTAGGATTAGTGATGAAAACTCGCTCACATGGAGCGGCGGTGGACTATTGGTTATGCCTGGCAAAGTTTCTGAACTCGCTTCGGCGCTCATTGACTTTATTGAGAGAGAAGAACTGAGGAAAAGCCTAGGAGAAAAAGGTCGAAAGTACATCGAAGAAAACCTTTCTTGGATGAAAATGGCTCGAAGATTGTTAGAAATATATCAATCTGTCTTGCCTGCCTAGGAACATATTAGCCTAATGTTTTTTCAGAATTGGGATTCGAGGCAAGTTTAGTTTGGCATTGGTAATATATTTGTTAAAGGTGAAAAACAGAAAAAATGGTTAAATATGTGCTCATAAGAGATGATGATACCAACTTTTTCACCATTCCAAGAATGCTGGAAGAGATATATGAAGAAATATTCGAAATGGGCATACCAGTAAATCTTTCTGTAATCCCGTTTGTGAGCACTGAAACTAAGACATACTACCCATGGACGAATAAAAAACTTCGATACGAACCCTTCATCCCCAAAGAGTTTGAGAATAGAAATCTATGTATACCTTTTTACGAAAATCTTGAACTTACCGAATCCCTCGCGAACATGCATGAATTCATAGAAATAGTTCAACATGGCTTCTCGCATTCACAAAACGAGTTTTCATCTTCAAACGAAGTTGAGCTTAGAGAGAAGATTCTCAATGGAAAGAAAATCCTAGAAAAATCATTCGGTTCAACTCCCAAGTTCTTCTCCGCTCCTTACGACGCATATTCTTCCAATGCTTTTTCGCTTCTCAAGAAACACTTTCAGGGCGCGACTCTTGGAGAGTTCAAATTAAGTAATAAGCTGAATGTTAAACATCTCCCCCTTGCGCTGATGCCGCACTATTTCAATGCGTTAAGAAAAGGAGAAGTTTTCTTTATCAATAACAATTTCCTGCTGCTCGGCCATAATGGATTTTTGATTGATCCATTCGTTGACATCGATAAGACCAAGGAATCTCTCAAGGCGTCGGCCATCAAAAATCATAGGGTAATGGTGCTTATGCAACATTACTGGAACTATTTCTATTCGCGGGAAGAATGCCAAGTTAAAGACAAACTAAACAAGAGTCTACACAACACGTTTATCGATATAGTTCAATGGCTCAAAGCAGAAGGCGCCAGATTTGTTACTATCTCGCATCTGCACAAGATACTAGTCGGCTAATAAGGTATAAATGTTTCAGAGGGTGCGCTAGGGGCGTTGCGTTCTGCAAATGTGGTTTTCGTTGGTCGAGAGATACTCTCTTCACCGATCGAAGGGCACCATATCGCATCAAGAAGCATAATTGAAGCCGCCTCATCCATAGGAATCGGTACCAAGATCTTATCAATCGAATCTAAAACAAAAGAATCTAAAAATGCTGACACAATAATAGTAAATTCGAATGCTAGTTTCAGAGAAAATTTTTCTTTCCTAGGTGGAATGTTTTCAGCTTTTGATGATTTCTTTTCATCAGTCAAATCATTGTCCCAAATCAAATATCTAAAAAGCGATTTGATTCATGTTTTAAATGTAAATAAAGAAGCCTACATTCTTATTCACCACCTTCTAGGAGTAAAGAAACCTTTACTATTTCATTTCTTTCATTCTCCAGCTGTTTTGGCTGACGACATTTTCTTGATTAGAAACATCGCTTTCAAAAGTGGCGTGTATGGACGTCTTTTCAACAATCATGCGATTACAGCCAACTTCTCCCTCTACAGATATTTTATCGAAAAACTCGGGGCAGACAAGACGCATGTACATTATGCCCCATATCCCATAAAAACCAACCTGTTCAAACCATTGAATAACAAGGAAGAATTGAGAAAAAAGTATGGGCTACCGACTGAGCGACCAATAATAGTCTACGTAGGTTCATTAGACCCGGCAAGGGGAATCTTTAATCTGCTTAAAGCTGCCCCGTACATAGCTGAAAAATTCCCAAATGTTCTAATTTACATCTCATATCTTCCAAGGAGAGGCGAAGAGGCATACGAGAAATATCTCTATTATCTTATGCACATACTCAAACTTGAAAACAGCGTAACGATTAGGGGTCCAAGCGCAAAAATAGAAGAGGTCTACAATCTTGCAGACATAGTCGTTCTCCCTTTTATGAGGCCCTACTGGGTTGATCCTCCCTTGGTGTTGCTTGAAGCTATGTCGAGCGGGGCTGCCGTTATTTCTGCATCTGTCGGCGCCATAAAAGAAGTCATAAGAGATTCTGAAAACGCCATCCTAACAAAAGCGCAAGACCCATGTCTTATAGCAGAAAGCATAACAAATGTCTTAGAGAATCCGGATGCTTCTAGAAAGATGGGCCAGAAAGCACGAGACACAATACTCAGAAATTATTCTTATGAGACTGTGGGAAAAAGGCTTTTGAAAACCTACAATTCCGTGTTGGATCATCTTTAGGATACGACATTTTATCATTACATAATCTGTTTCAAGAAAACTATGAGAAGGAAAACTATAAGAACCTTGCAGAATGCCGCAGAGAATTACAGGAATTCGTACCTCATCCTCGCTTGAAGATAGCGCTCGCGCCTAGTCCATGGCAACCTTCACATAAAGACTGTAGGAAACGATTATTTCGTAAGTTCTGGTTTCCTAGATAGTACAGAAAATGGTGTAATGCCTCGATGGAACCTTCTGTCAGTGTTCTAATTCCAACTTATGAACGAGCCAAGACACTCAAATATGTGTTGGAGGGACTGGAAAAACAAACCTATAGAAATTTTGAAATAATTATTGTACTAAAACCCGGGCAAGATGAAACGAGCAGCCTATTAGAAGCCTTCCAGAAGAAACTACGAATGAAGGTTGTTATACAGAAGCAAGGATCTGTCGCTGCAGCCTATAATCTAGGCTTGAGAGCAGCGAAAGGCGAGATCATAGCGTTCCTCGATGATGATGCCATACCATCTCCAGATTGGATGGAAACTCACATAAAAACCTATGAAAGGTTCGAAAATGTTGGAGGCGTTTCAGGGATTGCCAAGTCCGCGAAGATCCAAGGAAACAAAAGAATAGTGGAAATTCCAGAAGAACACGTCTACCCATACAAAAGGCAGCAAAAATATTATGATCTTCCTTGGACTAATCCTCTGCGTGGTATGTCCGATTGGCTAATCTATTTCGGAAAGGATGGTTTAATCCATAATAGGGCATTATTAGATGAAAAAGAAACCCTCAGAGAGCCTGTTCCCAGTCTCCTCTACATGGGAGCCAACATGTCTGTCAAGAGGAAAGCTATTGAAGGAACATGGGTAAACGAAAACTCGTTCTTAGGCTTCGCATTTGAACAAGTTCTATCTTTTCAAATTTGGAAGCGAGGATACAGCCTTCTATTCAATCCGAAAGCTAAAGTACTACACGTAATTCATAGAGAATCAACTGGGAGATTCTACACGACGCCGAAGAAAGCAGCTCTTCGTGATGCGGAGTTCGTCCTCACCTTTCTTTCTCTGAGGTCCAAAGCGAAGGATGTCTCATGGATTGCCTATATATTAGGAGTCTTCAAACTAATTCTGGCACGAATATTAAGAGCGAAAAATTACGGGCTTACCACTTCAGTCTACAGAGTTTACGGATTACTATACGGCTTTGTAATAGCGAACTCATATGCCATCTCAGGAGCCCTAGGAGGAAGATTCTCTATAAGAAATTCGTTGGAAAGATTGTTATAGCCATTTTTTACGTCAAACAATGATGGGAGATGTTTCCAAGTGAAAAGCATATCTATGGGCATAATCGGTTGCGGCGCTATAGGACTGAGACACATTAAGAACTTTAGTTCCATGGACGGGTTAAAGGAGATTATGATTTGTGACGCATCTAAAAAACGTATTAATTTTATTAAAAGGCGGTTCAAAATCAAGAAGGCCTTCACCGATTCTGAAGAGATGATTAATAATGTGGATGCCGTTTGCATCTCAACGCCTAACCTCCTACATTTTAGTTATGCATTAGACGCCATAAAAGCTGGAAGGAATGTACTTGTTGAGAAACCTATCGCAACAAGTTCTCTGGAAGCGAAGAAATTGGTTGAAGAAGCGGGAAACAGGGGAGTAGTTCTAGCTGTTGGCTGTCAAAAAAGATTCAATGAAAATTATCAGCATCTTAGACAGTTTGTCTACCAGGGAAGAATCGGAAAACCCATCCTTGCAAGAGCGAGAATGATCATAGAAGGCCCATATCGCGGTTGGAAAGCTGTTGGAGACTGGTGGTACCAAAAAGACTGCGGTAGTGGGGCTCTGATAGATACAGGTTCTCACATGATAGATCTAATATTGTGGGTCTTCCCTTATCCAGTGACAAGGGTTAGCGGATTCTTGGGGAAGAACTTGAACTTGCCAGTTGAAGAATATGCTTTTTGCATTCTAGGTCTTGAAGAAAACCTGACTGCGATTCTTGAACTGGGATGGTTTGCAAAAAACGATGAACGATTAGAAATCGTAGGGACGATGGGAAGAATAGAAGCTAAAGACAAACTGAATATTCAGACATATCTGAAGAATAAGCTCAATCTGCAGAAGGATGAGTGGTACCTCCAAGACCGCGCGTTTATTGCTTCGTCAATCAGGAGAAAAATCTTTCCGCCGTTGGCGACCGGCATGGACGGCCTGCGGGTCATAGAGGTAATAGAAAAAATCTATGAGCAATCGAGACTGGCAGATCAATAAAGAACAAGGAAACTGGTTTTGATGCCCAAAGTCAGCATAGAAAAAGTAGAAAGAGACAATCCGAAGAAGGCAGTCTACAAATCTTTAGATTCACTTCAGATACTGCCCAAAAAGAAGATTGAAAAGATCTTAATCAAACCGAATCTATGTCACTATTATTCTCCAGATACTGGGATCACAACGGACCCGCGAGTTGTATCCTCCATAATTGACTACGTACGAGACAAAATAAGCGCTGATGCAAAGATCACTATAGGAGAAGCAGATGCAACTGAAATGAAAGCTGACATAGCATTTAAAGTATTAGGATATGAAAAGCTAGCAGAAGAGAAGAAAGTGCTCTTGTTAAACCTTTCAAAAGACAAGCGGAAAAAAGTCCCCGGCAAATTCGTTAAAGAGGTACCGCTCACCATAAATGATTGCGATCTGCTCATAACTGTGCCCAAACTAAAGACGCATATGGACCTAAAGATTTCAATCTGTCTCAAAAACCAGTTCGGAGCAATTCCTTACGGGAGAAAGATACTCTTTCACAAACATTTAGAGGAAACTATCATAGAAGCATCAAAATTCATGAGACCAAACCTATGTGTTGTCGACGGCATAATTGCTCTTGAAAGAAAAGGACCGATTTCGGAGGGGCTCCCCATAAAGATGAATTTGATTATTGGAGGGGATGATCCTGTAGCTACGGATCATGTCTGTTCTCAAATCATGGGTTTTCCGAAGGTAAAATACGTTATGATGGCAGAGAAACAAAACATCGGCTCAACGAACAACATTCAGATCTATGGGGAAAAGATTGGGAATGTAAAGACAAAGTTCAGATTTGTTACACCGCGAGAACGTATGTTTACTCAAGCGCAGAGCATCTTCAATATTATTCGAAAGAAACGATGAGGCCTTAAGACCCTCCGAAAACATTTCACGCATAAGGATACTTCAATGTCCCGAATACATTTGATCGCGCCGGCTTCCACACTAAACAAAGGAGACGCTGCGATTTACGTAGGTGCAGTCAAGTTAATCGCTCAATATCTTCCAAAATGCGAGATATCCATGTCAGTTGAAGGATACGGCAAAACTGCTAATATACTTAGAATGTTTGATTCCAAAACAATAAAACTGCAGAAGGGTCTGCTTCAAGGAATAAAAAGTTCTTTTATCAAGAAGACAAGCATATCCAGTTTTGGAAATGAACATGAAAATATCTCGGCTTCAGGATTTTTCAACCAATTCCATTTTTCAAAGTTCTTTCAAGTTCCATTCTTGTTAACCGAAATTAACAAGTACTCAAGACTAGAGTCTGAACCTTTCGATTCCATCAATGAATCTGACGCTGTAGTAGTTCTGGGGCACAATCTGGAAACATCGACGCTGCCTATGTTTCTTCTCAATTACTCAGTTCCAAAATTGATATACAATAAGAAGACGCTTATATTTCCCATCTCAATTTCGGCATTTCAAAACAGCGACGGTCTATCAAACGATATCCACGAAGTCTATGCAAAGTTTATCCTTAGACAAATGGATTGCATAATGTTGCGGGAACCATCGTCTCAAAGCCTCTTGAGAGACAAACTACATATACACAACAACACTACTTTAGTTGCTGATACCGCCTTCTTCCTTCCCAAAGACGATTTCCAAGGAGTGGAGATAAAAAAACCCGCATTAGCAGTATGCGTCAGAGGAGAGGGCTACTTCAAAAACTACAGTAAATACATCGCCATAAGCTACTCTTCTTTCATTCAGAATCTAGCCAAAAATCTTGACGGTTTAATAGAAAAAATAGGAGTAAACGTATACTTCGTACCTATGACGATTTACCCGCATATCAACTTCGATAGATATGATTATGTTGGAGCATTAAGTGTTTTCAGAGAAATGAAACAAAGAAACAAAGCTCAAATAATCAACACATGGGAAATGACGCCTGGTGAGATAGCATCATTACTTGAGCAAATGGATTTCGTCCTAACAACGCGGTTGCATCAGGCCATAGTGGCAGCGACCGTCGGCACGCCTTCTGCGTTGATTATGCCATTACAGGATAATAAAGGCTTGGCAATAATGAGATCTCTTGGACTTGGCGATTATTTCATAAACTTAGGATTGCCAGAGGAGAAACTGAACAAGGTTATACCGGAAAAAGTCAAAGAGGGATATGACAATCGGGTTAACTTGAAAAAAACCGTGAATTCTAGGCTTCCATCAGTAAAAAACGAGGCGGCGGGCGCAGCAAAGCTCCTTGCCTCACTGATTAGTTAGAGAATTCTCAACTAAATTTGGTATAGATGAAGATTTGGCTGTTTCGAGTCAATACGAGGTCTTTAGGTTTCTCTACTTTGAGGCTGAAAAATACATGTCTTCAGGGAAATATATTAAGATAGAATTGGAATCCTCGGCGAATGGCCTGTTGCTAGCACGATTATCTCCCTCAAAAAACATTAGGAAATACTTTCGGTCAACACTCTTCTATATCAAGTATGACCGCGATGTCAGCGCTGTAAGTAAAGGTATTTTGTACATACCATTTGTATCTAATGTCATAACTTTTGCATGGGCTATAGGCGCAGACATCTACGTCAAAGAACTTGACGGGGCATTCTTGGCATCTCTGGAAAATATAAGAAAAGTAATGAAGAGTTGGTATGCTGTTTTCCCATTCTCCACACAAGTTCACGTTGGTAATGTCACTTCAGACAATTTCGTCTATGACGGCTACGGATTGCTGTTTAGTGGCGGATTAGATTCAATGTCTTCATATATTGTGCATAGAAGTAAAAAACCTAATCTAATTATGGTTGGGGGAGCAGATGTTCCGCATGATAGAAAAGAATTTTGGGGTAAGATAAAGACATATTACCAAAACTTTGCCGATCAGGAAGGTGTAAGGGTAAATTTTGTTAAGACAAATATGCATTTCCTGAGAGAAACCATGTTGAATTTCAAATTCGGTAAATACTTGACAGGTTCTTCTTGGTGGGGGGCACTTCAACATGGAGTCGGTTTGTTAGGATTATGTGCCCCACTAACTGTAACTGAGCGTTTGGGAACTATTTATATCGCGTCATCGTATGATCGCGAGCTACTGAATCATTGTTGGGGTTCACATCCTCTCATTGATAACAATGTTACTTGGATGAATGTGAAGATTATTCATGACGGTTTCGAGTTGAGTCGACATGAAAAGATCAGGTATATACTGAAGAATCACATAAACGAGACAGGATATTATCCTCCTTTGAGAGTCTGTCATTCGCAGTTTGATAATTTCAACTGTGGTACGTGCGAAAAATGCTCAAGAACAATTACAGGATTGGTGTTAGAGAATATTGAACCTAACAATTGTGGTTTCAACATTGAAGATGGATATTTTGACTCATTGAAGCGAAAACTTGTTGAAAAAAAACTCACTCTCAGCGAAGTGTCAGCCTTCTTTTGGAAAGATATGCAGAAGTACATCCCCCAAGAAATAGATCATGACCTACATAACTGTAAAGAATTCTTTTACTGGTTCAAAAACCTCAAAGTTTCAAAATTAGTAAAACGTAAAAAAAATAATGATGCTGAAGAATATCTCGCCTACCTTTTTCATCAATTACCCGAAAACATACAAAGCGCCTTCTTAAAGATCAAGAATAATTATTCAAGTCGATTCTCCACTTCCAGAGAAACAGAATAATGTTCTGGAAAGACCATATATAAAATGAGACAACATTTTCCATAGCACCTTTTATTAAACCATGCGTTGAGTATAGAGGGAGAAGAAACACATGAACGCCCACAAACTCAACAATCAGAAGTTTTGTTCAGCCTTCTTATCGGCGATATTGTTGTTGAGCACATTATTAAGCACGTTCGCTGCATTAATTCCAGTCACATCAGTATATGCAACCGATGAGGTAACTCCCTGGTGGAACGAAAACTGGCTCTTTAGAAAGTCTATAACGATTGATCATACTAAGGTTTCCGGTGCTCTTGTTGATTTTCCACTGCTCATCGACATAGTTGATGGTGACTTAGCCAATAAGGCTCAGCCACCCGGTGAAGGAAAACGCGGCGGCGAAGACATAGTCTTCACCGACAACGCTGGCAAAAAACTTTGTCATGAAATAG
>CAZELO010000006.1:0-113659 GCA_964513245.1 uncultured Candidatus Bathyarchaeia archaeon | reverse complement strand
CTGAGGGAGCAGGACCCGCAAATTTTGACCTGAAAGTAGACATAACTGATCCCTCATACAACGAGATGTATCGGGCTTTGTTGCTTGCGAACCTCTGCTTCATCATGCTGTACTCAAAGCATTTCTGGTCAATTAGCGATTGGCTTACAAGAAAGCGGCTATCGCCGAATCAGAGGAAACGGAGGAAATGGCTAGCACTGAATTGGAAAGAAATAGTTGGAGATGCTCTCTCCATCACCGTGATCGTGCTTGCCTTTCTATTCTCGTGGATGGCAGCCCTTGCAGCGACAATGCTCATCCTGCTCTTCAGGTTGCTTGCACCCTATTCAAAAGGCACCGACCCAGTCTACAAGCTTCACCTAAACCGAGACCTCGACAATCAGAACCTTTCATCAACAACGCTGGATCAAAATGGAAAGGCATCAAAGGCATAAAACAACATACCGAACCAGAACCAATAAGATTTATCAAACAAAGACTCATGTCTCAAAATGGATTATCAAGATGTTTTCATGCCTTCTTTTTTTAAGCAGCTGTAGATGTACAGGTGGCTCTCGCGGCTATTGTCTTATTAATCGGTTTACTTTCAACGAACGTCCTGCGGTCGTTTCTCAAGCGAGTTTGCCGCAATGGACGGCTTATTCTTCTTCATCTAGATAAGGGTCGATGCAGTGATCCAAAGCGCCACAGAGACTACAGTCAAGACCAGAAGCGCTTGGGATAGGAGGCTGAATACGTTGATTTGGAGGAGCTCTGCCAAAAGCTTGAAGACGACGCTTACGGATACAAGGTCGGCACTAAGTCTTCGCTAAAAATGAATGGACAAATAGTCTCCCTGTCTCTGTGAAAGGTTCCTCAGCACCCACATACTGAGGCTTTGATCCTATTCACATCTAATCAGACAAGAATCATACCAGAAATGGTTGATTCTACAAAACCTACGAATACACACACATCGAAATTCCGGAAAAGCAAAAGAGCTATGCGATAGGTGGAGCGGCCTGAAGCTTAGGCAAGCCAAGGAGCACTCAGCATTACTGAACTTGAGTCTAGCTTCAGGCCTCTCCGAGTGGCGTGAGGGCGTTAGCCCTCCCCTGATGTGGTCGAAGTTGTTGCTGTGTTCACGCTTATGCGGATTCTGCTGCTCGGATGTTGCATTCGACGTAGTACTGGGCGTTCTCTGTGAAGAGCGTTATGCCCACTGTTGCGCCGATGTCGTTTACGCTGATGCTGTCAGGTGATATTATGTAGATGACAAAGGTGTCACCGGATTGGAGTGGCATGTCTGCTGATGGTGTTGCGAACGTTGCTACCGTGCTTGTCGTATATTCAAAGTCGGTCCAGCTGTGAGTTGAGTTGGGACAGTTCAGCGATGTGGAAAGTGACGATGCCCTTCGTATGTAGCGAGCGGATGACCAGTCTGCCTCGACGCCTCTGACTTGAATCTTGTCTATGACAACGTCTCTTCCGCCGACGTTATCTACTGAGATTGCGGCGAACGCTGTGCCGTTGCCGTAGACCCACATCTCTCGCTTTGGCATCTTAAGCTGTTCCTGCTGGGTTCTGGTCGAAGTTATGTTGATGGCGTACATTGTGACCACGCCTGCTAGCATCACCGAGACCACTAGGATTATCAGAGTAGTGACCACAGTACTCAGTGCCCTTTCGCTTCTAAGTATACTTTTCATTTTCTATTCTCCGTAAAGAATCGAGAGTCCCCGTGAGAATATTAGAATTTGTGTGTAGGGTCAATATACACACAGTCTAGACCAAACGTCCCGACCCGAGGTCCAGACCAAAGCCGCCCTCCAGCCTAATGGAAAAAATTCCGAGACAACACAGAAAAAAACAGAAATGCAAAACTGAAATCGACCTAGAGGGAATCCGTCCGATTATTGTTTTTCGGTTTGACGCGTGTAATAGTTAGATTAATGCCAGCCGACCGAAAGATTTATATACTAGTTGGTTGCCTTACGTGTGAATCCGAGCCGATGAACCAGAACATTGATTCTGATCCCCGATGTGAAGAATCTCGTTTTGTGGAAGGCATCTCCGCATTACGTCCACACCATATATGTAGGAGATGTTGAATAGAATGGAAAAGAAAGGGGTAGAAACGCAAGCACAGACGCAGCAGGTACTGCTGGAGAAGTGCCCAGAATGCGGAAACACACATTTCGTTCAGGATTACGATAGCGGAGAGACTATCTGCGGCAAATGTGGCCTAGTAATCCAGGAAGTTATGATGGATAAGGGACCCGAGTGGAGAGCTTTCACGCAGGAAGAGAAAGAGTCCCGAAGCCGTGTTGGAATTCCGACTTCATACTCAGTTCACGATAAAGGTTTATCCACATCAATCGATAGAATTGACCGAGACGCATTCGGACGCAAGCTTCCATTGGCTACGAGGCTACAGATGTGGCGCCTGAGAAAGTGGCAGATAAGATCCCGAGTCCACTCATCCATCGACAGAAACCTGGCTCAGGCAATGACTGAACTCGACCGCCTCTCCGACAAGGTATACGTGCCCTCCGCGGTGAAAGAGAGGGCCGCCGTAATCTACAGAAAAGCCTTGGACGAAGGCTTGGTCCGCGGCAGATCAATCGCTGCCATCGCCGCCGCCTCGCTGTATGCCGCGTGCAGAATCACAAGCACGCCGAGGAACCTCAGAGAGATCGCCGATGCAAGCCTTGTGAACAGGAAGGACGTGGCTCGATGCTACAGGCTGTTGCTCCGCGAGTTGGACATCAGCATGCCCATTGCCGATCCGCTGATCTATCTCTCCAAGATTGCTGAACGAGAAGCGATTCCGGGACACATCCAAGCACTGGCTGTTAAGGTTCTGAACGAAGCGAGGAAAAGGCACATTTCGGCTGGGAAGGACCCGACGGGTTTGGCGGCCGCCGCACTTTACATTGCTTGCATGCAGGCTGGCGAAAAGAAGACTCAGAAGGACATTGCCGACGCTGCTGAGGTAACCGAGGTTACTGTGAGGAACCGCTACAAGACGCTTAAGAGGCAGCTGCAGCTGGAACTACCTGACTAATCTGCTTGTTTCCCAGTTTTTTCTTTTTCGTCTTTTTCGAGCTCAAGTACTACGGGTCCTTTGTAGCCGCAGTCCCGGCAGACGTATTGCTTTGGCAACAGCCATATGTCGAATCTGCTTGAAAGATGGATGTTGAGGCTTCCGCAGCGTGGGCAGGCTTCTATGGACTTGGAAGATGGAGACTTCCATCTAAGCTTTCTGGATGTCAAATGGGAATCCTCGCTTTCTCTTAGTGGCTCTTACTCTATTATTGGATTTCTATGTTCTCTTCTGGAAAGCCCTGCTGCATGAGAAAATCGTGCGCCTTTTCTCGGTGGTCTCCTTGAAGCATGATCTGTTCGTTCTTTGCTGTTCCTCCGCATGCACAAAAAGCCTTCATTTTCTTTGCAAGCCGGATGAGATCGATGTCTTTGTCGTTGAAGCCGTCTATAAGGGTCATGACTCTTCGGAATTTCCGTCTTTCCACACGAACCCTGATCTTCTGCTGGTCTTTGCTGATCTCTCCACATGCACATATGTCCTTTGGAAGCCCGCATGTTGGACAGATTTCTACCATTCCGCGATTCTTTGCTCCTTATCTGGTTGAAAATAACATAGGCACGGGGCATATTTAAAAGTTTAGGAAACAATCATACGCCGGCATAAAGGACAAAGGAACCGTTTTGCTCTAATGGAAACTGCGCCGGGCGTAACCTTCTCCGGGGGCTTAGTCTTGATTTAAAAAAGAAGAAAGGAGGGGGGTGCGAAACGGATCTTCTATTGTGGTTCGCCGCAAAGTTTGGCTATGCGCTTCCAGTTCTCGTCTACCCAATGTTGGATTATGTCCAGTTCTTGCTGGAACTCGGGTTTGAAGAGATGTCTGAACCTTCCTTGGGGCTTCAGGAACTCGACGACGGGCTTTGGCTGCGGGACCTTGATGTCCAGTTTGTATTGGCCTTTCTCGACTGTGTAGACGGGCCAGTAACGTGTCTGGACTGCGAGCCGCGCGATTTCCATGCTTTTGTCCGAGTCGTGCCTCATGCCGAGCGGGCATGGCGAGAAGACATGCAGCACTGCGGGTCCTTTTACGGCTAGGCCTTTCTGCACCTTCGTTATGTAGTCGTTCCAGTAGGCTGGCGAAGCCGTGGCTGCGAATTCTATGCCGTGTGCCGCGCAGATGCCTATGAAGTCCTTCTTGAATTCGGGTTTTCCCGGTATCTTTGTGCCTGCGGGGCTTGTGGTTGTGGCTGCTCCGTGTGGCGTTGCGCCTGAACGTTGGATGCCTGTGTTCATGTAGGCTTCGTTGTCGTAGCATATGTATAGGAAGTCGTGTCCCCGTTCTAGGGCGCCTGAGAGGGATTGGATGCCTATGTCGAAGGTTCCGCCGTCTCCACCAAAGGCTATGATGTCAACTTGCTTGTCCCAAGCGTTTCTTTTTGCCAGTGCCTTGTACGCAGCTTCGATTCCAGAAGCGACGGCTGATGCGTTCTCGAAGGCGACGTGGACCCATGGGATCTTCCAAGCTGTGTATGGGTATATTGTCGAGGCGACTTCTAGGCAGCCAGTTGCATTGACGGCTACGGTTGGTCCACTAAGCGCCTTAAGCGTCATTCTTGCGATTGTACCGGCTCCGCATCCGGCGCAGAGCCTGTGTCCAGACGTGAATAGTTCTTCGGTTGATAGGTCTTTCAGTCTGACCATTTTATTCTCTCACTCCTAAGAATTTTGTGGGTTCTTTCACGGTGCCTGTTTTGGCAACTTCGAGGGTTTCTTTGAAGATGCCTTCGAGGTCTGTGGGCGTCATGTCTCTTCCGCCCAAGCCGTAGACGATGTTAAATACCTGCAGCTTCTTTCCAGCCTGATAAAGCGCTGCTATGATGTCGCTGCACAGGGCATTGGATGGTGCTCCGAAGCTGCATGCCTTGTCTAGAACGGCTAATGCCTTCACGTTCTCAAGGGCTTTCAGTGTCTCTTCTGCTGGGAAGGGACGGTAGACCCATGGTTTTATGACGCCTACCTTTAAGCCTTGGCTTCTCAGCTTCTTTGCCACCGCTTTGGCGGTTCCAGCTGTGCTTCCTAAGCAGAGTATGGCTGCTTCTGCGTCTTCCATGCCGTAAGTGTCCACGAAGCCGTATTTTCTGCCTGTTAGCGCTTCGTATTTCTCTGTGACTGCGGCGATTACGCTTGGCGTTTCCTTCAGGGCTTCGACCTGTTGGCGCTTGATCTCGAAATAGTAATCCGTGAAGCATAAGGCTCCTACGGTTATGGGCTTCGCTGGGTCCACTGTTACGGCGGCTTTTCTGGTTCCGAGGAACTCTGCGATCTTTTCGTCTTCGAGGGCTTCAACCCGTTCCATCGAGTGCGTGAGTATGAAGCCGTCCAGATTCACTGAGACGGGCAGAAGCACTTTGGGGTCTTCGGCTATTTTGAAGGCTTGGATGTTCCAGTCGTAGGCTTCTTGGGCGTTTTCCACGTAGATTTGTATCCAGCCGCAGTCTCTTGAGCCCATCATGTCTGAGTGGTCGCTGTGGATGTTGATGGGTGACGAAAGCGCCCTGTTCGCAACAGCCATCACGATGGGGCATCTGAGACCCGAGGCGATGTACAGCATTTCGTGCATGAGGGCGAGTCCTTGGCTTGATGTTGCCGTGAAGACTCGTGCGCCTGTGAGGCTTGAGCCTATGCATGCGGACATGGCTGAGTGTTCGGATTCGACGCAGACGAATTCTGTTTTTACTTCGCCGTTGTGCACGTATTCGCTGAAGGCTTCTACGATGATGGTTTGCGGCGTGATCGGGTAGGCTGCTACGACATCTACGTTGCTTTGTTTCGCTGAATATGCTACGGCTTCGTCGCCTGTGAATCCCATTATCTTGCTCATTTCAGCGTTTTTCCTCCTCCATCTTTATGCATTTGACGGGACATTCGTTTGCGCATACGCCGCATCCCTTGCAGTAATCATAATTGACTTCGACAAATTTTTCAAGCCTGTTTATCGCGGCGTCGGGGCAGAATATCCAGCATATGAGGCAGTTTATACATTTGCTCTGGTCTATGATGGGTTTGAAGGCTCTCCAGTCGCCTGTCTTGTACTTCAGCGCCGAACCGGGTTCAAGCAGAATGCCGCCCATCGGCACGTTCTTCCAGCCGGGTTTGGTTTGTCCGCTCATTCTGCCATTGCCTCCTCGTATGCGCGTTTTATGGCGGCTATGTTCTTTTCGCCGACGGGTCCTGGGAACCGTTTTGCCACTACTTTGTCGAGCGATTGCAGCGTTGCCACGGGTGCTGCTTTGGCTAGGGCGCCAAGCATTGCCGTGTTGTAGATTGGTCTTCCGAGTATGTCGAGGGCTATGCGCGTGGCGTTGACCGTGTACACCTTTGCGTTTGCTATGCCGAGGTCTTTCTTTGCCTCTGTCGGGCTGCGTTCGGTGTGTGCCACGATGGTTCCGCCTTCGACTAAGCCTTTTGCCACGTTTGCGTTGCCCATCAGCGTCGGGTCAACGATGACGACGATGTCAGGTGTGTAGATGTGGCTGTGTATGCTTATGGGCTCGTCCGAGATGCGTGTGTAGCCTGTTACTGGTGCGCCTCTGCGTTCTGGTCCGAACTCTGGGAAAGCCTGCACGTATTTGCCGTCCAGCAACGCCGCTTCTGCCAGCAGTCGGCTGACGGTGACTATGCCTTGTCCGCCTCTGCCGTGCCAGCGAACCTCAATCAACCTGTCTTAATCCTCCCTTTTTTCCTGAGTTTCTTATCTAAACATTTTTGTGTTACAGAAATAGGAACAACCATATAACTCTACCTAAAAGAGAATCTTGAGAACACCGAAGAAAACCGTTTGTCAGTCACTGTCAAAACACACGAAAATTTGTCTGTCAAATGAGGAGCCTTTTTCCGAAGGTCTCGTCCCCCGTGTTTCTGCCGTGCTTGATTATGATTAACAATACGGAATTCTGTTTGATAATCAAATGAGTAGCTGTTCCAGACAGAGGCTGCCCTCAAGCCGTCTGCGCCTTTATGTCACAAAAATACAGCCTCTACTGCCCAGACTGTTCGCACCGCAACAGAAAGGCTTTTTTCCTAACCCCCACAGATACTATCAAGGGAGAACCATGCCAGAACAGTCCCAACCGCAAGATAGCACCATTCAGCTACAGCAAAAAACAGAAAGAAAGGCAGATGCCTCCATGAAGTGCCCCGAATGCGGCGGAGAAATGGCGGATGGCTACGTTTTTATTCCCCCTGGAGGCGCAGTGGTATTCTGGTCTGAGACTGAACCGATGCCCAGAGACTTTTGGTTTTTCCGCAATGAATGGATCAGAATACTGGAATACAGCTGGGGTAAAAGAGACAAGAAATACTGGCTACACGTAGGGTTTAGGTGCCCAAACTGCCGAACAATCGTAATAAAAGCCCCACCCATAGAAATACCGAAAACAACAGTATCCAAAACATCCGAAGAACTTTACAGTGAGCTAGTCGACGCTTACAGATTCGGGTACGGCGGCAACAAGCAGACAGTAGAAGAGAGGCTGGAAGCTCTCACGAACGAGGGGTTGAGCCGAGATGAAGCCATATGCAAGCTCGCCCTACAAGAAGGACTTATAGAGGGATACATGGAGAACGAAACGATCTCAACAACGGCAGAAGCCGAACCAACCATGACAGCGGAAACAAAAGAGCTCTACGAAACAGCCCTGCGCAACTACAACCTCGTTCACGGCGGCCAAGGAAAACCTGTTCTAGACCAAGAGATAGAATCCCTCATGAAACAAGGCATAAGCAGAGAAGAGGCAATCCGCACGCTCGCAACAAAAACGCACCGCGAAGAGATTGAAACCCAAAAGACCCAAGAAAAGAAGAAAGCCACACCCAGAAAGTGGCGCATGGTGAGATAAAGCCGCTATTCCGACTCCTTATAGTAGTCCGTCAGAGCCTGCTGCTCCTCCTTCTCCTCGGTTATGCCCTTCCACTCCTGAATCTTGACCTTGCCGCCCACCTGACCCTTCACATTCTTCGCCACCGTCGGCCCAACCAGCTCAGCCAAACGCCTAAGCGGCGCCCTCTGCAGATCCTCAAGCGTCTTGAACCCAGCGTTGAAAAGTATGCGCGCGCGGACCCTGCCTATGCCCTCAAGCCTTGCAAGCGGAAGCAGCTCAGCCTTGATGCCCTTCTTCACCCTGTCCTCCAGCTCAGCTATCTTCGGCAACAGGTCCCTATGCTTCAGCAGCCTCGCTAACTCGTCTGAGGCGTGGAGAAGCCAGCGGGAAGTCTCAATCAGCCGGTAGAGGTCGCCGGGCTCAACATTATAATTCTCAATCATCGCCTCCTCAGAGGTTTCATCCATCCAAGCTCTCAGGACTACAGCCGTCTTGACCTCGCCCAGAAACCCTTCGTAGGCAATTCTGTCCCCCCACGCGTCAGGCACATCGAACATGAACTCGCCGCTGTGCTCCTCAGCGAACAACACAGCCTTATCCATCTCGCTGCTTGAAGGACGCAACACGGGAAACATGTCCGGCGTATGCGCAACCATATGCAAGAGGCTCAAATCCGTCAGCTTCGCCGAACGGTTCGCCAACCCGTCCCGAATGATTATGGCCGACAGCGGGTCAATGTAAAGCTGGGAAACTCTCTTGCCGAAAGGCGTCGCCCGCAGATTGGGACCATCAACCTCGATCATGCCCTCCTTGTAAAGAAACTTCAAAATCTTGCCGATGATACCCTTAATCGTGCCCTGACCGTACTGAAAAGCGTAAAGCGTCCTGTCAAAGAATTCGTAGACACCCTGCTCCGAAAAGGCAAACTCAGCCGCGATAGGCGCCAAAACGTGACCACGCAACACCTTCTCCACGCCGAGCTTTGACCACAACCGCTCAGGCTTCGCCATGACGTAGCTGCTGAAGAGGTAGTCACGTTCCTCCTCCGTCTTCGCAATCAACACAGACTCGCCGACCTTGTCATACTTCGGCCGACCCGCCCTCCCAGCCAACTGCTTATACTCAAGCACAGGAATCGGATAATAACCATAACCAGACTCATAACGCCTATAATCACTTATCACGACCATGCGGGCAGGCAAATTAACGCCGAAAGCAAGCGTCGGCGTCGCAGCAACAACCTTGAGCAAACCGTCGCGAAAAGAATCCTCAATGAGACCCCTGTGAGCTGAAGACAAACCCGCATGATGAAAAGCCACACCGTGCCCCACAAGATCAGCCAGAAGCCCACTCACCCTAGTACGCTCGCCAGCACCAGCCACGGACTCAGCCGCATGATTCAAGGAACGGCTCAGAGACTTCGAGAGAAGCCCACTCACCTTCGGTGCAGCCTTCTTAGCCAAGCTCACAGCCTTCTTCCGTGTCGACGCGAAAATAAGCGCCTGACCGCCCTGCCCGATGCTGTGCAACGCCAGACTTATGGGGAGGTCACGAACCGCCGTCTTCACCTTGACGGAAGCCCCGTCCCTAAACTGAATCTCATCGTCCAAGAGGACGCCTTCCCTCAGGACAACAGGCCTCCACTCAGTCGTAACCGCCTCTGCCTTCAGCCACTCAGCAACCTCATCCACGTTCCTTACAGTAGCGCTCAGAGCCAACATCTGAATGTGTGGGCCGACCTGCATCAGCCGCGCAAGAACAACCTCTAAAGTGGGACCGCGGTCAACATCGTTCAGCAAGTGAATCTCATCCGAGACGACAAGCGAGATGCTGTCCATCCACTTGGCCCTATGCCTCAGAAGCGAGTCACACTTCTCGTTTGTTGTCACAATGATGTCGTATCTGCCCATCCAAGGGTCGTTGCTGTCATAGTCGCCCGTGCTTATGCCCGCGCTGATGGGCCGCCCGTCAGCCTTCCGCAGGACGCTGTACTTCTTGAACTCCTTGTACTTTTCGCTGGCAAGAGCCTTAAGCGGCGTCAGATAGAGAACCTTGCCACCCCGTTGCAACACGTGTTTGAGGGCACAGAGCTCAGCCACAAAAGTCTTGCCCGAAGCCGTAGGACTAGCCAAGACAAGATTCTTGCCCTCAAGAGCACCTGCCTTCACGGCTTCCTCCTGCGGAGGAAAAAGCTCCGTCATGCCGAAGCTGGCTATCGCCTTCTTTGCCTCAGCGGGTATGTCCAACTCGTCAACTAACAAGGGTCAACACTTTTTTTCGCCGGTCGCTTAGGTCTTCTTCAGGAAGCCGTCCTTAGGCTCGTAGACTGTGCCTTCTCTGACAAGCTGGCCTACTAGCTTCTCAGCCTCGCCCCGTTGTATGCTGAAATCGCTGCCGAGTCTGTCCATGAGGTCTTTCCTGTCAACCATGCCCGTCTCTTTCTCCATCTCGGTCAAAGCGTTCAGAACAATCCTGAGCTTGTCCTGCATGCTCTTAGGCTTGCCAGTCATGATTATGTCTATGTCAATCTTATGCGAAGAAACATCGATGCCGACCTCCTCAAGCGACCGCCGCGTAATGGCTATGGCAGCCTCAGCGTCCTCAGCTAAGACCTCCTTCCTAAGCGCACCACGCGCCCGGGCTTCAGCAATCCTCACCAACGACTCCAACTGCCGCGCGGTGATCGCGATCGGGGAACCCTCACCCTCGCTGGCGGCACGCATTTCCATGTAGAAGTCCCTTAGCCGCTCGATGGCTTCTTCTGTAAGAACCGGCGTTATACCCCTGGCATAGGCGATGTACTTTCTCAGCATTTCAGGTGCAATAGGCGGCTCCGCGGGAAGGTCCCTACGCATGTGCAGCCTCAGAATATGCTCGCTCATGTGGGAGTCCCGCTCCTTTTCAGGCAGGTCCTTCAAAACGAATATGATGTCGAACCTCGAAAGGATCGTGACTGGAAGCGAAATATTATCTGTAACAGTCCTGTAGGCATCGTACCTGCCCAGCGCAGGGTTAGCAGCCGCCAATATGGCTGCTCTCGCATTCAAAGTGGCAACGATGCCGCCCTTCGCAACCGAGATCGTATGCTGCTCCATAGCTTCGTGAATTGCAACTCGGTCCTCAGGCCGCATCTTATCAATCTCGTCTATGCACGCGATGCCTTTGTCCGCCAGAACCAGCGCGCCAGCCTCCAACGTCATGCCCCCCGTCTCTGTTCGGAGAACGGCTGCTGTCAACCCAGCCGCGGTCGTTCCTCTGCCGCTGGTGTAAAGGCCTCTGGGCGCGATCTTCTGCACGTAGCGTAGCATCTGCGACTTGGCTGTGCCGGGGTCACCGATCAGCAGAGCGTTTATTTCGCCTCTGACGTCTATGTCGGGCAGATGTTTTGCAACGCCGCCGAAGAGCAGGTACATTATGGCTTCTTTGATGTGCTCGTAACCGTAGATTGAGGGCGCAATCGAGTTGATTATCTTGCGGTGAACCCATGGGTCCTTAGCCAACCTAAAGATCTGTTCTTCATCTTCAGGCGATAAAAGAAGCGAATCGGACTCTCTCCCCGCAACATCGACGTATATGGCGTCTATGTAAAGCGTGAAGGCACGCATCTTGCCAACACGCGGGTAAGACCTAGATTCAGCCCGGACAATCCCAACCACACAAACGCGGTCACCTGGACGGGCCATGTCAACTATGTCTTTTCCCACAAGCCGAATATCCAGCGAACGCGGCGTCTGACCGGGCGGCAGTTCCTCAGGGTACTCTTGGATGCGGAGCTCCTGCGAGTCGACGAATTCGGATTTTTCTTGAAGGAAGTCGAAGGGCCCGTTTTTTCCGCATTGCGGGTTGGCACATTTGAATGGGAAGGCTAAGAAGTTTCCTGTTTGTTCGACCTCCATGGGTTCTCCGCATCGTTTGCACTCGAAGATAGCTTTGGTGACCAGCGGCCGCACGTTTGTGGCGCGGATGATTATGCCATCGACTATGACTAGTTTCCCGATGTGCTCCGAGCTAAGTTTGCGCAGCGGCATCGAACGGGGTATGCCGCGGACCCTCACTACGATGCCGGCTTCTTTGATCTTCTCTGCGTATTCGCCGTTCTCTATTTGCAGTTGTTCGAATGCCGCGTTGTTTGCGTATTCAAGGTACTCCTCAGGCTTCTCAAGCAGGCCTTCGGCTAGCTGGCGGTTTGCCACGAGAAGGTCTTCGAAATCCAGAATCAGAGAAGATGTGCCGTCAAGGGGCATCCTTGCGATTCTCTGGCGGTACTTGAGCGATTTGAAGAAGTTCTGGAGCTCTTCTTGAGGGTTCTCCGTCACAAGTTCGGTCATGGCGTCAGTGTTCCTCCTTCAGGATCTCAGCCGTCCATCTGCTTATGGACTTTTCGAGCCTATTATACAGTTCTTGTTCTTCCACCGTCAGGTTTCGCAGTATCTGGCTTTTCTGTCCCGGGGTCGATGCTAGGGAGACGATTTTTTTCAGTCTGCAGTCAACGATGTCCCGGGCGATGTTCTGCACGTAATCATATTGGCGCATCTTGTCTGGACCGCTCCTTGACGATGCCTTAAGCTCAACCACTATACGCCGTAGCCGAGGATAAAAGTCTCTGGGAAGCGAAGAGAGCTGCCCCACGGGCTGGATCCGTTCTTTCCACTGGATCTGGTGGAGCCACGAGGCGCCTAGCTTCTCCTCTCTCGGCTTGGTTATGCCGGCTTTTTCGATCTCTCGTGCTATCCAGAACCTGACTTCGTACTCGTTTCCTTCTTCAAATGGGCCGACTGAGAAGCCTGCGGCCTCTATCCTAGGAGAACCCCTAACTGCAACTACTTTGGTGGGCATGTTCTCGAATACGAAGTCGGCGTCCCCGATGTAAGCGTCACACGGCTCTTCTGACAATTTCCCAGCACTCCTTCCCGCCAACAAGAAACCGTACTATGGTAAGACCATCACAGATAAAAAAGCTGCGATAACACCCATATAATTTGGAGTCGCCTTGCCTCTGTAACCTAGTGACATCGAAGCCATGAGTTTTCATTCTTTTAGCAGTCTGAGGAATTCTTCTCGGGTTAGGCCTGCTTCAGATATGATCTCGATGAGTAGTCCTTTTTTGATTTCTTTGTGTTTTGGAATGGGAACGACGTAATCGTTTTTTGTGAGGATCAGGTGGCTTCCTCGCTGTCTTACGACTTTGAATCCAGCTCTAGCCAGAACTTTGACTACTTCACGCCAAGAGAGCAGAGGGAGCTTCAACAGCTACTTCAACCTTTTCTCCTTTAGCTTTCTTCACCAGCAGTTTCGCCTTAACTTCCAGATAGCCTTCTATGGCTTCCTTGATGTTCTTTAAGGCTTCTTCCCTTGTCTCGCCTTGAGTGGCAACGGGGAGCTCCAGACACTTAACTATGAAGCCGCCCTCCTCGGCAACCTCCAGAACAACAGTAAAACTGCGGGCAACCATGCAAGACCACTGCGAAATGGTATAGAAACCTGAATAGTTAAACATATCGGAAACCCTTTTCCTCCACGCAAATTTTCCTCATCAGCGTAAATTGGTGCAGAGAATAGATATTCACAATCTCCCGCAAAAACCCTCTTTTTTGTTTTTTATCATTTTTATGGTTCTAATTACCATGTCTTCAAAGCCTTAAAAAGGGGGTTCTTTTTGACTGAAAGAGGTTCGCTTTCTAAAATTGTCACTTGTGGGGTTTTTGACCTTCACTGTTATGGCGGACATCATGATTTCAAATACATACAAACCAATAAAAAACCATTCAAGAGATAATTTATATAGATGGATATGATTATATGAACTGAAGAACATTGATTAAGCGAAGATTAGTTGCCTATTCTATTGTTTTTCTACTAGTTTTCCTCATCAGTCCTGTCAGTGCAAGAGGAGGAGAATTCATTGTGGAGCCATTTCGGAAGTCTATTGAAAGCGTTGGACTTGGGGTTTCTGATGAAGTTGTTGGAAATCTATCGGTAAGCAATGGCTTTATTGATTTCTACATAACAAGCCCTTCAGGAGTGGTTTTACTTTGCTATAACCATACCGTATTCAATACTTTTAGCTTCACAGCAGAGGAAAAAGGGGTCTTTGTTTTCCATTTAGCTAATACATATCAAACTGAAAATGTTGAAGTGATACTGAACTATGGCGTTAATTTTAAGGTTGTTCTGCAAGAGCAAATTAATTTTGGAGTTAACTTGTAACGACCAGTGCGACATCCTCAATCATTCCGACTATGGACTGGACACTTATATTGACAGCATTAAGTAGCATTTCCACGTTGGCTGGATATGTGTTGAAGAATATATCAAAGATTCTAAGATGGCTCAGATGGAAAAGGAAGTATGGAAAATCGAGAACACCTATCGTAGTGAGCCCTGCTGTTCGACAAGCCCGACAAAGCAGTTCATCCTGAGAATGGTCGTCACCCGGTTTCTATCTGTAAGAGAGAACTCAAAAAATTGCTCATACTCTTTCCGAGATGCTGTCTGAAAACCTCGTTTTTTGCTTATATTTATGGACGGACAGGATTTAAACCCGCGGGCTCTTGTGAAACAGACCTCAGAGGTT
Organism: uncultured Candidatus Bathyarchaeia archaeon; assembly: GCA_964513245.1. Classification (GTDB taxonomy): domain Archaea; phylum Thermoproteota; class Bathyarchaeia; order Bathyarchaeales; family DTEX01; genus CAZELO01. The sequence goes on along the minus strand of CAZELO010000006.1, from coordinate 99,180 downwards.
TCCGCGTTGCCTTGATGTGGTTCTGCTTTTTGGGACCTTTTTATGTTTGGTTTACCATTTTTTTGAGTATCGCCAGCCGCCCTCGAAAGTGCCTGCCATGCACTTGACGCATTTGCTGTATTCCATGGCGGAAACGTCGAGTATTTTGTCGCCTCGCCAGATGACGCTGAAGTTGCGGCTGGCAAAAGTGATGGAGCCGGAGTTTGCTTCCTCGCCTCTGTAGTCAACGTATATTCGCGCTTTCGTTGTTGCAACTGGTGCAAGCTGCTTCAGCTCCTCCGTTGGTTTTTCTCCCAGCGGCAAAATAATCATGAGGTCTTTGTCCTTCAGCAGAGGCTTCAGCTCTTCCAGCAGCTGCATGGGGATACCGCTTATGCGTAGGCGCCGTGACTTCTGGATCATCGTTTGATTTCCGCTATGCCCTCCTCCACTGTGGCGAAGGTTGTGCCTATTTTTGCCTCGTACTTTCCATCCACAATCGGCATGTGCGCTGCACCTCTATGATTGGGCGTCCGAGTTCCAGCCCATGTTGCTCCACTGCGAGAAGCAGCGTTGACATTCGTCGTACAGCATTTCGTCCACGATGTATTTGTGGTCAACCGGGTCTTGGAAAGCCGTAAACGTACGCAATTCGTCGAGAACGATCGACACCGAGGGCATCTCCTTGTTCCGTATGAGGGTCACGATAGCTACCTCAGCCGGCTTAAACTGCACTCGCTGCATATTGTTTGGTTTAGATTCGCCGGGAAACAGGAGCACTTTCACCATGGCATCTTGCCTGAAGGTGCTGCTTACTTTTTTAACGAATTCTGTTGTTGCGTTGTTGATTTCCACGGTTTTCGCTTTCTTAATTTCTTCCTTTAATCCTTCTAAACCTATGTCGAACCTTTTTATCACGAATTTTTCACACATGTTGTTCACCTCTTCCTTGAGCGTCGTCTGGACGGATTCTAAGAACTCAACGTAGTCTGCCTTAGCCTTCTCGAACACTTTTAACGGTTGAATGGCTTTGAACAGCAGCGGCACGCCTGAGTACACATGTACCCAACCCTTGTTCCGTAAAGATTCCAGCACCGAGTAAATCTTAGTTCGGGGCACACCTGATTTTTCAGAAACCTGCGTAGCTGTGCTCAATTGCGTATTCAGCAGAGACGGGTACGCTTTGGCTTCGTACTCGGTCAGCCCGACTTTCCTCAGCTTTTCGACGACGCTCTCCATCAGATCTCAAGCAGCTAATGGAGACGCAAAAATAAATAACTACTGTAACTCGACCAAGTTAACGCCAAGCCAAGAATACGCGATGGCGAATCACGTACGCGAAAGGTTTATTAACCTAGAGCCGCCGAATCTCTCAGTCTATGGCGGGTGAGTGGTCGCCTCCACCCGTTCCGCCACAAAGAAACCCCGGAGTAGGAGGTAGAAGAATGAAGATAAATACTAGAGATCTCTCTTTAGTCGCGGTCTTTGCCTCGCTGTATGCGGTCTTGGTTTACTTCTTCGCCCCGATATCTTTTCAGGCTTACCAGTTCAGAATAGCTGGCATATTGAGACCGGGAATCGCGAAAAAATGGATACTGTCTGTTGGCTATGCGATCGGCGTGGTCGTCGGCAACCTCTTGAGTCCCTTCGCTGGCTTCTACGAACTTGTCTTCATGCCGCTCATGAGTTTCTTCGCGGGAATATGCGGATACCTAATAGCCAAGAGATTCAAAAACAACTACTTGGTCGCCGGCGCCATCATCGCTGCCATAATCGCCTTAAGCGTCAGCTGGATGCTGAACCAACTTTTCACTTTGCCTATGCCTGCGACCTTTCCCTATCTGCTGATAAGTGAGCAAGTAGTATGCTTTATTGGGGCATGTATCTTCCGGCTCGTTGATTTGAGAGTTAAATGGTGGGATTAGAAGTGGCACAGGAAAACAGATGCGTTGTGGTACTCAGCGGAGGACCTGACTCTACAACTGTGGCTTACTGGGCGAAGAACAAGGGATACGACATTTACGCCTTGACTTACAAGTATGGACAGATAGCGGAAAAAGAGGTTAAACGCGCGGCTGTAATAGCCGAGAAACTCGCTATACCCATCAAGATAATCGACCTCAGTTCTCTGAAGGAGATATTTGTCGGTGTAACCTCGCTATGCGACGAGGACATAAAGATGACACCATCTTTCAGCCAACCAATCATAGTCCCCTTCAGAAACGCCATCTTCCTCTCAGTGGCAGTGGCATACGCAGTCTCAACGGGAGCGACAAAAATATTCTACGGCGCACAGAACTCGGATGAACCCTTTTATCCGGACTGCCGAAGAGAGTTCTACAAATCCTTCGAAAAGGCAGCGGTGTTAGGAACCGGAACAAACATAACCATCGAGGCACCGTTCAGCAACATCGCCAAATCAGAGGTGATCAAGATCGGAGCCGAACTGGGCGTTCCGTTTGACCTAACGTGGTCCTGCTACCGCGACGGAGAGAAACACTGTGGAAGATGCGAATCATGCATCAACCGCAAAAAAGCATTCGCAGAAGCCGAGATAAAAGACCCAACAGAATACCTGAACTCCGCCTAGACTTTCCCAGACGCCCGTTGAAACGTTTGGCTTTTCAGGCGGGTAACTACGTACAATTAAACCCCGGCCAACAAAAGCTCCAGCACAGGGTTCGCAGCCACCGTGTCCACGTGGTTCTCATGGCAACCCATTTATATCTCGGCGGCAACATTGCCTTCAACGATAACATGCCGAACGATGTAGCCTCAAAGTTGAGCGGACATGGGAACATCTAAGCCAGAACCGAAACAGTTTGTTTCAGCTGACCCCGGCAAGTGCAATGGCTGCGGAATCTGCGAATACGTCTGCTCTTTGGAGAAAGAGGGGGTTGCCAACCCTCTGAAGTCAAGAATCAGGGTGCTCCGCCTAAACCGCCTCCTGAACATGGCGATGGTCTGCAGATTCTGCGATGACGCCCCATGCATCAAGGCTTGCCCCCGAGACGCTTTGAACCGATCAGAACAAAACGGCGTCCTAATCATAGATGCAGGCAACTGCGATGCATGCGGCTGGTGCGTCGAAGCCTGCCCCTACGGCGGAATCGCAGTGCTCCCGGATAAAGGCGTGGTTGCGGCATGCGATCTCTGTAAAGGCGAACCGAAATGCATCGAATTTTGTCCCGAAGAAGCCTTGGAGCTAGCCGATGAGGAAGCCTCAGCTCAAAAACTGGTTTCAGCCTTGGAAAAGATACCTTCAGAAGCTGAGCGGCTAATAGATCTAATCAAGAATAAGGAATGGACACGCATGCTTGCAGAGTCAGAAGAGAAGGTCGCGAAACTCGAAAAGAAGCTGGGATCGATAAAAGAAAAAGAGAGAACCAGCAAACACAGCTAACGCAAAGCCGCAATATTTCTACATGAATTGTTCTAGGCGGGTTAGTCCTACGATTTCGTCGAATTCCAGTCCTAGGGCATCCAGTATCTGGTCGAAGGTTGACCGCAGATAGCTAATGTACTTGTCCGCGTCCACCTCTCTGTCCGTAGCCAGCTGCACGGGCTTAACGTGGGGCGGCTTCATCACTTTGACGAACCTGATGGTGTCGCCTGCCTTGAGTTCCATGCCTCTATCTTGCAGGAGACGGGCTGCCTTTACATGTTGCGGCGTGGTTTTGTTGTAGGCTTTCAGCAGCTTGCCTAAGACAACTTCGAAGGCTAGGTCGTCTATGTTGTCCCATTCCCGTTTCTTCAGCCGCAGATAACAGTCTTTGACTATTCTTGTGACATCCTTCTTGGCTAATTCGAAGTCTGCTGGAGACTTGACCTTGCTAAGGCGGTCCTCCATCTCGTCGAAGGAATGTTTTATGAGCAGGGGTATGTGCCGCTTCTTTCCTGTAAGCCCCTTCACATCAACCGTTCCATTAGCATAAACGCCCAGATAGTTCTTCTTCCTCGAGCTCAACACAGCATAGCGGTAGGACTTGTCCACCTCGAGTCCCATGCTCAAAACCCGTTCAGACCACTCGGACAGAACCTTAATCTGCTCAGGCGAAGGATTCTTCAGAAAGAGGCTGTCCGTGTCGCCATAGATGACCTCGACTCCCAGTTCACGAGCCTTCGTTATTGTCTGAGTTAACACCGATCTGGCGAGAGCAGCTGTCGCCTCAGCCACCGGCGGACAGTAAAGGTCGAAGGCTTCAGCACCAAAGACGCCGTAGGAAGCGTTCAGAATAACCTTCAAAGCGTTCTGTATGACGTTGTACCAGTTCCGCTGATCCTTAGGAAGCGACTGATCCTTAGCCTTAGACTTGTACCACCTTACGCGCAGGTCCCGCAGAGAACCGATAAGCGCACTTTCGAGAGCCCTTTGTTTCCTGCATATCCAGTGAGGCGTCCCCGGAACCAAGTTGTCCTTGCATTCTGCATGAGTGCAACGGATGGATTGATAACCCAAGTTGTGAACTTTAGTTATGGATGGGTACAGGCTCTGGAAGTCCATAACGGCTACGTTGAAGTGCACGCCAGGAACAGGCTGCACCACTATAGCGCCCATGTATTTTTTCCCTTTGATTATGGCTTTGGTTGTCGTGGTTCCCTTAGCGGCCACTATGTCTTTCTGATTCGGAATCAGCATACCGCGCTTGCGGTGCTCGTACTGCATGAAACTTCGAATCCATCTTGAGACCCCTTGGCGGCTAACGTCCTCCATAGGCATGCGGCTGATACGTGTTAGGGCGACAAGCAGCTTCATAACCAACTCGTCATTGTACTTTGTCAGGTCCAAGGTCAGCTCTGAATCGTTCAAACAGTACAACGCGAGCTCCCCGTAGGACAACTCAGATATCGGCTTCGACAGATCCAGCTTAGTCCTTCCTAGCACGGCTCTGCTGATCTCGTTGAGGGTCGAGTTGCGGTACTTTTGGCTGAAGGCATAGATCTGGATGGACCTGTTGAAGAAGAACCTGTAAAGATCTATGTGAACGCCATACTCAAGCAGGCAGACCCTTCGCCCGAGAACTATTGGAACCTCTTCTCTGCGGAACCCAACCTTTTCCGCCCTGCGATAGAGGTATCTGAGGTCGAAGTCATCGCCGTTGAACGTGATCACGAACGGATAATCATCCAGCGCCTCGAATATAGCTGAGAGCAGATCCTTCTCCGAATTGTAGAACTCAACCGACATGTCCGCGGGAAGATTCAGCTCGCCTTCTTTCACGGCTTCCCGTTTCAGAATCAAAACCCGTTTTTTGCCGTCTGAACCCACGAGGGATGTGCAGATGACTTCGTAGGGTGCTTCCTCAGGGTCTGGAACCCGCGTCGCAACAGGAGAAAAGACTTCGATGTCAAGCGCAACACGTCTCATATCAGGGGCTGGATACTCAAGCATCCGCGCCCAAGAATTCAGGTTCTGCCAAAGATCTTTAGGTTCATCCTTGAACCCTGCCTCAAGCATACTTTCAACATTCTTTTCGATCGTCTCATCTGTGACTGGTATCAATTCGCCATTCGCGACCTTGTATATCATGCCTGGCATTAGGTCGCGGTCAAAGATGTAGCACTCATAATACTTGATCTGAGCCTCCCAGACCTTCACTTCTTTCTCCGTTCCGAAGACAATCGGGTACTCCTGCGGGATTATGTCCCTTATGCAGCCTGCTGGGCGGCCTCCGATAGCCAAGGGGTCCTTCGCCACGATCTTGGTCACGGTTATCTCCTTGTCAACGAGGGCATCATACTTCCCAACAGTCTCAAAATGGTCAAACCCCGAGTGGTTGACCACGCCGCTGAGCTTTTCAAGTTCTTCCGGCGGGACATTCGTGAAGCAGTAGGGCTTATGCCCCGACGTGTCATACCAAGAATAAATGCGTTGTGACGTAGGCTCATAAAGCCTGATGCAAGCAGAACGCTTTTTTCCAGCATATGTTGCCGAAACAAAATACGATGGCGGCAACTCATTGACCGCCTCACCCTTTGCCACCAGAGGCGGAACAGGTACCGGCGACGGTTGAGGCGCGGGCTGCGGTGGACTAGCAATTTCCTGTTTTGCCGTAGCTACGGTTTTGGTCTGAGCCGCACCGAAGAATTCGTCTAGGCTTTTGGACGCCATTTTCCTCTCGGTCCTGATAGGCTATAGGTACGCGCTGATTTAAGACTTCTTTAGATGATAAGGCTTTTCTATCGAGATGCTGAAGATATCTAATTGAAACAGGTGACTGACAGAGGAGTCCTAGATTGCCTTTCCCGTTTGAAGCCCAACAACTCCTCGAATGGGCAGGACAGTTCGAAGCGTGGCTAGAATCATTCGCCAATCAGTATGGCTACTTCGGCATATTCATAGCCAGCCTCATCGGGTCAGCATCCATCATATTCCCCATACCCTACACCATCCTCATCTTCACGTTCGGCAGCATACTAGACCCATTGTTTGTTGCAGTCGCGGGAGGCCTCGGCTCGGCCCTAGGCGAATTTCTCGGGTATTTTCTGGGCTACTATGGCAGGGCGATCGTGAGCAAAGAAAGACAGAGGAAAATGAACAATATCCTGAGGATCTTCAGCCGCTACGGTGCCATCACGATTTTCATCTTCGCCTTAACCCCTCTCCCGGACGATCTTCTCTTCATACCGCTGGGCATCATGCACTATAGCCTCGTTAAGGCGTTCGTGCCCGCTCTTCTGGGAAAGTCACTGATGTGCCTGATTCTTGCCTATAGCGGACGTTTCTCCAACGATCTGATCAAGAGTTTCCTAGGCGAAGGCGGCAGCTTATACACAACCATAGCATCGGTCATTCTACTAGCCATCATACTGGTGATCATGTTCAAAGTTGACTGGGAAAAAGTCTTCCCGCTCGAGGAAAAGAAGGCACAGAAACGTAGAAGCCTCAGAGAAATGCTCAGAGGCTTACTGGCCCGCAAGAAATCGGCATAGACTTATGAATAATTAGAGGTAGATCTGTTGTCTCTAACTGAGGTGTCTGGATGAGGGTGATAGCGGATCTCCACATTCACAGCCGATACAGCCGCGCGACAAGCGAGAACATGAATATAGATGAGATCGCACGCTTCGCCAAAATCAAGGGCTTAGACCTCGTCGGAACCGGGGACTTCACACATGCAAAGTGGCTCAGCGAACTTGAGGAAAAACTGGCAGAGGTTCCCGAGACAGGGTTGTACCAGCCTGCTGAAGCAGAGTCCTCTGTGCGGTTCATGATAACGAGTGAGGTCGCAACGATCTTCACCTTTGGGGGCAACGTGAAGAAGATCCACCATGTAATCTTGACGCCGAGCTTAGAGACAGCCAAACAGGTCCGCGACAGGCTAACACGCTACGGCAACCTTGAAGCAGACGGCAGACCGATTCTAGAAATGCCAGCACCACAGCTCGTAGAGGAAGTCATGGCTGTTTCACGTGACAACGTGGTTTTTCCCGCCCACGTGTGGACCCCGTGGTTCAGCCTCTTCGGAGCCTTCAGCGGTTTCGATAGGCTGGAGGACTGCTACCAAGACATGACGAAACACATACACGCGTTGGAAACGGGCTTGTCCTCTGATCCCCCGATGAACTGGCGCCTGAGCACGCTGGACAGATTCACTCTTGTCTCCAACAGCGACTGCCACTCAAGTTGGCCTTGGCGGATCGGGCGCGAAGCCAACGTCTTCGAGCTGGAGAGGCTCAGCTACTTCGAGGTTGTCGATGCCATCGAAAAGAAGGACCCCGAACGCTTCAAGTTCACGATAGAGACAGACCCGGCTTACGGAAAATACCATTGGACTGGCCACAGAAACTGCAAAGTCTCGTTTCCGCCTGCAGAAGCCGCAAAGATGGGCAACAGATGCCCCGTCTGCCGTAGAGTCCTCACGAGAGGCGTGGAACAACGCGTCGAAGAACTAGCAGACCGCCACGCTGGGTTCAAGCCTGAAGGCTTCCCGGGCTACGTGCACCTGCTTCCCCTCTCGGAAATAATCTCAGCCGTCTTGGGCGTCTCGAGTCCTGGGGCGATGAAGGTTTGGAACGTTTATGACCGGCTTGTCTCGCGGTTTGGGAACGAGTATACGGTTCTCATGGATGCCCCACTTGGAGCCATGGCAGAGACTGTTGACGCCAATGTTGCTGAGGCCGTAGTCCGAGTTCGCGAAGGAAAGGTGAAGGTAACGCCGGGATACGACGGCGTTTATGGGAAGATCGTTATCTTTCCCGAACAAGAAAAAACCGAGAAAGACAGGAAACAAGCGGGGCATGGTAGAAGCAGGCAGAGGTCCCTCTTTGACTTCACCTAGGCGACGGGCGTGCCTAGAGCCGAAGGTAACAGATATAAAGCGTTCTGGCTTCAAGTAACAGTTGGGCTAGCTGGGAAACCGGGCCCGTGAAACAAGGCCACGAAAGCCATGTTCGGGAAGCGTAGCCAGGATAACGCGCCGGCCCTCTAAAGGCGCAAGACGCTTGAAGACAGCCGGAGATCCTGGGTTCAACTCCCAGCGGGCCCGCCAGAAATTTTTATGCATAAAGAGTTTGTATCAGCCATACCCTCTGGGGTTGTTTCGTGTTCGTCGATGGACTCGTTTTTGTCCGGGTGAAACTTCTTGAATGGGTAGAAGTAGATTCTGAGCCGCGTATGCTGTAAGGGCTGAGAAAGGCTTACCGTCGTGAGATACGCTGTGGCTTCCATGGGCTGCCTCTTCCGTCAGACCTGTGAGAAGACTTCGGCGTAGCGTCTTATGGCATTCATTCAGTTGCTTAGCAATCGGGGAAAATAAGCCTGAAATGGGCTTCTAGCCCGGCAATTTTACACATAAACACACTATCAGTATCTTCGCTAACGGTATCTTAAAACAAAAAATAGGGGGAATCTTTTTGTGCTGGCTACTGCGCCCCTTCTTGATCTAAATAAAAGATGTCAATTCCATGCTCAACAAGAATTTTAGTGGCGTATTCGGCGTCCCTTTTAATAACGTAAATTGCGTAAAGGGGTAATTGCTGACCAATTTTCTTCTTTTCTCCCGTCTTACTTCACCTCCTGCTATTTGGTAAACAAAAAAAGAGAGGGGAATTTAGGTTGAGACAGCTTTGGCTATTTCCTTCTCTCTTTTGCGAGATCCCATAAATAGGATCCAAAGAGCGAGCGGGCAGCCGATAAACATGCTGAGACCAGCCCCGAAGATGATGCCACACCCCCGGCCAGGGAAGGTTGCGATAAGGTAGTCGCCTGCGTATATGAGAGCAATGGATATTATGAATAAGACGAGGAGCGCCAGAAAGAAACGGTTCAAACCCATCTTTGTGCATGTTAAGCTCGTGGGGAGCAACATGAACCCCACAAGGTCAAAGCCAGCGCACGTGCTCATTAAGGACCTTCGGTATTCAAAGTATTCAGGGGTGCCGACAGGCGGTTCTAACAACTGACAGATGAACCCTATGGATATGCAGACTAAGACAATGCTCAGGTAAAGCGCTAGAAGGTATTTTCTAGCCCTCTCCGACTGAAACCTGCCAGACTTGCACTTGTCCCATACAGACGTGTTCTTCACCACAGAGCGCTAAGTAATAGTGTAGAAGCCTGTTACCAAGTTGCCTAAGCCTTGAGTGTTGCAGATGTAGAACTCAAACCAATATGTGCCAGGCGCGGGTTCCCCCCAGTCAGGCATGTAGTATTTCGCCCATATCTCCGCCCAAGTATTGCTCCATACGCCATCATACATATTCCCATTTTGCAGATCCAGAAAATAAGCTTTTTGTAACCGTCTGATACCGAAAATTTCAACAAAAATCTCAGAATACGTCGAATGCTAGGAGAACATTGCGTTCAGACATTTCATCTGTCTCCCCTTTCTGATTGCAGACTAGGCTGTTCCTTAATATCTTTTTGAGAGACGGAAAGACAAGGAACCCGAAACACTGGGAATTGAAGCTGAGAACAAGAAATGGCAGAAATGGGCGTCTCCTAGGCTCCAATCGCGTACACCGTGGAGGCGGACTGCTGAGCTGAGAAGACCCTTGTAGATTTGTCTGACAAATTTTTTTCTGTTTTGTCAGTGACTGACAAGTGGGCAGCCTGTGGCAAAAAAGGAGAAAAGCGCCGTTTTCTCGGATCTTTTTTCTGGACCGCTTCATTAGATCAAATTGCCCAATGATGTTCGGCGTCATGGAACTATGTAGTATTGGTTTAGTTTGCTCTTTTTCTCGTTTATGTTCGCCTGTGGTTTTCCCTTCTCGTCGAACACGACTATTGAGACGGCGATGGCGGATTCTGGCACCTCAACCTCACTGTAAATGTTCTCGAGCGGCTGATGGAACCTGTTCTTTCCATCCTCCCAGCCTACAACTCTCGCCGCGGTCTTCCCTTCAATCTTCAAGAGAACATTTGCTGCGCCGGTCTCCTTCGGCAACCCCTCATACATCTTTTTCTTCGCTTCCAGTTCCGTCTTGATCAACAAGCGCCTCAATTTCAGATATCTTTTGGCTGAATAGATGAGGATGGGAAAACCAACAACAACAACAACGAGAGATGCATGAAATGCCGTCCAAATCAGGTCACCTCGCGGATAATACACAAAAATAGACGCGCTTCCAAAGAATGTCAAAAAACACGCGATAATCAATACGTTTCTGGTTCCGCTGAGAGATAAATTCTCCATTTTCAGATAACTAGTGATTCTCTTCTTTCCGTCGTTCACAGAACTCATAAACCCGTACCCTTCCCACCAAAAATCCTCGTACCTTCTACCGTATAAGGTTATCTGACGGCTTGTGCCAAAGCCTTGAACTCGTCAAAAATTGCTCATGGCTGGCTGAATCTGATTTCAATATCATCACTGAACAAGACTTCTGCATAGTTGCCGTGTCTTGCTGCGCCGGGGTTCACGATGATTGTGTCGTTGATGTGGTCCTTCCCTCTGGCTTCGTGGATATGCCCGCAGAAGACTATGGACGGCTTCCTCTCTTCTATGAATTTTCTCACGCTTGGGCTGCCCACATGCCTGCCGGCAAAGGTCCTGTCAACACGCGTGTCTCGCGGCGGTTCATGCGAAACCAGCACGGTCCAGCCGTTCCTAGGCTCCGTCCACGCCTGCTGCAAAGTTTCAGTGATCTCTTCTTCGGACAGCTCGAAGGGCGTGCTGAAAGGCGTGTAGGAGCTGCCGCCAAGACCTGTGAACGTCAAGTCGCCGACGGATACGCTTTTCCCGTGAATGCACTGTGCGCCTTCTACGTCCACGCCGGCTAGGGATGGCGGGTCACAGTTTCCAGGAACAAAAAGCAGAGGGAGCCTGAGAAAAGCAAGTGTGGACAGCAGATGCCTCGCTTGTTGAAGGGTGCCGAAATGAGTTATGTCCCCGCATATGACGAGCAGGTCAGCCTTTTCTTCTTCCGCCCTTCCGGCGAACTCTTCGAACGCCATCTCGACACCGTGAAAATCTGCTCCAACAAGAACCTTCATTTGGTCGCACCGAAAACGGGTTCATCGTTACCTGAGATGAAGGGGCAAGCCCGACATCTTGCCTTCCTTCGAGTCCGTGGCTTCCTCCATCTTTTCCCAGGCACTTTTGGCGAAGGCAACAGCCTTCCGCGGGTACTCTTCAACCTCTATTTCGGCTACCACGGGGAACGGTGTCGGAACCGCTATCCCCCACAGCATGGCTTCGTGGTCAGCAAGACCGGGCAGATAATCCCTGAGCCTTTCCGAACCGTACTCGGTATAGTTTAAGATGGCGTCTTGGTCGTTCCCGCTCTTCAGCCTGAAGCACGCGACGGAGTTGCATTGGGAGATACAGCTCTTCAGAACGTATGCGGGTCTCTGCGTCATTATGATCAGTCCGACATTGTATCCGCCCGCCTGGCTTATAGTTTCGATCATCGAAGCCTTAACATGAGACTGGGCGCCGGACTCCCTGATCTCCACGCCTTTCTCCGAAGCAAAGTACTGGGCTTCCTCTACGGCCATGATGCAGGCGAAGTCCCCGTAGTCCTTCCGTCTCATGGCGTGTTCCCTTATCTGGCTTAGGATGTAGCTTGCTGTTCTCTGTTGGGATTCGATGTCCACGTCGACCGCGAAGTTGATTATCAACGTGAAGTGGTTCCTCACCTCCTTCACAATATCAAGGGGTGTTAGCTGCTGATCAATGAAATCGCCCTTGTTTTCTAGGAACCACCTGATCCCTGTAAGTGACTTTGCTTGGCTTTCCGCCGTCTTGTACGCTGTGCCGATTATCTCTTCGGTCTTGGCTGATATGGTGTCCCGCGTTATTTCAGAGTCTTCTGACAACAGGGTTCGAATGGCATTCAGGACAACGGTTCTCTCTTTGCCCTTCAACTCAAGCTTGTTAACCATGGTCTGGGGGTCAGATATGCCCGGGTCGAACTCTGCGTACGACAGGATCTTTGCGCCGTATCTTGCTAGGCCTCCGTACTCGTTTCTTCTGTCCAATATGACGAAGTGGGGCTGCGGTTTCAACCGCGAAGCTTTCGCCACGAGGTTTATGATGAAACTTGATTTGCCCGACCGCGTCATACCCGCAACGAACATGTGTCCCTTAGCAACGGCGTTCAGGTCAATGTAGGCAGGGATGCCCGTTCCACGAACCTTTCCTATCTCAAGCATAAGCGCGTCGCCTGACATCTTCTCAGGGATGAAGAAACTTCGCAGGGCATCTTCGCTGGGCTCGTAGACGTAGTCCCAAGGCGACGGCGCGACCTCCATCATTCGCCATCTTCCCTTCTCATCATAATAGCCAAGTATTTCGGCGAAGGCAATCGTGTATTCTAGGCGTTTGCCGTAGTCCGCCCTTCGCCCCTTCTTGCCTGCTAGGGGACCCGTCCTCCCAGTGATCATCTCGGGGTTGTAGGGTTGGGTCCTGAAGGTTCGTGCCAAGACATTGATATCCGGGTTCGCTGGATGCCTGATGAAATAGAAATTGTTGACCTTTGCCCGTGCCTCTTCCATGACAACAAAGCTCAGAAAATCGTGGGTGCAACCTGAAAGAGCATAGCCAACGGGTTTGATTTTGGGTTCAGCCACTTTTTCTTCACACCTTTCATTGATTCGCTGGCGAGCCGCCTGATATTTGTCTTTCGTCATGGATGGACCATGGCTCGCCGTATTGGAGATTCAGCAGGTTCAGGTCTCCGTGGTCCATCTCGCCGTTTCTAACGAGGTCTAATGCCTTAGAATATATCATCAACGTACGTATATTTGAGATGCTTGTGGTCACTTTTGTAAGCCTGTCAGCCTCGTTTATCGCGAATGGAATGCCGTCCTCCTCTTCAGAAGTCGTGACAAGAACCGTGCCTATCTCGTCCAAGCGATCGAGGCAGTAGTGCGGGATCTCTAACCTGAAAGGCGTGTTGAATCCTGTTCGAACATATGAGGAGTGAAAGCTGGTTATCTCCGCAATCTTGTGGGCTGGGACGCCGAATTCTTCGGCTTTCCGTCTGTACTCGCCCGCAACAGTGCCGCTCATAGGCTCTGGTTCTGGCACCGTGTACTCTCCCAGACGAAGAATCAGGTCTAAGAGAGCCGTGTCCCGCATCTTCGGCATATCAAATCTGCTGCACACCTTGTTCACTCTGGTTCTCTTCACGAATCCCACGATCGGAATATCTCTCTCGTAGCACGTGTGAAGCAAGGTGATCATGCGCATCATGGTCTCTTTGTAGTCTTCGCGGTACTCCTTCGTCGTTCCCCCCAGAGGCAAGAGCCAAAAATGCATAAGCAAAGTTCCATCGAAGATCACAAGTTTCGGCTCCCATTTGTCCACGGCTTTCTCAGTTATCTCCACCTGAACCTTCGAGGCTAACATGGCTTCCCTGTCTTGGGCTCTGAACTCGTCCGCCCAGACATCTGCCTTGCCTGCCCTGAAAATGGGCTCGTCTACTATTGTCCACCCTTCCGTTACGAGGGCGGCTGATGCATAAAGGGGCACGAACGCCGACCTGAGGTCTGATCCGTTGTTTCCCGCGTCTGAGGCTACGGCTCGCATGCATGCGACTTTTTCGTTGCGTTGGAAACTTCTAACCTCGATTTTTTGGCGCACCTTTTCGACCAGTTCCTTCCTGCGCTGATTGTAGTCCTTGAGTTGCCCGATTATTGCGTCCGTTCCGTCGTCGATGAGCCTCTGGTAAAGATCGGGATGAAGGGTCTCAGGTTCTTGTCCTGCAAACGCGGAGAAATACTGTTCACGGAAAACAGGCGGCAACCCTTCTAAGATGTCTTCTTTTCTTTTCCGGCTCAATGTCACAGTCCCCTGCACAATAGCAAGAGACAAAGAGCCTCTTAAATCTACACTGTCTCCACTAGAAACCGAAAAAGAAAGTTAGGAAGCGGACGTCCAAGGCGAAAGCTCGCGGCGGCTATGCCATCTTCAGTATGAGGTCTAAGGCTGTTTTGTTGTCGGCCGCTGATTTCGTCGGATGAGCGGGATACGGTGGGACCTCCACGTTCACAAAGCCGTCGTAACCTATGACCTTCAATGCTTTCATGACCTCTAGCCAAGGAACATCGCCTTGAAGCAGAGGCTTGAACTGCAATGTTGACCTTTCGAAGTCTTTGACGTGAATGCAGGCGATGAGGTCGGAGAGGTGTCTTATCCATTGTTGCGGAAAGCCTAGGAAGTGTAGGTTGCCCACGTCGAAGTATGCCTTGACGTTGGGGTGATTGATCTCCTCTATGAACCTTCGAAACTCAAGCGGGCTGTAGAGAAATCTGTTCCAGACGTTCTCCACGCCGAGAATGACGCCGCAGTCCTCCGCTGTTGGCGCTGCCTCCAAGATGCTTTTCTTGGCGGTTTCCCAAGTCTTGTCGTACGGCATGTCCTGAACGGCGACTGCGGGTACAACGAGAAATACCGATGCACCGATGTCTGAGGCGAACTGGCATCCGCCCTTTATTATCTCTATCCCTTTTCTGCGGTTGCTCTCGTCTGGGCTGGCTAGGTTGTATTTCCAGAACAAAGCCGAGCAGAGGCTGGGTAGCTTCAAGCCGAGTGATTCTGCCTTGTCTACTATGTCTCTTCTCTCTTTCTTCTCGAGTTTAAGGAGTTCCTCGTCAAGATTCAGCTCAACACCTTCGTATCCTACTTCGCTTGAAACCTTCAGTATCTTTTCTACGGCGAAGTCTGACGGATAAAGCCAAGCGTTTGCTCCTTTCTTCAACAGGTCTTCACCCCCTATTCCAGTGGTAGTTTGACGGGTCTGCCTGTCTCCATGGATTTCACCGCAGCAAGGGTGAACTCCAAGGTCTTGGCGCCCTCATTGATGGGCGTTCTGGTCTCGCCGTCTTTCGAGATTGCCTGAATCAAGTCTTTGGCTTCAAGCAGGAAAACATCCCTCGTCTCCGATGCGGTTGTGGTTTTCAAGGGGGACCGTGTCGAATATAGTGTCAGCGTATCAGAATCTTTGAGCTCCATTGTGTAATTTCTGCTGGCGATTAGCCAACGGGCCCACCATTGGGAGACGGGACCCCACGTTGTTGCAACTATTGCTCCGACGGCGCCGGATTTGAATCTGAACGTTGAGCTGCTGACATCCTCGTTCGTTAGGTCTGGCACGTCGACCCAGAACTTCTTGTTCATCTGGCCGTAGATAACTTCGATGTCTCCGCACAAATGGCGAATGGCATCATAAACATGCGTGGACTGTTCCACGATCTGTCCTCCGCTCTTTTTTCTGTCCCTCCACCATGCCCCGCCGAGAAAGTTGCACAGGTACCAGCCTTGCGCGAGGCCTATGTCTCCTGCTTCACCGGTGCTGATCAAGCGTTTGGCTTCTTCGATGCCGTATCCGAATCTGAGGCAATATCCAACTTGGCTCTTAACACCGCTTTTCTCAACGGCTTTCACCATCTTCCTTGCGAGCTCCATGTTTAGGGCTATGGGTTTTTCTATGAATACGTTTATGCCCTTCTCCGCGGCAACCATCACTTCGTCTTGATGGGCAAAAGGAGGCAAACAAATGTACACGATGTCCAGTTTTTCTGCATCCAGCATTTTCCGCCAGTCACTGTAGGCTTTGCCCTTATATTTTTCCGCAACGTTTTTCGCTTTGTCCTCAGCGATGTCGGAAAAAGCCGTCATCTGGACCTCTTCCAAAGTCTTTAACCTTTCCATGTGGACCCCCGCGATGCCCCCGCATCCGATAAATCCGATCTTCAGTTTGCTCAACGTTTGTAACCTCCGCAGATCATACTAAATTGAAGCGACAGGTTTTAAGATTTTCGTTGACTCTAGCCAAAGCAATGCATGTTTTGCCGATCAGATTTTGACGGCTGCCATGGGACATCTGCTCCCTGAGATTAACTGGGAACCCTATTGGGAATTGTATTATCCATGCGGCAAATATGGCAGATATGATTGGAACGGTTTGAAGGATGAACATGACCGGTATCGTATTCACTTTCATATTTGATGTGTTTGTTCTTGTCTCTGTACGTGTCACGTCAAGCGCGCGGTTAACGCGCACCCATTCTTTTCGACTTGTGTCGTCAAGTTTACTCCTAGGTCTCTGGCTAATTCGCGGAACATCCGTGCCTCAAGCGCACAAAGTGCTACTGGGTCTACGTCGAGACCGGTTTCTTTCACTATTTTCTTCATCCTTTTCAATGCTGGACAATTTTTGACTCTTATGACCGCTTCGCGTTCTGAAATCTTGTTCACTTCGATGTTTGACAGCGGCAGGGACATCTGCGATGCATACGCAAAGTCGTTGACAAGATGTTTGAAAGCTTTCGAAGGCAGAGTTGTCTTAACCACTTTGAATGCTACAGGCAGGTAGCTGGGCAGCATCTTTCTGTTTACCTTGACCAGCAAATCGTAGTACTTCTCAGTTGCCCCTAATTCCTTCAACAAAGCATAATTCGTGATCTGATACAGCAAGTATTGTTCGAGGAGTCTGTCATATTTCTCTTCTAGTGGCATCTCCTTAACACTCAAAAGCAATTCACCTACTATGGATGGAGAATCCCTTACTTAAATCGTTACAGGTTTTGACGACCGAAAGATCAAGAAACAGTTTGGAACCTCTGGTGAAAGGACCAAGCGGACCGTCCGCACATTCGTTAACAAGTCCCATCACTATGTGTTTGGAGAAAGTCTCATAAAAGAAGGATCTTTCTGGATCAAAGCCTTTAGACGCCAGCTCCTTCTACGCGAAACCACTCTCCCAGACACGACAACCCTCACAAAGACAGACTTGAGAAAAAAGCTCTTGTGCTCACGTGGATCTCGAGTTGAATGTGATTGGCTTTCACGTTGTTTCTTTTTCAGAAATTGGTATGTTTCATCGTTGCAGTGGCGGATTTTATGTCAAAGATTGGCGTCTTCTATCTTTTTTGATTGCGGTTCAAGAAACGCCTCATTCAGCAACAGTTGGCATTCTTGAGCGTCTTTGGCAGTCCAAAATATTAGACAATTAGACTTAAATTTTCAGACTGCGTCTTTTCGTTTGCTGTTGTCAGCAAGGAACCATACGGTTCACCCATTTCCATCTTAAGCGAGGATTGAGACGATATGAAGTACGTCCGCAAAAGAGACGGCAGGTTAGAAGAGTTCGACGAGAGCCGAATCACCAACGCCATCTGGAAGGCTGCCAGAGCCGTTGGCGGAAAGGACAAAGAGCTAGCCAAGAAGCTAAGCGCCCAAGTGATTGAGGAACTGACGAAACGCTTCGGCGAAGACGGCGTCCCCACGGTTGAAGAGATCCAAGACTTAGTTGAGAAGACGCTTATAGAGAACGGCCATGCCAGAACAGCTAAGGCCTACATCCTGTACCGAAAGCGGCATCAAGACATCAGGGAGCTGGCTGCGCTCCTGAGCTCATCTGACCTCGTGGAGCAATACGTGGACCTTGAAGACTGGTATGTCCGCGAGAATTCCAACATGAGCTATTCGCTTCAGGGACTGAACAACTATCTCACGTCAAGGGTTATAGAGAAATACTGGGCAAGCAGAATCTATCCGCCGAACATAGGTGATGCCCACTACGACGGTGACCTGCACATCCATAATATGGGGGTACTCGGACCCTACTGCGTAGGCTGGGACCTCAGAGACCTGTTGTTTTCAGGCTTCGGCGGTGTTTCCGCCAAAATAGAGAGCAGGCCTGCGAAACACTTTAGAACGGCCTTGGGGCAAACGGTGAACTTCTTCTACACCTTGCAGGGCGAAGCTGCTGGTGCGCAGGCGTTCAGCAACTTTGACACCTATCTTGCGCCGTTTATACGTTACGATGGTTTAGGCGAGAAGGAGACGAAGCAGGCGCTTCAGGAATTCTTCTTCAACATCAATGTTCCGACCAGAGTGGGGTTCCAGACGCCGTTCACCAACGTGACTCTCGATCTGAACGTGCCTGACTTTATGAAAGACGAGGCTGTCGTCCATGGCGGGGTCATGACAAATGATGCTTATGGCGACATGCAGGATGAAATGGACATGTTCAACACCGCCTTTGCAGAGGTTCTTGTGGAAGGAGATGCGAAGGGCAGGGTCTTCAGGTTCCCAATACCGACGTACAACATAACTGACGACTTCAACTGGATCTCTCCCGTAGCCCAAAAGATATTCGAGGCAACCGCCAAGTACGGCATTCCATACTTTTCAAACTTCATAAATAGCGATATGAAGCCTGAAGACGTGCGCAGCATGTGCTGCCGCCTGAGGATAGACAACAGGATGCTCCACAAGCGCGGGGGAGGCTTCTTCGGTGCGAACCCGTTGACTGGGTCCATCGGAGTCGTTACGATCAACCTTCCCAGAATCGGTTACTTGGCGCAGAATGAGGATGACTATTTTGAGAGGCTTGAGGCGCTCATGGTCCTCGCTAGGGACAGTCTGGAGATAAAGAGGAAGGTCCTAGAAAGGTTCACAGAGAAGGGGCTGTACCCGTACTCCAAGCATTATCTGCGCTTCGTGAAGGAAGCCTCTAACAGCTTCTGGAAGAACCACTTCTCAACAATTGGGCTTATCGGCATGAATGAATCCACCCTGAATCTTTTCGGGTACGGTCTAGCGACGGCTGAAGGAACAAAGTTCGCCGTGAGGGTTCTAGAATTCATGCGCACACGGATTCTGGAGTTCCAAGAAGAGACGCAAAGCATGTATAACCTTGAGGCGACACCGGCGGAAGGCGCTTCCCACGCACTTGCCCGCTTAGACAAGAGCAAATATCCAGACATAATTGTTGCCAATGAGAAACACCTTGCCATGGGCGCCGCGCCCTTCTACACAAACTCAACTCAGCTGCCTGTCGACTACACGGGCGACCTCTTTGAAGCCTTGGAGCACCAGAACCAGCTGCAGACGCTATATACAGGTGGGACAGTCTTCCACATGTTTCTAGGCGAGAGGGTTCACTCTTGGCAAGCTACAGCCGAGATAATCAGGAAAGTGGCTCACGTATCTCAGCTGCCGTACTACACGTTGACGCCGACCTTCAGCGTCTGCAAGAACCACGGTTACCTGAGCGGAGAGCAGATGACCTGCCCCACATGCGGAGCGAGATGCGAAGTCTACTCCCGGGTCGTGGGATACCTTACGCCCGTTGACCAGTGGAACGACGGCAAACAATCCGAGTTCAGAATAAGAAAGACCTTCGACCAATCCATCATGGTGAAGGTTCCAGCATAGCGAAGGCACAAAACCAATGGAATTCGGCGGCCTGCAAAAGACAAGCCTAATCGATTTTCCGGGCAGAATAGCCTCGGTC
This sequence comes from uncultured Candidatus Bathyarchaeia archaeon, assembly GCA_964513245.1. GTDB lineage: Archaea > Thermoproteota > Bathyarchaeia > Bathyarchaeales > DTEX01 > CAZELO01. The sequence continues at coordinate 79,509 of CAZELO010000006.1, read as the reverse complement.
CTGTTCACGCCCGGTTGCAACCTCCGCTGCCCCTTCTGCCACAACTGGAGACTGGTCACAGAGCCGAAGGGCCCCTTCCTCGCAGAAGACGAAGCCCTGCAATTTTTGATGTCTAGAAAGAAGTATGTGGACGCGGTTGTCATCACAGGCGGCGAACCGACGCTGCACGCGGACCTGCCAGCCTTCGCCGAAAGGCTTAAGGAAAAAGGATTCGCTGTCAAGCTAGACACGAACGGCTTCTATCCCCAAATATTAGAGCGATGCCTAAGCCATGTTGACTATGTCGCCGTGGACGTGAAGACCTCTCTGGCGAAGTATGCTCTGCTCGGCGCGAAAGACGTAGCCGATTTTCTGAGGTCCGTTGCCCTGCTCAAGGGGGGAAAAGTTGACTACGAGTTCAGAACCACGGTGGTTCCAGGCTTCGTTGACGAAGAAGACCTGCCTGACATAGGCGAGACCGTGAAAGGCGCAAAACGCTTCGCCTTCCAACAGTTTGTCCCAAAGGACACCTTGGACAAGAGCCTCAGCAAAGTGAAGCCTTACCCGACGGAGACCATAAACCACTTCGCCGAAACCATGAAAAAATACGCAGGCGAAATCGTATTGAGAATTTGAAGCATTGTTGGATTCTCCATCGCGTAGAACGCCTGCTGAGATGTGTCTAGTCGATCGAATGCCTTGACTTTGTCAACCCAAACAGAAATAAGATTTCATTCCCTATCCAGTCTTGGGTGCATGTCTTGGGCAGGGGTTATATGGGACAGGTCACGGATCGCGATGTCGAGATGGTAAATTTTCTAGTTGAGGCGCCCAGTCTGTCTCTAGATGAATTGGGTGCGAAACTCGGGGTAACAAAACAGGCTGTGGCAGAGAGAAAAAGCAAGATGGAAGAAACAGGGTTCACGAAGGGCTTCTACTTCTGGAACGTTACGCCGAGATTTGAGTGTACCAAACGAGTCTTGGTGAACGTTAGAAAGGGTTCCGATAAGATTAACCATATATCACGGATACTTGATCAATTCAATCCGGTAGCCGTTTTCTTCAGAACCTTCCCAGAAGAATTCTTCGAGGGAAAAGCCTCTTCAATAGCCGGGACGATCAGCGAAGTCGAGGGCATACTAGTCTTCAACGATGAAAAGGAAGAGAGAGAGTTAATATTGGAGCTTGAAAAACTCGGAATATCGCAGGTATCGATCGAGTCTATCCTTTTCTCAAGATTGCTTGGAGAGAGATGTGACATAACCCTGAAAGACTCCGGGCAGGTAGAGGCCATAGCTCGGGATGTTGCCAAACAGTTTTCTTCTGAGGCATCAGTTCAAGCTGTTCTATACGAAGAACATGAAGGACCCGTTGATCAGTTTGACATGCTGATAATTCGAGATGAGAGATTCCAACAGGAGACTGACAGCTATGAAAGGCGAGTTCAACAGGTATTGATAGACTACCATTTCACTAATCTTCAATGGCTTATGAGAGCAAAGGGCAAATGGCTCAGAAACATGAAAATAATCTATGCCCAAAGTGAACCCCTGAGAAGGAAAATACAAAGAAAAATCCATAGCGTGAAAAGTCAATAGAGTGCCCTGTGAAAAACGAAGTGCCCCTGCTCAAAATTATTTGAGGTAAATTCCCGGCTTTTTAGGTCGAGCTCTCTTGGCATAATTCTCTGGGTTACATTTTTGTGTCATCATCTACTCAAAGCACATTTGCTCCACGGAAGCCAATCTCTTTGCTTAGAAATCTTTTGGCGTCTGCAAAAAATCCGCGAGTTTTTCCACTGCTGTTACCGCCTCGATTCTTCAAATTTAAGCCTGAAGAACTTACTCACCGTTATAATGTTTAATTAGGTCGAAGGCATATTGAAATTATTTTCTTCCAAGCATATCTGCAGCATGACGGTTTCATCTCTCGAATATCATTCTGATTGTATTCAAGTTCACTACAGCAATATTTATATGGGTGATATTGAAATACATTTCTGTTGTAATAGGTGAGGAACTTGTCCGAGGTGGAACTCGCAAGGAAGGAAATAGACAGGATGCAGAAGGGCCTTGATCAACTCTCCAGAAGGATAGATTCCCTCGCAACAATGGCGCAACCAAACGCGGAAGCAGGCTCCGCTGAAGGCGTGAAAATGGAGGACATGCCAGCTGAAAGAATCGCGCAACTTTTCAGTTCGCTAGCTCATGTGGAGCGAGTGAAGATTTTGAAGACGCTCTACGGCGGCGGAAAATACTTCACGGAACTCATGAATGAGACTGGCTTGTCCCACAGTCCCCTCTATTTCCACCTGAATGTGCTGCAAAAGGACCGATACGTCAATCAAGAATTCGCGCGTGGAAGATACCTAATAACTTCATTAGGCAGCGAGGCGCTGAGGGTGGCTTTTCGCCTGTTTTTTGTGAGTCAGGGAGAGCGATGAACAATGCGATTTGGGAGAAAACCGTTGATGGAATTTGAGGTTAAACCAATCGTCTACAAGATCGAGGAAGACTCAGTCATCATTGAGAATGAAAAGGTCATTCTGTCGCTTAAGGCTAAGACGCATGGTGTTCCCATAATCTTGGACAGTAGAGAACGTGGCATTGTCTTCTTTGGAGAAGGCGACTACTTGATCAACTCAAGAATCAGAACATACGTAGGCATCTACTCGAAGCAATATTCCGATGCCTTCAATGGTTGGGGAATTATTATGGGTGGAATCAACGAATGGAATAACGCTTGTAGAAGTTTTTCCAAAACGGAGGAAATTCCAGAAGCCTTTGGAAAACGAGAAGACTTCGTCAAAAGAGCCGAGGAAGAGTTGCACAGAATCATACAGCAGAATGAAATGAGAAGCACAGGAAGTGCATATTTGCTTTTCCACGTCAAAGGTGAAAAGGACGCGGCGAGTCTCCACTACCGAAGGGGAAGAATAGTATTCAATGGCTGCAACGCAAAATTATTCTCAAGCAGCGAAGAACATGTTATGCTGAAGGAAGATGATGCTGATATTGTCTTGCAGAGAGGGCACACGATACTAAAATCTAGAGAAGGCAAGATAGTATCAAGCGGCGACAAAATCGTTTCCGACATGGGCGTTATTTCAGGCAACAAAATAGTAACGAAAGGTTTTGTTGGGAAACAGACGGAACTGGTTGAAAACATCAAGGCAGAAGCCATGCACTTGGTTCCCAAAGTCCTCGAGAGACTGGGCTACAGACTGGAAAAATGACGACGAGCCGAGCGGTCTCTTCGACTATGGATTATCTCTTCGTTGCGTGTAGTCTATGCTTTTTCCATTAGGTATTTGTGGATTGCTTGTGCTGCTTTTTTGGCGCCGCCCATGGCTGAGATTACGGTTGCGTTGCCGCTGACTATGTCTCCAGCCGCATACACGCCTTTAACATTCGTTTCGCCGGTTTCAGGGTCAACGACTATTGTGCCGTGCGGCGTAACCTTGATTCCTTGTTCGCCCCGTATCGCCAGCGGATTCGCCCTCTGCCCAATCGCCACAACAACGGTATCAATGTCCACAACGAACTCGGAACCCTTTATGGGGACAGCCCTTTCTCTGCCGGAGGCATCTGGCTTTCCTAGTTCCATTTTGACGCATTCGACCTTTTTGACCCAGCCTTTTTCGTCGCCGATGAAGCGTGTGGGGTTCGCTAAAAAGATGAATTTGACGCCTTCTTCTTTGGCGTTTATCACTTCGTCACGTCTTGCGGGCATGAGTTCCTCTGTCCGCCGGTAAATGATCGTAACGTCTCCGCCGAGCCTAAGCGCGGACCTAGCCGAGTCCATGGCTACGTTTCCGCCGCCGATGACTGCGACCTTTGCGCCGACCTTCACGGGCGTGTTGTAGGCGGGGAATCTGTAAGCTTTCATCATGTTAATCCGTATGAGGAACTCGTTCGCAGAGTATATGCCGCAGAGGTTCTCGCCGGGCACTCTGAGGAACATGGGCAGTCCAGCGCCGGAGCCTATGAATACGGCGTTGAAGCCCGTTTTGAAGAGTTCGTCCAGATCGATGACTTTGCCCACTATCACGTTCGTCTCGATTTTGACGCCTAGGCTCTCAACATAGCGGACCTCATCCATAACAATGTCCTTAGGCATCCTGAACTCTGGTATGCCGTACATCAGGACGCCGCCAGGAGCATGAAGAGCCTCAAAAACCGTGACATCGTGACCTAGCTTCGCAAGCTCGGCGGCAGCGGTTAGCCCCGCGGGACCGGCACCCACCACGGCGACCTTCTTGCCCGTGCGCTTGGCATCGATACTTTTCCGTGTGCCCTTCTTTCTTTCTTCGTCGGCTACAAATCTTTCTAGGGCGCCTATGTTGACTGGTTCGCCTTTCAAGCCTTGAACGCACTTGCCCATGCATTGCTCTTCTTGGGGGCAGACTCTGCCGCAGATGGCTGGTAGGCTGTTTTTTTCGCGTATTCTGTCTATGGCTTTGTCGAATTCGCCTTCGCAGATGTGCTTGATGAAGGCGGGGATCTCTACGCCGACTGGGCATCCTTCGATGCAACGGGGAACCTTGCATTGAAGGCAACGTTTCGCTTCGGCTATCGCCTGTTCCCGCGTGTAGCCTTGGGCTACTTCTTTGAAGCATCTGGTTCTCTCTTCAACCTTGAGTTTGGGCATAGGCTGCTGAGCTGCTTTGTGTGCCATCTTTGTTGCACGCTCTTTGCCGAGTCTGGATCGATGTGGGAGTGAAACGCAGTCTTTCTTTATTAACGTTTTTGCGTCTGGTAAAAATGCCTAGAGCGAACAAGCAGAATGTTTCCCGAGATTGAGATACCAGAGGATGTTCGCAGGCGAAATCTTTATGAGAATTCTGGTGGAACCACGGGTTCTTCCGCCTTTTGTGACAAGAAATTTATTGCCTGAAGGAGGTTCTTCGTGACGCTTAACAGCGAGAACAATAAGAAAGCGCCCAGTATGGTTCTGAAATCGATGGTGAACGAGATCACCATCCCCGCTGGTATGGGCAGCTGCGATGACGAAGAGAAAGATAGGCTCATGACGCCGCCATTCGTCATAAGGACCAAAACAATCATAGATGCCACTGACCTACCAATGCTTAGCGCATACTGGAGGATGGTTCCGTGCAAGAGTTGAATCGCAATCTCGAACCCCATAAAGACGAACACGAGAGAAGTAAATCCAAACAGCTCCGCTGGTAACAAGCCCTCTAACTGTTCGCCAAAATCAAACACATAGAGAGGTATGAGCAGTTCTCCGCCCATGATGAAGCCCCAAAACGCTGCTCGGAGGACTCTGGGGAGGATTATGCGCAGCCAGTCTTTCATGGTTTTCTCGTGCTCAGCCATAGCTTACCCTCCCGAGGTCCAAAACATAGCCGAAAGGCACAAGCTCAAAGCTCAGTTCGATATAGCCCTCGCCCGAATAGTTCAGGGGATTCTCCACGCTGATTGCCACAGGGATCGGGTCGCTGAGCCTAGATTGTGACGGGATGCTGATCAAGCCTGTTCCCGAGCCTATGTATCCTCCAGTTTCGTTGTAGACGCCGAGGCTAAGGTTTCCAGCTATGTCCAAGAATGAGTGGTTCTCAACTTCAAGAAAAATTTCCAACACAAGATGCGTAATGTTGAACCCAGATAGTTGGACATCTCTCACCGTAAGCCCGTAGAGGGGCGCGCCCCACGGCATCGAAATATTCTCCATGGCAAGTTGGAGACCCACCGTGTAGGCGTATCTGAAACCCATGGAAACATCAAGTTTCAGTTCCGTATCGTTGAAAAGGAGAAACCTGTTCGACAGCAAGTCCGCTATGCTCAGGGACATATTGTGCAGCCCCTGTTGGGACGTTCCCCTGCTTATCTGGGGGATGACCGTGCTGCTTCTGACAAGGGTTGAACCGTTGAGGATGCCAAGTGCTGTTGTTATGTTGAAGTCCGTGATGTCATAGTAGCCCGTGTTGTTGACCGTGACTGGTGCCGAAAGGGTCAGTGTGTTGTCTGCAAAGCTGGGCTGCAGGTCGCCGAACTTTATGCCTTGCTCAAGCAGGACCGTCTGAATGACTGAGTAGACAGCTGTCGCTAGAAAGGCAAACAACAGAATCGCAGATATCGTAACGACCCAGCCGAGGGCTCTGATACTCTGTCTCATAAGGCTCCGCCCCTTACTATATTCTTCGTGGGGAAAGGCATAACGTGCCAGCGTGCCAGGCTACTTTTTGCTTTTGGTGCTCTGAGGCTCAGCGGGTTTCTCTGCCTCTTGCTGCGCCGGAACTTCTTTTGCCTCTTTCGGCTCTGGGGTTTCTTTCACTTCTTCTGTCTTTTTGGTTTCTTTTGCTTCTTTGGTCTCCTTTGTCTCTTCAACCTTGGGCTTAGCTTTCGCCGGTTCTTTTGTCTTTTCTTTGGTCTCTTCGCGCTCGAAGGTAAGTGTCTGCACGCCTCTTCTTGTCATGATTGAGCCTATCCATCCCATGATGCCGAGATAGAGCGCCCGCATTGCACTGGTGATGAGAGGTGCGAGAGCGGTGCCGAATAGTTCCATGAGGTCCCCTGAACTCGTTATGTCTAGGACTGTTGCTAGGAGCAGGTAGGCGTTGTAGAAGGTGAAAAGAAGCACGGCGACTCCGACAAAGAGGACTGTGAAGCCTGAAATCTTAACACTATCAGCCATTTACACTCCTCGCATTTGATTTTTCATTTAACGTATATAAAACAGATAGATAAAATTATTCATACCGAAAGTCCATTCAATTCGCCGAAGAAGGCTATTCCTTAACCTTCCTTCCAGCGAGCTTCTCCATGGCTACGATGGCAGCTGAGGTTCCCTCGTCCCCTAAGCCTTCAGCTTCAACAGCCCTCAACATCTGGTTGACAAGAGCCGTTCCAGGCATCGGCAGACCCATCTCAGAAGCCAGCGAGAGGACAAGCTGCAGGTCCTTCTGCTGATGTCTTATTCTGAAGCCCGGTTTGAAGTCGCGTTCCGCCATCTTAGGTCCAAGGTTCGAAAGCATCCATGAGCCCGCGGCGCCAGCGGTCACGACTTCCAAGAGCTTCTTCAGGTCTAAGCCTGCTTTGGCTCCAAGCATCAGCCCTTCGCAGACAGCCTGAATATTGAGCGCGCAGATTGCTTGGTTGCAGAGCTTCGTCGTTTGACCCATGCCGCTCAGCCCCATGTATGTGACTCGTTTTCCCAGAGCCTTCAAGATGGGTAGGCATTCGCCGAATGTCTCCTTCGGACCTCCAACCATGATCGAAAGGGTTGCCTGTTGGGCGCCGACGTCGCCGCCGCTGACCGGCGCATCCAGCATCTTCACGCCTTTCTTGGCAAGTTCATCCGATATTTTCTGTGTGACTGTGGGCGAAATTGTGCTCATGTCGATGAGTGTGAAGCCCGGTTTCGCGCCGTGGATTACGCCGTTGGGTCCAAGCACCACCTCTTCGACATCGGGAGAGTTCGTGACCATAGTTATCGTGACATCAGTTCTTTCGGCTACTTCCTTCGGCGACTCGGCTGTCGAGGCCCCTGCGGCTACAAGTTCATCCATCTTTCCGCGGGTTCTATTCCAAACAACCAATGGGTAACCTGCCTTCACAAGGTTCAGTGCCATAGGCTTACCCATGACGCCTAAGCCGACAAAGCCAACATGCTTCTCATTCATTTAGGGTCAACCTCGGACGCAATATAGCCGTTCTGCGCTATATAGATTTCTTGCCGCTTTCAACGTACTGGCGCATCCGACAAAATCCTTAAGAACCCCATCAACAAAGTCCTAAGAGAAAAGCCCGAACTGGGCGGGTAGATCAGTTTGGCATGATCGCGGCGTTGGCATCGCCGAGGTCCGGGGTTCAAATCCCCGCCCGTCCACCAGAACTGAGCTCCTTTTCGGAAAACAGATTCAATTCGGGATTTTCTTTTGGAACTGTACCTCAAGAAAAGTACAGTACGGGGTACAGTACTTTGAACGTCAAAGAGAATGTTCTGACAGACTTCAAAGAATTCATGATGGTGAATATGCGCCTCAGACCTGAAACCGTCAAACACACAATTGAAGACACAAGAAGGTTCATCAAAAGCTCTAGTTCAGCTGTGACCAACCAAAAAATCTCAAACTATCTTAAGGGCTACATCAATCATGCACCCAAAACTTATAATCAGCAGTTGACCTCTCTACGCCGATTCATCAGAGACTTCTTAGGGCTTCCAGAGTTGGTTTCTTCATTCAAGATGGCGCCTATAGACAGTCCAATAAAAACTGCGGACTTGACAAAGGTTCAAGTTAGAAAGGGCTTTCATGCTCAACAAGATGCATTGTCAAGAGCACTATATCTCTTTACTGCCATGACTGGATTGAGAAAGGGAGAGATTCTTAACCTGAAGAAAGATGATGTCCACTTTGATATGAGGGCGGTTGTTCCAAACCATTTTACCAGAAAGAAGAGGAGCGGAGTCACCTTCTATAACGAGGAAACAGAAAGATGGTTGAAAAAATATCTGAATTTGAGAAAAGACAAAGACCCAAGAATGTTCATTGTAAGTGAAAGGTATTGGAGAGAAATCTGGAAACGAGCCTCTGACTCAGCGAAGACGAGTATTACTGCACAAGGATTACGTTTCTGGTTCAGCACAGAAATGGGTGAACGTGGTGTCCCAGACCGATATGTAGATGTTTTTCAAGGTCGTGCTCCAAGAAGCGTCATAGCTAAGCACTATACTGGAAAGGGAATTCAGAGGCTAAGGCGCATCTACGAGAAGGCTGGGCTAACAGTGCTAAGCTAAGTTTCCTAGTACTAAGGACAGATTAACTACTCAAAAGTCATTATCGAAATTGGCTGGATTAAACTAAATATCCACAGTTGAAACATATTTATTGATATAGTTAGATAATCTTGTTGAAATGGATTCGGCGTTATTTCTTAATTTTTCGAGTTCTTTTCTAAATTCTACATAAGATTGATCTTTATTCAACTCTTCCTTAACATCAAAAATTATTCTTTCTAAAACTTTTTTTCTTTCAAGATATGATTTCTCACTATGTTCCCTATCATGACCTTGCTTCCCACGGTCAACCTCCAAGTCAAACTCAACTACTAAGAATTTTTCTTGAAACTTGGTAACTTTTTCTTTGATCAATTCTATTGGACTCTTTTCTTGTAAAAAACAATCATGCAGTGGTCCTGCAACCCTATCTGACTCTCGGATATATCTAAGATAAATTGGTGGATAACTGGAATCATTTAGAAAAGCGATGTTTTCTGCCCCAGATGGAATTTCTAAAAATGGTTTTCCCCTTTCACAAATCAGATTAATTATCTTATTTCTTTGGTATATTATTTGATCGGCAAAATTTCTGATTTCATCATTGAACTTGACGAAATCTTCTCTAAATTTTCTCCCCATACTATAGAATTGCGGACGTGTTCGAAAGCCGTCAAAATTTCGAAACTCGTAAAATCCCGAGACATTATCTAATATTTTGTCTTGTATATCTTGTATCTCTAGTAGGAGAGGTCCATAATATTGCTCAACATATTCCACATTCTTGCTTCTTTTTTCAGACTCTCTCTGTAGCCTTTTTTGAATGGTATAAGTTGCAGTAGCACCTAGCAACACGGCAAAAAGTGTGGTTAGAGGCTGTGTGCCAAGATAGTTGGATAATACTGTTAAGAACCCAGAGATTGCGGTTATAATCTCTGACCAAGGAGTGTGGTTTTCACTCAATAGCCTTCACGGTAATAAATATTGTTTACAGTCTATATCTGCCATTCGGTTATTGTTTAGAAACTGTTCATGTTCTTGGGTGTCTTCTTATGCCCTCGACAACCGATATTTTCTATTTTTGTACTGTTCTATTTCGTTGATATTGAGGCAGAGTGTGAGCACATAGCAAAGATAGACAAATCAATCAGTTTACAGTTTTACACCTTCATAGAAGTAACACAATGATACAATTAGTTATAGAATACCACCCTTGTATATCCGTAAACTCTAATTTATAGGAATGGCAACGTTTTTCCGGCTAAACTTTTTATGCTCAATGAAAGCATATAGCGTAGACAGGTGGACAGAGCCTTGGACTTCTTTTCGTCTTTTGAAATTGCCAGAGCTGTTGTCGTCTATGCATTCGCCATTGTAACTATGGTAATCGTTTATGGCTGTTGGCTATCAAAAGAAGATAAAGGATTTGCGGCATTTATAGGGGGTACATTCGGAGCGGTTTTTGGAGTCTTGGCAGCTTTGGGATTGATTCTTTATGTCATAGGTCCTTCGTTAGCCGAGATAGGAATAATTTTAGCTTTCATGTGTATCTTTTGCATAATGTCGCTAGTTTCTTTGTTAAGGAAGAATGAAGACTTGAGTCTGGCATTTGCCAATATTGTCACTTTTCTATTTTTCTTGCCCATAATTTTTGAATGGTTTATGTTGCCCACAGTTCCAGTTGAGACATTGGGTGGAAAGGTTTTCTGGCAACTTATCCAAATAGCATTGTCTGTTATTCTCGGCTATTTCCTAGACAGGACCATCAAGAAAGAAAAATGAGGTTTCACGCCAAAGGGCGAACATAAGATAGAAGTGTTTGATTCTCTATTTGAGCAAGGTCTTATAAGTGAAGATAAAATGGGAGAGCATACACTCTACAAAATAACCCAAAAAGGAGAAAACGTCCTCAGATACTTCAACGAAGCTATGGAACTAATCGAAATCAAATGAAACCCTACACTAGAAAACAACGTGCAATCTGGGTTCTGAATTACATATTAAATAAATATGATTGTATTAAGTAAATACATAATTCTCACAGCATCTTGATGTTCTCCAATTGGAAGAACAATGTCCCTCTGAGTTTGGGTATAGGACAGATGCGGTGGAAGATGGAACTGTACTGTTAGCCTCTCAGAATATTCTGAATTTTTGAAGGCGGCAAGTCCATATCCTGCTGGGAGCATATTCTGTGAAAACAGCTGCTAGAATTTGATTTCGCCCTCCTTGATGAACACCTTTCTTTGTTTTTATTGCGAGGAAGGTGATATTTTGATCTGGGTATGCCAAATAAACCATATCAGAATTTCATTGTTTTTCCTTTTCGTATTCTGTTTGTCTTTCTCTGTCTGTTTCTGTGTGGCTATGCGATTTGCTTCTTGCAAAACTTATCGCAATTCCCCTCTCACTGAAGCAATCCCAATCAGCCTCCTATTCTCCTCTTTGGTCACGGCCAGACTTCCGTTTGAATGACAGCCAAAATGAACCTTGAACCGTTCACTGCCTCTCAGTTACAGTCAGGACACTCATCAAATAGGGTGGCCATCTATACGCGCTCTAAACTTAATAACTCAGGGAACGAATAGTTATGTGGGTTTGATGATTGGCTAAATTAGGAATTCCTTCGCTTGACAAAATACTGAATAAGGGTATAACCGAAATAATACGCGAGAAAAAGAGGCCTAACCTTGGCGAACTCGTCAAGAATTCAAATTTTTCTGAAATTATTGTGGAAATCGAGAACAGAGCTCACAAAATCTATCTGAAAGAAGAACAAAAAGCTGTTACGAATAAGCTCATAGGTAAAGGTCTATCATACAAAAGTGCTGAAATCGTTTCGAAGGTTTTCATAGATGAAGACTTGGTGACTAGTATAGCTAACACTAGGAGGGCAAGAGGCGGATTATCCTCCGAGGCGATTCTTCGAGAGGTGCTAAGATCTATCGGAATTCCATGTGAAAAAGGACGCATTAGAGTTGGTGGATATAGACCCGATCTAGCAGTTCCATCAAATGCTGTTCTTGAGAAGAATCCTGATAAAGCTGTTGCTATAGCTGTAAAACGTACTTTGCGAGAGCGATGGGCTGAAGATATAGATGTTTTCAAATTCCCCAGAGGCATGTTCGTTCTTTTTTTGCCTGATCCAGATTTCAATAAAAGCAAAGCTCAAGATATGGTCAGCAGAAATATGAAAGAAATTTATATTAATGATAAATTGTTCGATGCAAGCAAGGATTTTCTAACTGATCAGTTTAAGAGGCTCTCAGATCTGCCTTTGAATTTAATGAAATTCGCAAATACTCCACAAAAAACGCTGAATATGTAGCACTACATCCTTTGAAATTCTGTTGAATCAGTTAGGTCTCCAAAAATCGAGTATAAACTCCATTGTAGTACCTAGTGAAATAAAGTTATTCGGCCATCCAAAGATTCCAACTCGATTGACTAGATTGCGCTTATCCCATATGAAAGTATTCCTAAACTCGAATCCAGCCTCTGTCAAGGCATCAATCACATGGATGTGGGTTGGATACCGTTTGTTCCTTTCCCAAAGGTCATTGATGTTGACTATGCAGTGACCTCGTTTTTTCATAAGAGGCAAAATTCCTTGATAGATCTCTGTTAGTGTTTTTGAGAATGTTTCGTGGTTCATTAAGCCTAGATCACGTGGATCTTCTGAATATTGTTGGATCTTGTGATAATGTGAGTTCCTTCGCAGATCTCCTCTTATGCTTTTGTTCATTCTCTTGTGGGTGAGAAAATGAGGGTAGGGTGGCGATGTAATACTCAGTGCCACTGTGTTCTCCCTAATATATTGGGGAATATTATGGGCATCATCACAGATCGCAATTTGTTCTGCTTTCTGATCTATTCGAGATTGTGATAGTCTCTCCATTGAAATATCCACGTAATTCTGCTGAAGGTCAAAACCAACCGCATTTCGTTCAAGGTCCTGAGCAGCCACCAAAGTTGACCCCACTCCCACGAAGGGGTCCAAAATCAGTTCCCCTTTGTGCGTCAGGATTCTGATAAAATGAGCTGGAAGGGCAATTGGGAACACAGCTGGGTGAATATCTTTATCTCTAATGTCCCTTCCTTCGTAGTAGAACTGAAAGATCTGTTGTAATCTCGAAATTTCCTCTTCTCCATAATCTAGTTCCTTAATTGTGACCATGCCTTTGACCCATTCTTTGGCAGTGATACAGCTGATGTGGTTAGGTGGGCAATCACATGTCTTGGTGAAGCCGACGTCTAGAGGTTTCTTAATCTGAAGCATGGTTTTCGCCTCATGATAGTATCATGTTGTTTCTACATCTTGTTTCTGTTAAGGGCTGCCTCTTTAATATAGGATTTTTCTGATAAATATGAGATAACAATGTTTCTTATGATGTCTGAGTCGGTATCACCTATCGTTCCTCTGAGATTCTCTATTAGTTTCCATTGGCCGTCAGAAAATGTAACTTGAACTTTCTTAGCCATGTTCTTCTTTCCACCATTCTACTTGGATTCTTGTTAGATTGTATTTATAATCTTTTCGGTAACTCGGTGTCTTTCCTTCGTTTATTAACTACCGATATGAATCGTCTCACTTGTTCCCATTTATTTTCGTAGAGATGCACAGAGTCATTGAATTCAACATAACAACCAACAGGAGATCCTATTTCATTAGCAATCCTTTTTTGCAGTTCTGTCATTGCAAGTGCATTCATATGCCATGCTCCGAATCCATCTCTACTTCTCCAAGTTGTGTGCATGACTAATCTACCATCAATTAGCTTACACCAGACTCTTTGGAGACATGGTGGGTCATTGCTTTCAAGATCTATCAAGGGTATTGAAGTTATTGCCTGATGCCTATTTGTGTTCTCTTTGTCGATCCTGAGATCATTTATCAACCGTTCTATCTGATCGATCCTTGTGCCATCTGGATTAGGAAAATTAGTGAGTCTGTCATGATATGTATAAGGGTAAGATTTGGTTTTTCTTATCAAATGGTTTCTTGTCCCCTCTACAACTTCGTTAATATATTCTAAGTCCAAAAACTGCATTTGGATCTCCCTTATGAACTCTCGGTTCCTTGAAGGGTTCTCGTACTTTAACCAAGATAGCCATTTCTTTTCCATACTTGGGGACAATATACCCCTTGTGCCACAAAGTGATGACTAGTTCCTCCCAAGCCTGAGCTACTGTGTCTTTTTCGATCAATTCAATACAGCTCATATGGATCCTCCCCAATCTTCGCCATATTAGTAATTATATGTGCGTTTATGTTTATTGCTTGCGCTTTCTCATGTATGCTTGGAAATAGGACCTCTTCATTGTTAGGGTCTCAAGGTTCCTCGCTCTGATTTCGCTGATTTTGTGCCCTTTAAGACGCAACATAGCGCAACTTCTCAAATTTAACTGCTAGAATCGCTTGAATCGCTTCTAATCCTACCTTATGAAATGAGCCTGTTTTACTGAAAGAAGCCTAATATGAAGCCCTCTAATAACAACTAATAACACACATACCGCTTGCTAAAAAATGGTTATGCCCCAAAGTACCAGTTCCCCTCTCTCCAAATTGCAGTTTTTTTGGTGGGTGATAAATTGATGCATCTTCAACATAAGTTTCCAGTTATACGGGGTATTATTATATTTCTTCATCTATCTATCATCTTACACTACAGGGGGTGTAAAGTTGGTAACTCACCTCCATCTAACCAGTTCCTAACAGTCGCATGGCTCACATCAGCCAATCTAGCTATCTCTCTCAGGCTCATCTGAGGATGCTTAGCCTTCAACTCCCTAACATACTGTTTCTTATCCGAATTTGTGGTTAGGGTTGGAAGAGTGGCAAGCTTCTTCCAGCTGTCCCTGTTGATGTCAAGCAGTCTCTGAAAAACAGTGTTCCTCTCAGAGAAGTCCACAGTACCGCTTGGAACACGGTCAAGCTGCTCCAAAATGATGTACCTTATAGCCGCCATCTTCAATTTCTTGATGCAGCCGTAGCTTTGCCCCTTGACGAAGTCGCTGACAGATTTGTTAGGAATAGATTTGGCGTAGCCCAGAATCTCCTTTTCAATGTCTGCTTCTTGTTTCCTAATCCAGTCCATGTTGTTCTCAAACATTTTCTGAATCTCTCGGCGACATTGATGCAACACAGTCTCTATGAGCTGTCTCACTTCATCCCTGACCGAAGAATCTGGAGTGCCATTGACTCTCTTGTGGTCTGTGCCTAGTAACACATACCCAAAACGTTTCCCCACTCTCTCAGGATGGTCCAAAGTGCAGACTACCTTCATAAAGTCAGATAAACTACAGACCAAATCGTCTTCAGGCGGGTTGGAAATCAGAACTACTGTTTTTGTGCCTTCAATCTCAATGGAAACCTTCAGAGCCCTCGTTGCTTTACCTGTCTCCAGATAAGCCAGCAGTTCAATGATAAGGGGTTTGTCCAGAGTATTGACCTCATCAACCAGTACTGGGAAGCCCCGTCCGTTCAGCCATCCCCTATGTAAGATTGGACCGTTTTGGCTCTGTGAATAGCTTCCCAATGCACCGGCAGCACCAGCTCTCGTCAATGGTTTACCGCCCAGCAGGTATGCAAAGAAAGATTTGCCAGTTCCGCTGTTCAGCATCCATATTGCATGGGCATTCAAAGGCTGTATATATGTTGCTTCTCCAGTAAGCGGGATAACTATGCTTTTGAAGCAGTCAACCAGCCTTGGGTCCTTATTGAGACCCTCTGTTACCCAGAGTTCAAGCTTCTTGCTCCAGCTGCATTGTCCAAAATAAGCTTCAATGTCAATTGGATACTGAATCTTGTAGACCTGCAAGTTGGGATTGTACCATGAACCAGTTGTAGGTCTGGACTTCAAATGGTCTAATTCCTGTTGGGTCAATGGTCGGATGCTGACTTCTTGATTACCTTCTCTACTGATGAGGTGGTCTTCATCCACAATGGTATACTTCATTTCGGGATTGCCGGGAGCATGAGCTTCTACTACGTTATGTATCCAGTGCTGAGTTACGCCTTCTTGGGTTGCAGAGTTGCTGTAGATGGGACGGATTGACTTGACGTTCAGCTTGACGGTTGGTCTTCTAAAGGACATTTTCTGTTTCACCTCCTACAGTCTGGTTCGAGTGGTCTATGTCAAGGTTTGAGACCACCGTTGCAGCATTATGTTCCTTGATGCTCTGAATTTGCTGTCTTATGTCTTGCAGCAGAATCAATAGTGATTTTTCAACTTCCTTGAGTTCTGTGTCTTCCGAAAACATGACTGCAGCTTTGTTATCAGGTATGATGACTAAGGACTCGCTGAAACCTGCTTCTCGCAGAGGCTTTGGTATGTATATCTTTTTGTTTCGGTCTAGGTTTTGAGTGAATTTCACCATCTATTTCATCTCGTTTTAGTTTGCGTGCAAATATAGCGCAAGTTTTATATAAATGGCTTCCATTACAGAAGTTATCATGAAATAGGTTCCAGAGGGACACCAATGGTAAAGCCGGGAAGGTGGGAAAAGAATCTGAAAGACCTGAAGAGATGGGTTCTCCACAGAATCGCCGAAGGACCTAAAAGATGGAGTGACCTGTGGGATAAAAAAAGGTTCGTCAGTCAGCGCCATCTAAGCAACTGCTTAAAACAATTGATGAATGAGGGCTACATTGCCAAAGCAGTAGTTTCCCACAAAAACATCCAGTATGTTCTGAAGGAAGATGCCAAAGGGTTGGAGGGTCTCTACAAGTTTGAAAGCTGGATTGAATCCCTAACAAATCTGCTGAAAGAAGACCAAACAGCTGCTGCATTGAGGCAAGCCTTTCCTGAAGATGAACTTGAACCATGGATAACCGCCATCCTCATAAAAGAGGCACAAATATCCTTCAAGTTAGTTAGAACCATTTGCTCATTGCCCCTAGAAAAACAAGAACTCTTCAAAGACTGGTCTTTTAAGATACTTCAAGATTTCTCACTTTCTTTCTTCACACTCTGTTACAAAGCATCACCAGGGGTTATAGATTCAGCCTACAAAAACGTTGAGAGTAATCTTGAGGAAGTAAAGGAGCGATTTCCACTAAATCAAGAGCCCATAAGCATCTTGAGTGCACTTGAACGAATAGAGTCCATTCTTGTCAGGTAGATAGAGCCTTACATCTTGATACCGATTGAAAGACGCTAACCTTTAAATAGCGGTTTGCAGTGGTGGCTGGGCAGGAGTGAATAAGAGATGCCTAAAGAAGGATATGCCGCTATAACCATTCCCTGTTCCCTGAAAGAAGAACTGTCGTTAGTAGCCAAGTCACAAGATGTTTCAGTTCCAAAGTTGATTGAAAATCTTATAGAGGCGTTGGCATCGCCGAGGTCCGGGGTTCAAATCCCCGCCCGTCCACCATATGAATTTGGCCAAAATTGGTAACCTAAATGTTCCTCTCGGTTCATCTGTCTCAACTTTTTGAGTACTCGTATAGAAGCGTAGCGAAGTACTTTATGGTGTTGACGTACTCCTCGATTGCGATGTATTCGTCGGGCTTATGCATTCTCAGGATGGAGGTGAGGGTGCACAGGTGAACGAAAGGCAGGTTGAGCGGTGGCTTCGCGAAGACGTAGAAGGGTGCTGAGCCTGGGTTAGAAGGCAAAACTGAGTATTGCATGCCCATCTTTTCAGCGGTTCTGATTGATGACTGAACGATCGCTTCTTTGGCGGATGTTCTAGCCCAGCTGTACCCAGCTATCTTGGTGACTTTGACATCTTCAAACCCGTGCTTTTTCAGGTGGCGCCTCACCTTGTTCACTACGTTGTCAGCGTTCATATTGGGAACCAATCTGATGTCCACTTTTGCCCGGGCGCTATCCGGGACAATTGTTTTGAAGCCGGGACCCATGTATCCCGAGTTTACTCCGTCAATGTTCAAGGTGGGCCTAAGCAGCAGTTCTCTGAGCAGTTCAACCCCGCTCAGGTTTTTCCTAGTTTTCTCAGTTCCGCTTAACTCTTTGGTCTTTTCTTCGTCAAAGGTTTTCGCGCTTTCTTCGATGATTCGCTGGTCATCGGCATTTGCGGGCAGCACATCATCGTAGAAGTCCTTGATGAGTATCTCGTCTCCGGCGTCCTTTATGCTGCTAAGTGCCCAGATCAGCCGCCAGACTGGGTTGTCAATAATTGGAGCATAGCAACCGTGGACTTCCCTTTCTCTCAGCCTCACCTCCAAATCGAGCTCAAGCAAGCCTTTCAACCCCAGATCTACGTTGAGCACTTCGCCTTTCTCGGGGCAAGCAAGGAGCATGAGGAAGGCATCGTTCTCCTTCAGTTTCTTCCCGTATCTGTTCACGAATTCGGGGATACTGGGGCTTCCGAAATCCTCTTCACCTTCAACCACGAACGTGAGATTTACAGGTAGCTTCTTTGCGACAGCCATCATAGCTTTTATGGCTTCTATTTGAGCCATGAGGGGACCCTTTGAGTTCACCGCGCCCCTTGCAACGATCTTGTTGTCGACAATTCGTGCTTCCCAAGGAGGCGATGTCCAGAGCTTAGGCGTAACCGGCATGACATCATACATGCCGTAGACGAGAAGGTTCTTTTTCGCGGGTTCCCGCTTCATCTCAGCGTATATTATGGGGCTGCCTGTGCCTATTCGGGTGAGCTCGCCTTTTGCTCCTATCTCTTCAAGATAGTTCAGCGTCATCCCTGCGGTCTCTTCGATGCCTTCCTTCGTGTGCGCTATGCTGGGCTGCCTGAGTAGCCTCCTAAGATCTTCTACATACTCTTCCACATGCCTGTCAATATAATCCAAAATATCGTTCATCTTGTCCATTCCCGTCACGACCGGTTGAAGAGATATTGAACCGTCCATTCATATTAAGGTGCCTATCCGCCACATTGATGCGTCTCTAGATTACTTGGGCTTCTGAACAGTGCTAGAAGCAAGCCTCATGTTCAAATCCCCGCCCGTCCACCATGACCGAACCCTGTTACTTTTAGAGCAAGTCTAAGGTTGAGATTCCAAGAATCAAACACGGCAACAGACAGACACTTGACACCCTAGTCAATGAAGAAACTCTACTGTTCGCTAAATATCTAAGAAACGAAAGAGAAATATGGAAACCAAGAATAGGAGTTATAGAGCAAAACTGAAGTCAATTAAATAACTGTGAAAACAAAAAGGAAATAGAAGTATATTTTAGAGCAAATTATCCCTTATCCACTCTGTCAATGGCTCAAATATAACATGGTTCGTTACGTTAATAATGTTGATTTTGCCCAATGGACGATTAGGGATATCGAGCAGATTGACATATTGAGGCATCGGTGCAAATTCTATGTGATCAAAAACCATATGTCCGCTGAGTATTTCCTTTGCTAACGCTTCTGATGTGGGATGATTGAACACACGAAACAGTATGCCGTTTGCCCAAAAGAATTTTGCCTGAAATGGTAAATCAGGAGGATTTGCCACTGAAATGACATTGACGAATGCTTGAGGATTATCGTACTTAAGATGACTGTTGAAAGTGACTTTCTTGTAAGGTTCGAATGCTATTTCCATTGCAGTTCACCCATTTGATCTGATTAAATATTTGTCGTCTCGGGTAAAGAGGCTGATACGTTTGTTGCTCCTGGCAAAGTCTGACTATACATCCCTTGACCATAAAGACCATCTAAGACAACTCGTCTCCGAACATCTTCAGGCAACATCTCCCAAGTATTTGTCATTGCTTTCCAATCCACCATATGATACCATTGAGCCTTTTTTGCTCTGAAGAAAATGAACTCTCCTGCTTTCACACCTATTTTTTGAACTATTTCCTTTGGGATTGTTGTTCTTGATACAAAGTAATTCTTGTTCTTTCTAGTCTTTGCTTTTTGGATTTTTGCTACGAAAGCTACTGATTCAGTGTCAGGAACTATTGTTACTTTTTTTGCGTAAGCATATTCTTCAATAATTGTCGCCATTAACTTTTTTACCTCCATACCTTGCGAGTTTCTACACTTATATAAAACAACAAGTAATATATATGTGTATTCATAAAATAATAAGTATGACCATACTCTCTCAGGAGGAGCAAACAGCTCTAAAAGTATTGGCAGACGCTTGTTTCTATTCTCTAAGTACTCATCCCCCACAAGAGGCAGTGACTAGGAGGTGCCAAAACACCTGAGAGGAGATATTAAGAAAGCGCTTAAGAAATTGCGTGCAAAAGGATTCTGCCAAGAGCATCCAACAGGAAGAAACACAACGTGGCAATTGACCGCTCTTGGATTGGCAGAGGTACGCAAATTCTGATTTGCACATTTATCGTATGAAATACAATGCGTGTACGGGGTTAATCTTTTTCTTTTCTTCTTTTCTTATTCTCTACTTTCACCAAAACGGTGTCGTGTTGTTGTGGGTGTAAGGGTAAGTAAGTAAAGAGGGGGAGAATTAGTAAGTGTGTGTTGGTTAAAATTTAATTCCTAAGATTGATGGATGTGTTTTGTTTTGGGTTGGTGTTTTGGTTTTTTTGTGTCGCAAAGCGGGAAGAATATTGTGCTACAAATGAGTGCTGTTCTTTTTGATTATTATCAATGTGGGAAAAATTTTTGATTATCAAATGAGTCAAGTTTCATCCTTTATCTGGCGGATAGAGATACAAGGGGTCCCTCAGTCGGATCGCTCATTTGTCAGTGACTGACAAAACAGAAAAAAACTTGTCAGACAAATCTACAAGGGTCTTGCAGGCTCAGCAGTTGCCTATTCAGCCAAAGCGTACACAACAGAAGACGTTTGAAGACATGGATACAGAAATCTTATTAGGAAGCCGTCCTTTCGTGCGGTCTTAGGGCAACATTTAAAAGGCTATAGCAGTGGATTATTTCTAATCCTAGCGAGGGACTAACGAATGCCGTTTGAGAAAGGCGATTTCCTGCTCGTAGACCACACGGGCAAAGTGGTTGAAACAGGCGAAACCTTCGACACCACAGTAGAAGAGACAGCGAAAAAAGAAGGCTTATTCCAAGAAGGCGCACTCTACGAACCCAGACTGGTCGTACTCGGCGAAGGCTGGGTCCTCAAGGCTCTAGACGAAGGCATGATGAACCTAGAACCGGGCAAGACCGCCACAATCGAGATACCGCCAGAAAAAGCCTTCGGAAACAGAGACCCAGAAAAAGTCAAACTCTACCCATTAAGAAAGCTGACAGCCCAAGGCGTAACGCCCAAGATAGGAATGCGCATAGAAGTCGACAGAAAACTCGGCATCGTCAGAACAATCGGCTCAGGCAGAGTCCAAATAGACTTCAACCCGCCGTTGGCTGGCAAGACGCTCACCTACGAAGTGACCGTTCAGAAGAAGATCAAAGCAGCTAAAGAGAAGATCATGGCGCTAATCCACAGAAGGATACCAGAAGTCAACGTCGAAAAATTCTCTCTAGAAATCAAGAAAGCCGAAGCCACCATCAACATTCCAGAAGAAGCCTTCTACGTCGAAGGACTACAAGTCTCAAAGAGAGGCATATCCGTAGACCTGCAGAAATTCTTCCCAGAAAAGAAGACAATAAGATTCGTCGAAACTTTCAAGAAGCCGGAACCCGCCGAAGCAGCACCTTCACAAGAGACGACCCCTGAGAACACTTAAGGCTCTCACCGACCGCCACAATCTCACATCGGTCTCCACGCTTCAAACCCCTCGGAAAACAGAGATCATAATTCTCGCAGTCCTGTCCTCCACACTCAGGCATACGCAGAGTCATGATGGCATTCTGGATCGCCTGTTTAGAAGACACAGCAACGGACACTTCAGCCTCGACAACTTCCACTGCCTGCATGTTAATCTTGTACAGATTGCAGGACAAAACGTTCTCGCGCACCTTAACAACACGGTAGATGCGCTCGGGCTCCAAGTTCTTGACGCATACCTGGAAGTATTTGCAGGCTTCGCATTTCGAGCCAGAACCATTATGGATGAATTCTTTTCCCACTACGGCCTGCCCAACACCTATGAGAGTAACTATTTTTTTCTCCTCTTTCATTTGTCCTCAGCCAACTACGCCTGTCTTCTCGACCAATTCACGGGCAGATTCGCGGGTCAACGGCTTCTCACTCAGAATCGTATATCTCTCACTCCGTATCTTCGGAGCCATCACCAAGGCTTCAATAGCTAAATCCAAGTCAATTCCCACATCTACCACCGTTGTTGGAGCCCCAACCTTACGCAGAGTCTCCCTAATAATCTTCCAATCTATTCCATGCAGGTAAGCCATCATGATAGTGCCCAAACCACACTGCTCACCGTGCATCGCTGGCTTCTTCGCTATCAGGTCCAAGGCGTGGCTGAACAGGTGCTCAGAACCGCTACAGGGCTTGCTGGTTCCTGCAATGCCCATGGCTACCCCGCTGCTTACGAGAGCTTCGAGAAGTACCCTTAAGCCTTCCTCTGAACCGGGCTTGATGACATCCGCATGGTCAACAATGTGCTGCGCGCTCATTATGGCTAGACTAGCAGTATACTGGGCATAGTACTCGTTCCTCTTTTCATGAGCAAGCCTCCAGTCACGTGTCGAAGTGTACTTAGCGATCATGTCCCCGCACCCGCTTGCCAGAAAACGGTAAGGCGCCTCAATTATAATCTCCGTATCAGCTATCACAGCCACAGGAGACTGTGCCCTAGCTGAGTATGGCCTGCCAAGTTCCTTAAGCGAAGCAAAGGCGCTAGTTATGCCATCATGCGATGCCGTTGTGGGAACACTTATGAACGGGACACCCTGACGCGCGGAGCTCAACTTTGCTATGTCAATCTTTGCTCCACCTCCAACCCCTAAGACCACTTCTGGCTCAAGTTCCCTGATCCTCTCTTCAGGTGCCTCGATATCTTTTATGGTCGGCGTGTCGGTGACCACTATACATTGGTTGACTTCTAGACCTTCATCTTGAACCATGTCAATGACTTTCTTACCCGCTACATGCAGCGTGTTTGGACCTGTAACAACCAAAGCACTTCGAGAGAAGCCGAGTTTCTTGCATATTTCCCCCACTAGGTCTAGGCTTCCGTTCCCCACTATTATTTCCCGGGGCAGCTCCATACGGTGGAGGTTGAGACTCAAAGATGGTCAACTCATTGATGCGACAGAGAAAGAATGTCGCCGCGATACGATTTAAGTGTTATTCATTTCAGCCACATAAGATTATTACTAGGGACCAAAAATCCGAACAGTTTAAATCTTTCTTCTTGAATAATAGTGTGTCCCTCTTGTCTAGGCAAGCAGACACAGCAACTGGCATATTCAAGAAACATTTGAGAGTGACTATCCGCCAATTGATTCGAAATATGATCAGACAAGGATTTTGGATGCTATCTGCGGTAACCAAAGAAAAAAAGGAGATTGAAGAGAAATGACTGTGATTGACAAAAGCAAGCATGAGATCCGACAGACCATCCTAGAACATATCCCGAAAGAGGCTGAGATAACCCGTATCGAATTCGAGGGCTCCGCCATAGCGGTCTACACTAAACGCCCAGATCTACTAATCGTTCCAAGCCGAACCATCACCGACATAGTCAACATCATAAAAAAGAGAATAATCCCACGTTCAGACCCATCTGTCAGGGCTCCAGAAGAAGAAGCGAGAAAGGCGATTATGGAGATAGTTCCCAAAGAAGCCGAAATCATGAACATAATGTTCGACCCGACCCTCGGCGAGGTCATAATAGAGGCAAAGAAGCCCGGATTAGCCATAGGCGTAAACGGCTTGACCCTTCAAGAAATTGTTCAGAAGACACGATGGAGACCACAGGTCTTCAGAAGCCCGCCGAAACAGTCGAAGATAATGACGCACATTATGCATTCAGTCTACTCGGGAAGCAGAGAACGCGAAAGAATCCTACGCAATGTCGGCGAAAGAATCTTCCGCCCCCTGATCTACGAGATCGGCGATGTCAGAATTACCATGCTGGGCGCAGCACAAGAAGTCGGGCGATCAGCAGTCCTCGTCCAGACAAGAGAAAGCCAAGTGCTACTAGACTGCGGCATCAATCCAGGGTCAACAAGACCCTTTGAGGCTTTCCCGCGGTTCGATGCGCCTCAGTTCGACCTGAGTTCGTTGGATGCGGTTGTCATAAGTCACGCTCACTTGGACCACTGCGGGTTCATCCCATTCTTGTATAAACACGGCTACGACGGACCCATCTATTGTTCAGTCCCCAATCTGAGCCTGATGACGCTACTTCAGCTGGACTACCTCGATGTTCTGTCTAAACAGGGTTACCCTCTGCCGTATGATCAGAAGGATGTCCGCGACACTGTTCTGCACACCACGCCTTTGCGGTACGGCGTAGTAACGGATATAGCCCCTGACGTCCGTTTGACTTTGCACAATGCCGGGCACATCCTCGGATCAGCGGTTGCACATTTACATGTAGGCGAAGGTTACCACAACATAGTCTACACTGGCGACTACAAATACGGTAAAACCATGCTTCTAGAAGCAGCGGCTTCAGAGTTCCCAAGAGTAGAGACAATAATAACCGAGAGCACCTATAGCGCGCCAGACGATATCATGCCTTCTAGGGAAGACGCGGAGAGGAGGCTTGTCTCGATAATCAACGAGACCTTAGAAATGAAAGGAAAGGTGATGATACCCGTTCCGGCAGTTGGAAGAGCACAAGAGATTATGTTGGTTATTGACCAGTATATGAGACGGGGAGAACTGAAAGAGGCGCCTGTTTTCATTGAAGGAATGATATCTGAAGCCACAGCTATCCACACGGCGCATCCAGAGTATTTGTCAAGAGAAGTCAGAAACAGCGTACTCAACGAGGGAATCAATCCGTTTGAATCTGAATATTTCACGGAAGTTGAACATCCAAGCGCAAGGACGGACATAATTGAAGGTGAACCGTGCATCATCATGGCTACAGCGGGCATGCTTGAGGGAGGACCAATAATTGACTATTTCCAGCACCTAGCGTCCGATGAACGGAACGCCATAGTCTTTGTGAGCTACCAGATCGAAGGAACCATGGGGCGCCGAGTGCAAAAGGGTATACCTGAGGTTTCCATGATGAACTCTGATGGAAGAATCAAAGTCATCAAGACCGATCTGAAGGTTAATTCAGTCGACGGGTTCTCCGGTCATTCTGACAGAAGACAGATAATAAGTTATATCCGAAAAGTCTCGCCTAAAGCAGAAAACGTCATAGTGTGCCATGGCGAAAAGAGCAAATGCAGAGGTCTCGCAGACTTCCTGCAAAGAAGATACAAGATCAACGCTAGGGCACTCGAGTCACTCGAGACCCTCAGGCTTCGGTAGCATCAGATGGAACAACAGCCTCAGAAGCGGCTGGCTTCTCCCTCCATATCCTTACGAATGAAGGGGTCAATACTATGCGTCCCTCTCCCAGCCGGGCGATGTCTCCTTTGATCAGATCCGCAAATTCGGAGAGCTCGCCAACAGCCCTCTTAACATCATCAATGCCTTTTTCAGCCAACGGGTTAATCCTGATTATCAAGATGTTTCCCGCTTTCACTTCCTGTTTGATGGCGTCTAATTCATCAAAAGTGTGCAGAGATACCGCCTTCAGATAGACTTTTTCCGTCATACCGGAAGCAACCGAAGCAACAGCCGGCGCGTCTTCTGTGCCTTCCACCTCTTTTTCCTTCATATCGTCCTTAATCCTGCCGATTATCTTCTCGATTGCCTTTCCCAAGTTCCCGTCTGACATTTGCTCCCCTCTGGAGGTCTATCCATAATTAATTAGATATGTGCTTAAATAGCTTAAGTTTCTACTTTCGCGGTGTCCCCGAGGTTTTTTATGGCATTCCAAACTTCGTCGCCTACGTAATGTAAGTTTTTGAGGATTTTTCCCTGTTTAAGCGTCTTCACAGATTCAGAATCGTAAAGAGCTTGACTTATGGCTATCGGCTTCCCATACTTTTCGTCTACCACAAGAACAAGTTCTCCTTTCGTGAAATCCCCTTGAATGCCGCGGACGCCTGGAGCCATCACATCCGCCCCGTTGCACAGATAGGGAATGGCGCCCAAGTCGACTGTGACCTTTGGAAGGCGAGATGACATCTCGTTGAACGTCAGTGTTGGGAACAGCGAGTCATCGGATTTTGCGAACATCGGCACGCCGTTTGCGAGAAATATCTTGTGTTTTGGTGTTTCGAGAACTTCGAATCCTGTTTTGGGCTTCAAGAGAACTTCAACATCTATTTTGAATGTTCTGGTTAACCCTTCGAGGAGCATCTTTCTGTCTCGTTCCTTCAGAAAATATCGGCGAAATTTGGGCATAATCCTTAGTTCTAACGCAACACATATAAATTTGCTCTTCCTTCATAGATGGCGGGAACTCAAGATGGCACAGCAAAGAACCCCGGATAATATGGCTGCCCAGCTGTTGGAAGACAGCATCGGAAAAACAGTTCTGGTTAGGCTTAGAGGCGGCAAAAGCATCAGGGGAACACTTCAAGGGTTTGACCAGCACCTGAACCTCGTGTTGGAGAGAGCGGAAGATGTCACACACGCTGAGGACATTGAGGAGCTAGGCCTTATAGTGGTCAGGGGAGATAACGTGGTCATGGTGTCTCCTCCTCCGAGGTGAAAAAGCAGTGGGAAAGGGTACGCCTTCTTTTGGAAAACATGCGAGGAAGACTCTCCATATCAAGTGTAGGAGATGCGGAAGGAGATCATACAACATTAAGAAGAAGAGATGCTCAGGCTGCGGCTTCGGCGAGTCGCCTCGGATAAGACAGTATTCTTGGCAGACGAAAACTCTTGGCAGAAAAAGGCTACTCTAGCAAGCGGAGGGCTAAGAGAAAGCATTTAAATAATGCGATTGGCAGAGATAGGAAAACCATCGGTGGGCACTGAGCATGGTTAGAAAAGCTCGAATAAAACTGACGAGTACCGATTACAAAAAGCTTGATGAAGTATGCGGGGAACTGAAGACCATCGCCGAAAGAACAGGTGTCAAGTCCATCGGTCCCCAGCCGCTACCCACCAAGAGGCTACGAGTCCCCGTAATGAAAAGCCCCTGCGGCGAAGGAACGAAGACATGGGACAAGTGGGAACTGCGCATCCATAAACGGTTGGTAGACATCGAAGCTGAAGAGCGGGTTATGCGCCGAATCATGAGAATGCGGGTTCCAGAAGAAGTCTTCATCAGCATCGAGTTAATCTAGCCAAAAACCGTTTCCCGTTTCTTTGATGTCATATATCAGCAGACGGCTTTCGAGAGTCGCAGCCCCTTCTTTGAAGGAAAGTTAAGACAGATTTTACAGAGCCTAAGGGCTATTTGCCCAA
Organism: uncultured Candidatus Bathyarchaeia archaeon; assembly: GCA_964513245.1. Classification (GTDB taxonomy): domain Archaea; phylum Thermoproteota; class Bathyarchaeia; order Bathyarchaeales; family DTEX01; genus CAZELO01. The sequence goes on along the minus strand of CAZELO010000006.1, from coordinate 52,526 downwards.
ACTATTATAGTAGCCAAAGTAAGCGCTACCGCGGCTACAAAACTGACCGCCCACACTTTCTTGTTCCACCACATGATTTTCGCGCCATCCATTATGCCATATGGTATCAGGTTGATGAGGGCTATCCACGAACTAAGCCATGCGCCTGAAAGCATTATGAAAGAGACGGCATAATTAGATACAAGAAAGTACAGACCAAAAAACACAGGTGACAAAACCAAATTTGTGAAGGGACCAGCAAAAGCCGTAAGCCCAATAGTCTTCTTGTTTGCTTCCCCAGAGATCACTACTGCCCCAGGCGAGATGAACTTCATCGGCAGAACTATGGACAACGCTGTGATCAAGAGACCCAGACGGCTAAGTCGGAACTCAGCCCATAATCCATTATGCATGGCAACTGCTTTGTGGGCGAGTTCATGGAGCATAAAAATGGCTGTGAATGCTAAAGCGGCGCCGTTCCACAGCCAAATCCCCTGTGGAGTGAGAAACTCTGGTTGAAAGATATAGGAGAATCCTACAGCCAGAACGACAAGCGCGCCGACAGAAAGATGAAGAACCTCTTTAGGGCTTGACCTTTTCGGCTTCACTCTGGAAGCAGGCACATAGATGTATTCCTGCGTTCCAGCGGGCGAGGCTGACATTTTTGCAGGAGCATGTGCGCGTTCCTCTTTCCGGAGCGAGATCACTCTCTGAATTTCTGGACATGCGTGGTTTTCCGGTAGCCTGTGGTTCCCGCAGAAGTATCCGCCACAAAATTGGCACCTGAACGGAAGGTCAACTGATTCCCCGCAATACTGGCATTTCAAGGCGCTCTCAACTTCTCCGCTTCTGTTCCTCCATCAATGAAACAAGATACCTAATTTGACCGCAACATAAAAACATAATTTGAACAACAACCGAAACCTCTCTCCAAAAAGCCTAAATAAAGGGTTCCAACAAGAAAAAGACAGCCCATCTGCAATAGGCGAATCTCCGAACCTGCGAAAGCCGGGGTGGCCGAGCGGATTAAGGCGCAGGCCTTGAGCGGTTTCAGCCAAGATAGCCTGTGGCCCCTACGGGCCGCATGGGTTCGAATCCCATCCCCGGCGCCATCTATTGTTCGTGGATTACACAAAGGAAATTTGAATATGCCTTTGGGACCAAGTTGTGGGGCGCTGCCTATAACTTTGCGGGCTGTATGCATTTTTTGTTCCACACATCACTGATGGAATTATTATCGTGCTGTAGAGGTTTGTCAGTCAAGATTTAATAGCGCCTGCGAACCTAACCATTAGCGGCTGAGGACCTTAACGCTCTTGGCAGAAGGCGGCGTTTGTTGGGCGATGCGAAGGTGGCAAAGAAAAGATCGGCGAACAGCGTCCTAGCGGTAACCACGTTGTCACACACGATGCAGCACATCTTCGTCGGGACTTCAATACTTTTTCCCATAATCGTCGCCGAGTTGAGCCTGAACTACACAGAGTTCGGAGCCGCGGTAGCCGTGTCCTCTCTGGTAGGCGGTTTGTTTCAGATAGTCTTCAGCGTAGCCAGCAGAAGGATCGCGAGGAACGCCTTGATGGGTCTAGGAAACCTTTTGCTTTCGCTTGGAACGTTCCTCACAAGCCTGTCTCAGGGGCTTCTTAGTTTTATAGGTGCAAGAACGGTCTCGAACATAGGCGTTGCGCCCCAGCATCCCATGGGCACAGCCATAATCAGCGAGAAGTTTGATCGCAAGTCCATCGGCAGAGCGATTGGAATACACTTCGGCTTAGCATACATCGGAAACATCATTGGACCACTGTTCATGACGCTTCTCGCGATAGCAGTCGGCTGGAGAAATACGTTAGTCATATTTTCGGTTCCGGCGCTGGTTGTAGGCTTGACGGTTATCTGGTATCTCAACGGCGACAAAGACATGGTTTCCCAGCCAAAAGAAAGAAACGGTCTCTCACTGAGGACGGATATGGCTACGCTGCTGAGGACGAAGAGCGTAATTCCGGTGGTTATGACTCAGGCATTGGTTTCCGGAGGCGTCGACTTGGGCATAATAACGACTTATACGCCCCTCTTCTTAGCAAAGGGTCTGAATCTCGATGAGTACACGAGAGGCATCGTCTACACGGTGGGGCTCATTGGCGGAGTCATCGGGCCAATCCTGCTAGGCAAGTATGCGGATAGAATCGGCTACCTTAAGACCGCAACCGCATCCACCTGCGCGGCGCTCGTCCTCGTGTATCTGCTTGCGTCCTATGACTCATATAGCTTGGTGCTTGTCTTACACCTTTTCCTTCTAGGTTTTGCTAGCTTCGCCTTGCCAACTTTGCTTCAGTCGCATTTGGTCGGAGTAGCCCACGGGCACAACAGGGACACGGTTGTCGCCCTTTTCTTCACAGTGAACATAATGTTCGGCGCACTGTGGACCAGCATCATGGGCTTCATAATCGATTCATTCTCTTCCTTCAAGCCAGCATTCATTCTCATGGGAACCCTCGGATTAACAGCGACAATGATCCTCGCAGACCAAATGAGAAAGAACAAAAAGTGAACCCAAGACCGAACCCCGCAGATGATGTACCAAAAAAGGCTTTTTCGCAACGCAACGATCACTTAGATGCCTGAGAGCATCATCAGGATAGTGAAGGATGCCATAGACTTTTTGAATCCTATAAATGAGCCCAGTTTCCTATCATGAACACAAACAAAAATAATATTAAGTCACGAATAAGGATCAATGGTGAGCGTTGTTGAATCGTCCCTTCTGGAGGTACACGTGAGAGATGTCTGAGTTCACACAAGAAGAACGAGCGATCGCCTGCATCCAAGGAGTTGCTGTGGGCGATGCGATGGGCAAGATGACCGAGGGGTTTTGGCCGGAGGAAGTGCTCTCAACGTATGGCAGTCCATTAACCTTTTTTCAGGAGCCGCTGTACCCACGAGGACCTGGGAAAGGAAAGCGGCAAGAGAGATGGGCATATGCGGAAGTCACCGATGACACGACTTTTACGTTGTTAGTTGCTGAGTCAATAGTGCAGAAAGGAGGAATTGATCGACAGGACATCATTGAAAGAATCCTTAATCACAAAACGAAGATCAAAGGCTGGCCATCTTGGGAAGACTTCTGCAAGGCAGCCCAATTGGGTGAAGACAAGATTGTAGAATTCTCAAGGTGGAGAGACGGCAACGGGGCACCCATGAGAGTCTCGCCCATAGGCATCATCAATAGACCTGAGAACCTCGAAAAGATTGTCAAGGACGTGAATCTGGCATGTTCTATGACTCACGGGGCAAGGTCCGCCCTTTGCGGCGCATGCGCCATCGCAGCCGCCATCTCTGCGGCGATTGAGGGATTCGGGAAGAACGAAGTATTTGAGATAGCTGTGAAGGCAGCACGATTAGGAGAATGCCTGGGCAATGATGACGCCCGACCTACAGCTGATAGAATTTTGATCGGGATGAAATTTGCAGACGGCTACGTTGGTTCTCAATTGCCCCTAGACCTTCGCCGTGTTCTTAACCCTGGGTTTCAGGCATACGAGGGAGTCCCATATGCTTTGAGTCTAGCCTACGGAATCCCGAACGCAAAAGAGGCCATACTGGGCGCCGTGAATCAGGGAGGAGATGCCGATTCAATCGCGTCGATGGCTGGAAGAGTAGTCGCTGCTCTTCATCCAGATACGTTGCCGTCAGAATGGGTCAAAGAAGTCGAAAAAGCAAACAACCTCAAATTGTCAGAAACAGCCCTGAAACTAATTGAGATACGCCGGAACTTGTGAAACAGACGTATTTCAAGGCGGAGTGATTCCTTTTTTCTCAGTACTGCAACTAGCGTATGGCGCCTAGCCCGGCGGGGATAAACCGCTGGATTTCTTCTAAGCCTATTTTTGAGACTCTCCTTCGGTCGTCATCTGAAGCACGCTTAGCCAGAATAGCTCTTATCTGTTTGGCAAGTTTGCCGCTGGATTCTCTGCCCGGAGCGATCCTTACGTACAGGCTGGTCTGTTTGGCGATGGCATCTGGGGGACCCCCAATGACTCTGAGTTGTTCCTTCTGTTTTTTTATGCCTATGGCGACTTCAAGCGGTACATTCTTCACATAGTTTTTTGTGCCGTAAATCATGAAAGAGCCGCGAGGCAAGTATTGGCCTGAAGGCGGAGACTGGCTCACCTGTGGGGGCGAGATCCAGTAGACATCTATTGCTGCTAGGGCTTCTTTCCAAGCGCGTGAATAGGAACCTGCAAATTGGGCTGCCTCTTTGAGTGACTGTTCAGTCGGCGTTTCTCCTTGCGTCTTTATCAACACAAAGGGGGCGCCGACAACATCGGCATGGAAAACAATGTCTTGTGGCTCCATGTGTTTCTTGATTAGGGTCTCGTTTGTGGATGCATCTCTTCCACCGATTACAAGAAGCCCGTCTGAAGAGTGGAACCAACGGAACTTTTCGTACCACTCCCTTTTCTTGATCCGCTCCTGACTCTCAGAGGTCTCTTCTGTTTTAGTTGCCATCTGAAGCTTCGCCTGTTCAATCTTTTCGCGGCTCTGTCTTATGGCATCTTCTAGCCCTTCTACCTTCTTCTTCGCCTTTTTCGCTGCCTCATAACAGAGCGCCGCGTTTTCATGGGCTGATTGCTTCAGGTTAAGGCTCAAAGGTTGCCCCTCCACAAGCAGGTGGATGGAGAGGGCTTCAGGCTTCAGGGACTGGAAAAGCACGGCTGGGTAGCGTGATTCTGCTTTTTCTCTTTCCAGCCTTTCGGCTATTTCTTGCCAGCTCTTTCCGCTTCGCTTCTCCTCCATGGCTCTTCTGATAAGCGGGTCTATGCCGCTCAAGTTTCTGTAGATGATGTCGCCGAATTTGCTGGATTCTCCTGCTTTCCTTTTTAGTTCTTCTAGATTTCGTTCTTGGTCGTGAAGGATTCTTTCCAGTTCAGCGATTTGCTGCTCGATAGGTTCCCTAGCTTCTGAAACCCTTTTGCCAGCCGAAACTTTCGCGTAGTACTCGTCCAAGGCTTCGTTGAAGGACCGATAGCCCTTGCATTCAAAACCTGCATACCTCTTCAGCTGAGATGGAGCTGCATCAACATATTCGCCTTCCTCATCAAGGAAGACGCAAGGTTTCTGTTTTCCTCCCTCCACCTCAGACAGCAATTCCTTAAGACTACTAAAAACGGCATCCAGGTCTTTTTCACTGAGGGAAGAACACGGCACATTCTTTTCTATGTCAGCGCGCAGAAGAAACTCTTCGGCGTGAAGACCCCCGATGCCGAGTATTCTAGTGAGGGCTTTGACAACCTCCAGTCTGCCGAGCCCCTTAATCTCTGAGAGGTCTTCTCGACGCAGGTTTCTCGGGTCCTTGCCTCTAGATGGCGGATATTCAAAGGTTTCGCCTCGCAGAATGTTTCGGTCTCTCATTCTGCGGTAAGTTAAGGCATGCAGGATCCTGTTTTCAGGTCCGACAAGTATGATGTTTCCTTCACCAAAGAGTTCTATGATGAGGCGGTACTCTTCACCGTGGTTACGAACCTTCATCTCCACAATCCTTTCGAAATCATATTGGCTGAAGCCCTCGATTCTACCGTTTTCAAGATACTTCCTCAGAACCATGCAAAAAGCCGGCGGCTTCGGAGGCTTCCCAAAGGCGTAGACGGTCATATGCATTCTTCTGCCAGCCTCGACCAAGAGATGCGCGTAGGTCCCCTTTGGGTCGCGAAGCTTTAATAGTAGGGTTTTTGGATTTATCTGGTAAATACTATTGATTCGGGAGCCCACGATGGTGTGTTCAAGCTCTGCTGTTAAAGCTGCGATGTCGAAACTGCTGAGGGCGTCCTTCAATATGCGCACCTGAGGTAGAATGTTGAGTTGGAACCTTTAAGCCTTCTCTACTGGATCAAATGTGGCTTGGGTGCCTGTACTGCGGTGCTCTGCCTATTTTTGGTAAGCGATATCATAACAGCGGTTTCAATGGTGGTCATAGTCTACATTATTTCTGACAGGTTTCTGAGGCAGATCTTCATAGAAAAGGTTGAGAAGCCCTCTGTTGTGACCAAGACAGGCATAGGCATTTTCATCATTACGTGGCTGTTGCTGTGGATTCTGTTGTTCACTGTAATGCATCCAGATCTGTGGAACCTCAGTCTCCCGCAGTAACCTTCAGGCATTGTTCCGAGCCTGTTTCAGGATGACACGTGAGAAATCCGCCAGCGCGGAGAAAAAGCCTCTATCGTAATCTGCGTGGCGACTATTCTTGGTGTTCTTAAGAAAATCGCTATAGTGCCTTTTCAGTGCAGCAGTATCATTAAGGTCAAGGCTGCTGAAGAAGCAGTATGAGTTCTCGTCTGACTTATATGCGAGAATTATGCCTCTGAGAGCCTGTAGATATCCTTCATCAAATTCTTTGTGTCCGTTTTTTCCGAGGATTTCAGTTATTCTTGCGAGCACCCTTTCCGCTTCAGTCATCTTCCTTTCAGAGACCAGCTGAAAGAGCCTTGTTATGAGCACCAATGGAACCAGCATGTCTACTCCCACGCTTTGTCCTCTTCTTCAATGTCTTCTATACCGTTCTCAGTTATCTTGAAGACGCATTCGCCCTCCGGCAGATAGGGGCTTGACACAAGACGGGCGATTCTGACTGCTCCCTTTGCTGCCTTTCTGAGATATATCCGAGTGTGGCTCGTGTGCGCGACAATATGTCCGCCGACTGGACGGGTGGTTTCGCCGAAGAAGACATCGGGGCTGGCCATAACTTGGTTCGTTACCAGCGCGACAGCGTTGAAGGCACGTGCCAGCCTTATGAGCTTGTGCATGTGCTGGTTCAGTTTTTGCTGTCTGAGGGCAAGGTTTTCTCTGCCTATGTATTCGCTTCTGAAGTGGGCGGTCAGGGAATCCACAATTATCACGCGTATATTGTTCTCTTTGATGATTTTGTCAGCGTTCTCAAGCAGAAACATCTGGTGGTCCGATGTGTAAGCCTCAGCCAAAATAATGTGCTTGAAAACCTTGTCTTGGTCCAAGCCCAAGTGCCTCGCCATCTGGATGATGCGTTCAGTTCTGAAGGTATTCTCGGTATCGATATAGAGTGCGCCGCCGTCCAATCCGCCCCTCTCAGGCGGTCGCTGAACATTGACGCATATCTGGTGGGCGAGCTGACTCTTGCCTGAGCCGTATTCTCCGTAGAACTCTGTTATTGTCTGGGTTTCGAGGCCGCCTCCTAGAAGTTTGTCAATTTTTTTGCTTCCTGTAGTCAGGCGGAGCACGTTTTGCCGGTTCTTCAGCATCTCGTCAACGCGGACGAAGGAGAGCGAGATGGATGATCGGGCTGTGCTGATAACTTCGGCGGCTTTCTTTTCGCCTATGCCTGCCTGTTCCAGCTCGCGTATTGTAGCCATGGCTAGGGACTCAACTGTGTGGAAGCCTAGTTCATGCAGCTTCTTGGCTATGAATGGACCTATGGTTGGAATCTCTTCTATGGTTCCGTATTTTTTTCCAGTCGGCGCCTCTTCTTCGCTCATCGTGTGTCCGTCAGCTACTCTAGAAGCGTCAAGATATTTAAATTAGATGAGCAAGCCCATAGACAAGTGTTGCGCATGCAAATTTGTTAGAGCCCTTTATTTGAAGCCAAATATGCCCTTGTGCATTTTATTGGGCTTGAGACAATTGGATTGTGCGGGGTTCTCAGGATATCTCGTCTTCTATTTCTTTGTCTGAGTTGTGAAGGGTTTGGAGGAGACGATAATTCTTCTCGCCCTTTGTGTACCGCTATGAGGATGATTTGTTGTCCAGATCTCGGCTAGGTTTAGAACATCGTTTGAATTCTTCAATTTTTATATGGGAGAATTGATAGATCATCTTTCATGAGTCTTGGGAGAAAAATTGTAGATTATCACGTCCATTCAAATCAGTCGTGTGATGGTAAATCATCCATTTTTGAGATGTGTCAGAAAGCTACTGAATTAGGGATTGGAGAGATCGGGTTTTCAGAGCACGTAGATTTCGAACCAAAAGATTGGGGATTCGGATACTTCAATTACGACAGGTATGCATCTGAGATTAAGAATGCCAAAGAAACTTTCGGGAATAAGTTAGTTATCCGCAAAGGTGTCGAGATAGATTATCAACGCTGTTTTGAAGATGACATTAGAAACTGGCTTCGAAATAAGAAATTCGACTTCATTATTGGATCAGTGCATTACTTGAATCACGAAATCATCGGAAACCATCTGGTAAGAAAAAGGGATTTAAGAAGAATATACGATGATTATTTCAACGAAGTGACCTATTCTATACAGAGCGGTCTCTTTGATGTCGTGGGACATTTCGACCTTGTAGCAAGATATGTCGATAACAGAAAATCCGAGCTAAAGGATTTCGATCGCCAAGAGAAAATAAGAACAATTTTGGAAGAAGTTATGGAAAAAAAGATATATCTAGAGATAAACTCGAAGGGATTAAGAGAAGGATATGAAGACACGATGCCAAGCCGAAAAATTGTCGACAAATTTTTCAAAAATGGAGGCAAACTAATATCTATAGGATCAGACGCGCATTCAGCAGAAGAGATTGGCAGTGGAATCAAAGAAATACTGCTTTTCTTGACAAACTATGATGTGAAGAAACTTGGACCCTCAAGACGTAATTGAAAACGTTGCTGTGAACTTGCTGAGGCAGGCAGCCATCAGGCTCCCGCAGGACGTAAAAGCAGCCTTGAAGGCGGCTTATGCGAGAGAACGCAATCCTATCGGGAGGGTTCATCTGAAGAACATACTTGATAATGTCGAATTGGCGGAGAAACGCGGAGTGCCGATGTGCCAAGACACCGGGCTGATCTCCTTCTACCTTGAAGCCGGTTCCCAGTTTCCGATGTTGGATAAGGTTGAAGAGGCGTTGCGGAGGGCTGCTGAACGGGCGACTGTGGAGGTTCCGCTTAGACCTAACGCCGTTGACCCCTTCACTCAAAAGAATGCAAACAACAATGTCGGGAGGCATGTCCCATATGTTCACTGGGAAATCACAAGCGGAGACTCTCTCAAGATCACGGCTTTTCCGAAGGGAGGCGGCTCCGAGAACACCTGCGCCCTGAAAATGCTGACGCCGAGCGAAGGTCTGAACGGGCTGAGGAGATTCCTGATCAAAAGCATCATAGAAGCTGGCGGGAAACCATGCCCGCCAACCATCATAGGCATAGGCATCGGCGGAGGCGCAAACATAGCCATGGAACTGGCAAAAAAGGCGCTGCTTAAGCCACTGGATGAACCGAACCCTGACGTAGCACTAGCAAAAATGGAGCAGAAACTCTGCACAGCAGTAAACGAAACAGGCATCGGACCCATGGGACTCGGCGGAGACACAACCGCCCTAGCCGTCAAGATTGAGTACGCACACAGGCACCCCGCAACTTACCCCGTAGCCCTAGCCTTTCAATGCTGGGCGGCAAGAAGGGCTACAGCGTGCATAAGGGCAGACGGCGAGGTAGAATATTTGACGCGCACGAATTAGGTGGCGCGCCGCTTAGGAAGTGATGTTTGTTGGAGAAGATTGAACTCAGGACACCCATCTCAGAGGACGCGGTACGGCGGCTCAGGGTCGGCGACCTTGTCTTCGTTACGGGGCTCGTAGTTACAGCTCGCGACGCAGCCCACACAAGAATACTGCAATACGTGAGGGAGAAGAGAAAGATGCCAATTGACCTGCGAGGACTGCCGCTCTTCCACTGCGGACCGCTCGTCAGAAAAGCCGACGGCGAATGGGCGGTCTTGGCAGCCGGACCGACCACAAGCATGCGTATGGAGACGCTGGAAAGCGAAGTAATAAAGGCATTCGGCGTCAGGCTTATCATCGGCAAGGGCGGCATGGGCAAAAAGACGAAGAAGGCTCTGGCAGAATTCGGTGCAGCATACGGAATGTTCACAGGTGGCGCCGCGGTTCTGGTTGCAAGAATGATTAAACAAGTGAAGCAGGTTGAATGGCTGGACCTAGGAATGCCTGAAGCCTTGTGGGTTTTGGAGGTTGAGGCTTTCGGTCCCTTGATAATCGCGATGGACACGCATGGAAACGATCTGTTCGAGAAAGTTCAGAGAACCGCGGAAAAAAGAATGTAGCGGGCTCTTCTACCTAGTCGCGGAATACGCCTTCCTTTTTAAGAGCCCACAGAATCGCGCCGAAAATGACTGCTGAGACTGTGAACAAAGTCAGCAGCGGGGCAAGTGTAGCCACGCACACAGCCGCCAAGAGATATAGCGTAGTCTGGGTGGCGCTTTTTGCCGTGTTTGACAGGGCTTGTTTATACAGGAGCTCGGACAGATACTGGTAGGGCTGAAAGATCGGATTGACACTTTTGATGGCGCTTTCAGCGTAGTACATCAGATCATAGAAGTCTGTTATGCCGAATCCCCAGCCGTTCAGGTCGGTTACGACTGAGCCGTTGGTTGCAAGTCCCAAATAATAGCTTAGCTCAATGTTGTTGTCGACTTTTTCGCCGTTCATTGCCACGAAAAACCAGCCATAATAATCAAGTCCTCCGCGGTCTTCAGCTAGCCTGCTTACCACGTAATAGGCTGCAGTGTAAAGGACCCCTACGTCTTGGGGCTGATTGGAAGGGGTCCACTCCTTGAGAAACGCCAAGTCGTTCCCAACTAGCGCTTTGAGCTGCACGACTGATGCCTCGAGATCTTGTTTCATCATCGCGGCACCCTCATAACCCGAGTTGTTAGCTACCTCCATGCTCACGTATTGTGCCATGCCCTCATGGAACCAAAGTAGACCCTCAGGGGAGACGCCTGCCTTCCATAGGAAATAATGTGTCAGCTCGTGCAGGGCAATGACTTCAATGTATCCCTTGACATAACGCGTGAAGGCGATGTTTATGTTTATCTCACGCATTTCATCTCCTGAAATTGGAACATACCCTCCTATGGAGAACAGTGAGGCAAGATCTGGGAGGAAGAACTGTATCTGGGCATGGTCAAGGGTCACGTTGAAGAACTGCACGAGCTGTTCATAGGTACTGTTGTAAAGATCCAGAATTTCTTGGGCGTAGCTCTGGTAACGCTGAACGGTCTCGAAGGTGAAGATGCCATCCTCAATGGTCGAAAGAGCCGGCGTGGTTTTAGCAGACTTGAAGCCGATGCCTATGCGGATAAGGTTTTCTGTGGATGGGAACTCGTTGAACAGCACATAGCTCGAGTTTGAGCCTGTGCTCGGTTGATATGTGCTTGCCTGCCCAAAAGCAACGACCTCTCCCTGATTTGTGCTGAAGCCCGTTGGAAATATAACCTCTGCCTTCAGATTATTGCCTCTTTCGAAGCCTATTTGAGGCGAATAGAAGACTCCGTCAGGCTCAATTATCATCGCCGCTGTGGAGAAATTAAACTGGAGGTTCATTTCGAACGTGGTGCCGTCGGAGATAAAGGAGAAATTCAGCACCTCATAAAAATAGAAGGAGCCGCCTGTGTAATCCTCAGTCTCGGCTAAAGAATACCCTGTGACCTCGCCTCTAAGAGTTAGGTTTATCCAGTCCTCGGATTTTGGCACAAGAATCCATGAAGAGCCAGAGGCGCTGTTACTGATGTAGGTCACATTCACAAACGTGAAACCGTCCTGATCGACAACAAATTTGTAGTCGAACTCGCCGTTTGAAGCCAGAGGCTGAGCTGACGCTAGAGCTACCGAGACCCCCATGTCTAGAGCTAGGGATGAGGCTAGAATGAGCAGAAATAGGCTCTTTAGAAACTTAGATGAAGACCACGTGAACCTCATTGGAGTCTCCAGTCCTTATCTTCGCCCAGTTCACTGCAAACCAGCGTGATTTATAGACCGCCGCAATGATATATACATATTGGCAGATCATGGGGTTTCTAAGATTGCCAAAAAATATTGGTAAAGAGAAAACATGGCTAACATGTGTCCGTTAGAAGTGGGATTTTATCGGAACTGAAATAAGCGGAACAACAACATCATTCTCGTCCAGTCTAAGATTTGGGAAGGCCTCTCAGGCATATATGTGGATTCTGATTTGTCTATAGGAGATAGAAAAAGATAAGGTACAACGCATAGGATATCACGATCAGACCGCTGAAGGCATGTATCTTTGATTTGTGTTTGTAGGTTGTCCTCACAAGTTTTGATATGGAACCAGCGAGGAAGCCGAAGAAAAAGAAAGGAAGAAGCACTCCTACGCTGAACACTAATAGGATAATGGGCAAGGCTTCAAAAGACAGCGTGGGTAACATAGCGATTAAGACGGGGGCAATGCAGGGGTCAAGAAAATAGAAGAGGTAGCCCAGCACAATAAGCCCTGCATAGGTATAGATGTGTTTCTTAGATATCTTCTGCAACAAAGGTTTAGTCTCAATAGGCATCTTGAAAAGCCCCAGCATGCTGAAGCCGAGAAAGAGGACAAAAATGCAGATGATCCATGTTAAAGCGACTTGGAACGCTTGCAGCGAGAGGAACACCAATGCAAAGGCTACGCCTATGGATAAGGCTGCAGCCAGAAAGCCTGTTCCAAAAGCCATTACCTGCAGAAGGTTCTCTTTAAATCTGGTTGTTTTTCCTACAGTGTAGCTGAGTATGAAGGACAGCATCACGATCAAACATGGAGAGAAAGTTTCGAAAAAACCGAACGAAAAAGCCAACACAATAGCAGGCAACAAAGGAAAAGACTGATTTGGCGGAGAAAGCCCTTCCAGAGCGGCATCGATGGTTTCTCTTATGTAAGTTTCATTGAAATTGCCCTCAATCCCAACTTCACCATTTATCACTAATGCATTCGGAGAACTAACATTGTACAGCTGCAGCATTGTGTTGTTGCAGGCTCCGCTCTCTGAAGCAACATTAACCCATACAAAGACCACTCCTTCTCCATAGTCCCCCCTTATGCGGATCATCGTTTCATTTTTGCTCAAGAAGTCTTGGTAAAACGCGGTCCAAGAAGGACAGGTGCCACAGAATCTGGGGTCTGCCCGCGGGTCCCAGTAAAGAAACTCTACTACGACCTGCTCTGCTGAGTAGCTGATCCCGACACATAGAAGCAAGATGACTGAACCAAGCATTAAACCCGAATAGCCACGTGCTGACATTTCGACCGCAAGCCATTTTCAGTTAGTTATAAAAGTTTCGGATCATGCCTTTTCGGTTCGAATTATGGGTTCCAGTTTTTCTTCCCTTCCTTTTCATAAGGATTAAGGCTAGCGTAGCAGCAGCTGCCAGAACAATCAAGCCTACCGCGAGAGGTATATACGGAAATGGTGTTGCTTTGGTTTTTCCGCTCACTTGGTTCGAGTCGGCGTATAGCCCACCTGTGTCGTAGACTCTTACTGTGAAGTAGTAGGTGGTTTCTGGCGACAGGCCTGTTACAGTGTGAGATGTTGTTGTCTTTCCCGTTGCTGTGTAGATTAGGGTTCCAAGCGTTCCCTGAGTGGTCGACCTGTATATCGTATAGTTTCCGAAGTCAGCATCGGCGCTTTCCGTCCACGTAAGCCTCATCGAATTATCCGTTATGTCAGACGGGTCACTGAGCACAACTGCAACTGGGTAAAAGTTTATCTGAATTACATATGGGTCTTCGGCTGCTCCGCTGGTTGTCTGGTTTACTCCGTCCGTAGCAGTGACATAGTATTCTATCGTGGCTGAGGCTACGGCTGAAGCTGGAATCGTAGCGTTATAGGCATCTATGCATCCTTCACATTCCGTCATCACCATCTTAGTATAGTTCTGGTCCCCAGCCCTCCTGTAGTATAAGGCGACTTCTTCTACCTGAATGTTATCCGTCACCATGGCGTAGATGTCTATCGGCTCGCCCTCAACCCCGCTGGTTACAGGTATATGAAGTATGTCAGGCGGAATATCGTCAACATACGCAGCATCGAAGTATCGGGCTCCTGAAGCCAAATATATGAAAGAGCCGTAAGCGTAGATCCTGAAGATTAGCGCATGAAGACCCGTGCTATTTGTGTCTATAATCACGCTTAATTTGACTCGGTTCTCTCCTTCTGTGAACGTGTGGTTAATTTCGGATTCGCCTATAATATTGTCTTCCGGGTCGAATACCCATACCTTCACCAAGCCTTCAAAGTTCGTATTGACGTCTATGAGTAGGGTTAGGTTCAAGGTGTCCCCTGCAATGTAACTTGTTTTGTCCAGATCCGAGTCGACGATTCTAGCCGAATACCCGATTATGTCTATGGGATACGAGGACGAGTAATCTTCAAAGGTATAGTAGATCGGATAAGTTCCTGATCTCAGCTTCGGAACCTCAAAGCTAAAGGTGTGCACGCCAGCGGAAAGTGTGGTGTTGACTCCCAAATTGGGCGCCGCCATAACCAGTCTGCCTTGCTGGGTCACATTGGCGTATATCGTCACGTTTTCCCCGACCGTGTATACCTGTTTGTCCGTGTACAAGATTATGCCTGCAGAGTCAAGGGGCTTGGGATAAAGATACATGGCATTGATGTAGAGAGCTCTCCCCGAGGGGGGCGCCAAGTAGACTGTGTAGAGCATCTTGCCTGCGTCAAAGATGACTGGCACAGAAAAGTTCAGTTTTTTGGTTTCTAGAGATGATAGGTTGAAGTATGTAACAGCGTCGTAGATGCCTAGGTTCACTCTTGAGAAAAGCGTTAAGTTTGTGTTGCGGAGGTTCTCAACTGTCAAAGTGAGGGTGGCGTTTTCTCCTTCTTCATACAGCCTCTTGTCCAGCGTGGCGTTTACTGCGATTTTGATTCCTTGGACCAAAAACTTTACTTCATATTCTTCTCCTTCTAATTCGAAGATGGCTTTATAGTATTTCTCTTCAAGGTCGTCTGGCACAAGAAAACTGAAATCCACGGTTTCCTCTTCCCCCGGTGCTATCGACGTCCCGTTCAGTTCGTCAAGCGTTCCGGGCACAGTCAGTCTCACTTCAGCTGTCCCTGAGGTTCCGCCAATATTCTTAAGCGTGATGGACATGTTTGCCAATTGGTCTATCTGGAATGTCTTGTTCTCCGGCAAGGACGCGACTATGAATTTGGGCGGCGTCTCAACCAGAATAGTCGTGTTTCCTTCTTCGAAAGGCGTATAATAGCGTAGCAAGTGCGACCCTCTGGTCAGGTTGAATGTCAAGATGCCAGTGGCGTTCCCGTTCAATGGCAGGTAAACCGGCTTCACGGTTGTCTCGTCGTCTAATGTGAATGTTATGTTGAATCTCGTTTCCATTATGCCGAGGTTAGTTACATTGTACGGGATTTCTACTGTTCCCTCCACGTAGAATTCCAAGGGGCTCACGGTGACCTCGGCATCTGCCCCGAAGGTGATCTCTTTAGCGATGGTGACTTCACAATCTCCTGAGGCTGTGACAGTCAAGGTGGTGTTTCTGCTTATCGTCATCTCAGTTTGTATCAGGCTTATCTGGCTGGGAGGCACGGCAACAGAGGTTTCGAAGCCATCTATGGTAATATTCAGATAGGCTGTGGTTTCACCTTGGTTCTGTACTTCCACCGTCACTGTGAAGGGTTCTAATCCAGCAATGTCTGGTGCAGAAACGGTCACGTTTATTTGGGGTTCTACGATGCGGATAAACTCGGATACGGTGAATCCGTCCAATGCTCCTTCAAGCGTGAAGGACGAGTCAGAGGCGGTGAGCAGCGTATGCGTGTAGCTTTCGTTAGATCCCAATGTGAAAGATTGCGAGTATATTGTTGTGTCATTCTTCTTTATGACTAAAGTTAGGTCTCGCGTAATGTTTCCAGTGTTCTTTGCCTCTGCGTACACGGATATGCTCTCATCTGGTTCATAGACCTGTTTATCAGGCTTGAGAATCAAGTAAACGTCCAAGTCTGTGATGTAAAATGTGGAAGAACTTCGAGCCACAATCTGTCCGCTTGACGAGCGTAACATGGCAGTCAAATAGAATTTGCCCGTTATACCTAACAGCCCAACAAAGGTTGACAGGTTCAATGTATCGGTGACGTTGACAGGGATTTCTTTCTCCCAAATAATTCTCTCGCTACTATTATTTTGTATGCCAGGGATTGTTGGCTCTTGAGGTATCTCTGGTACGTCAAATTCCAAGTTCATCTCTTTTAGGTTATAGGATTGCCAGCTGTTTGGGTTCATGAACGGATAGTTGTCCTGTGCCCCGATCTGGAATGTGTAGGGGGTATCCCCGATTCCGTCACTATTATTGTCTATTCCTGTGTAGTCACTCCAATAGTTTCCTTCGGAGCTGGTGTTCCAAGCGTTTTTTCCATATGAATATGTGTACGCCTGTCGGTACGTATTGTTAATGATATTGTTGTGATAAATGCTGTTGTTTTCCCCTGATGAGAAATAGATTCCATATTTGTTCTCTGCTATCGTGTTATTGACTATAAGATTCTCTCCGGCATTTCCTCCTACAAGCATGCCTCTTTCGGCACTGTATCTAATGGTGTTTTCTGCTATAGTATTATTTTCTGTTTTTCCTTCTAAATATATCCCATAATATGTACTGTTCTGTATGTTGTTGAACGCTATGGTGTTGTTAGAGTGCGGTGGACAGCCTGAACCTGCGCTACAATAATAGTAAAGATATATTCCGTATTTGCTTTCAGTCACGGTATTATATGCTACGAGGGTGTTGTTCAAGAAACCGTATAGATAAATCCCATACCATGAGCTTGATTTGATGAAATTGTCTATTATACGGTTGTTGTCTGAAGGATAAAGCAGGGTTCCATAAGTAAAACTGTATGTTGAAGATGATTGTATGTATATGCCGTGTCCAGAGCTTGATAGTATCATATTTTTTACTATTGTGTTGTTTTCTGATTTTCTTAGGTTTATCCCGTTTTGTGTCGATATCAACGTATTGTTAAAAATTAAGCTCTCTTCTAATCCATCACCATAGACGCCAGAGGAACTGCTGCCATTTATGATGTTATTCATTATCGTGATGTTTCTCGCATTGTTAGCGTCGCCTGAACCAGTAATATACACACCATAGCTGCTTTCCTTTATTGTGTTTACAGCAACAAAAGTGTTTTTTTCATTGTATCCTAAGAAAATTCCTCTCTGATTGTCTGTAAGGTTGTTTCTCGCGATGATGTTTCCTGAGCCGCCAACTATGTAGACCCCAGCGTATGAACTCTCCACAGTATTATTAAATACTAGGGTTGATGATCCGCTGGCAATATTGATTCCTCGTGACTTAATGTTGTATAACCTGTTGTTGAACACAATATTGTTTTCTTGATGCGACACAACGATACCATATTGAAAATTAATTACCTTGCAGTTTTTAATGGTTACATTTTCACCAAAGCTCAGTATGCCATAACCCATTTGGCTAGAGTAGATTCCCCCGCTTATTCCGTCTAGAACAGCTCCATTACAGTCCAATACTAGGTTATCACCAGTGACGCGTATTACCGCTTGGTATCCCTCATCTTTGATAGCATACACTCCTGGGCATAGAACTGTGGACTCGTTAACAATCATGTTGTCGTAGGGTACAACACAAGGTTTGCTGCTAGATATCTGTAGGTTTAGCGAAGCATTCTCTATGAAGCCATTAAGGTTGTCGATGCTAGAATATACTGTTATGTTCTCCTCAGTACCGTAGACCTTCTTGTCTGTTTCTGATGTTAACAACGCGTCTAAGCCCTCTATGAAGACCATGAAGGTGTCGCTGGAATTTCTCAGGTTATTCAGGTTCATTAGTTCAACTTTGACGTAATATAATCCTTTCACAGTGTCTTCGGGAATCATGAAACCAGCAGTAGTTTTGTTTCCAGCCGCCACACTGCCCGAACCTGACTGCTCGTAGAGCTTAAGTGCTTCACCTGAAAGTGGAAAGTCTAGGAGTTCTAGGGTATACATGTAATCGGCAGCGGATCCGCCGATGTTTCTTATTTCAAGGCTCGCTTCTTCTCCAGCGGCATAGGTGGATTTTTCGAGTCTCGCCTTAAGCATTGATGGCGGTTCTGCCTCTAGATAATAAATGAGGTTCACTGTCTTGGAAGAAACATATGGATTGTCCAAGTCTTTCAGTTCGATTTTGATCCAGAAGCGCTTATAGTATCCTTCACCTTTCCATTGGGCAGGTGTCATTTTTATTATGTCTTCAGGTATCGTGTAGTTCCAAGTTACTGTTTCTCCAGCTTGGATTACGCCCGATCCATATTCTGCGTGGATTATGTGTGTCGCTGTGGGATATCCGTAAGAGCCGAAGACTTTTATGTTGTAGGTGTAGTTTGTGTCAACCCCGCCTTTGTTCACCATTTTTACGCCAAGATCGCCGCTTGTAACATACTGCTGAACAGGCTCACTATCCAGATTTGACTTTGGAACGAAGAAATAGTAATGTCTCGTGTAGTTTTCAGCCTCAAAATTCACGTAAATGTCGTGCAGACCCGAATTGACAATGGGCGGAATTGTAGTTTTCATGATCAGGTTCCATTCATCTTGATAGGACGGTATTTCGATAGCAGTTGTATTTTCGTATCCCATACTTGGGATTGAAACGGTTATCTTGGAGCCCAGAGGCTCTGAGAGCTTGTTGAAAAAGGAGAAGTTCATGGTCATTTCTTGCCTAGCTTGATAAGTTCTTTCAGATCTGTCCAAGGTAAGGTCTACGCCGGTCCAAGGATTTGCCTGAAAATATGTTGTTGCCACGTTAGTTTTCAGTTCCTTGTTTGGAAGCAAATTGTTGCGGAAATACGTTTCTAACTCGATTCTATAGTATGGAAAGCGATGTCCTAGAAGCAGATATGCTGTCTGGTTGAGTATCGTTGGGAGAGTGAAGTGATAGGCTCTATTAGTAACGCCGGGCTCATCCGTTGATGGCGGGGGAACATCAAGTAGGGTTTCTTCTTCGAAAAACATCTCTCCCGCAGGGTCATACACCTTCACCACAAGCCTTACAGGAATGCTGTAGGTCACATAAGGGAAACGATTTATAATCTCCAAGTCAACTGTGACATTGTCGCCGACTAGATACGATTTTTTGTCTAATTGTATTGAACTTACATAGATGTGTCCATATGGACGATCATCCCAGTAATGGAATCCTCTGTGGCTGTTGCCTATTAGTACTAGTTCTCCTGTTTCAGTTCTGTTATAAACGGTAATGAACCACCAGTAATGATAACCATCGATAGGAATATGAACAATGCCAGAGGGGCCAAAACCTATCGGCCAAACAAAACTGATGTTGTCGTAAGATCCAGCGGCAATGGTTTTATTGAAGACAATATAATAGCTACGGTTATCCCGTGCAGGATCAGCTACTCTTCTTTGACCAAAGAAAATTGTAAGATTTTGCGCCTTGTCCCCCTTATTCCATAAGTTTATGATGGATGTCGCGTTTTCTCCGAAGAAATACCGTTCTTTGTCACTTGTCAAACTGAAAGTCACGTCTGCTCCCTGGTATGCCCATCCGTCTGGGTTCTCTCCGTATTCGCTTATAGCGAAAAACAAAACCCCGGTTTGCACTGTTATATTGCTGAGAGTCTTAACTCGGTATTCTAGACTCCAGATGCCAAGCGAGTCAGGTGTGAAGGTAATGTTTATCATCCTTGTTTCCGACGGCGCAACATCAAGAGAAACGTTCTCAGTTTTCCTTACGACCATGGTGGGTACATACCAACGCGAACCGGGAAACAGCATTTCGCCGGGGCTTTTCAAAACGAGCTCGACTTCAAAGGTAGAAAAATCAGCGATGTCAATGTCCAAGGTGAACGCGCCGTAGTAGGCACTCCACACTTTGCCCGTCTCATTGTACAGGGTATAGAGGACCATCCAGACTCCAGGTTCAGAACTGTTCGTGGTTGTATAGTTGAGATCAACAATGCTTGATTCGTGAGGCGGAATAGAAACTGAAACGTTCACATAATCATAGTTGTAGTACGGATCAATGATCACAAAGCTTACCTTGTTCGCTGTTTCATTGCCATAATTCGTTACGTTCACTGTGATGCTAACTGTGTCGCCTCGATTGAACCTAATCCAAGAAGGAGAAAAGGCAACTGGGTTCCTAAACGGCAACGAAACAGTCAGCTCGGCATCTTCCGAAAATCCATAGGTTTCAATTGGCTCCTCAGACAGCGCCCAAGAAATCATGTCTCTTAGAAGCGCGGTTTCTGCCTTCGTCAAGAGCATCCGTCCCATCGAGGCATAATCAGAGTGCAAAGTGCCTGCTAGCACCATTCCCTTTCCATATTCGTAAAGGATCATGGCAGGCATATTGTTCTTCACTCTATTCAAGAGGACGAGAGAGTTGCTCGGAACCTTCGTGAAGTATCCGTCTATGGCAATATCTAAGGTTAGATCAGAGCTCCCAAAATGCAATTGCGGAGACTGCCCAGACAAGATTGGATAAAAAACGGTCATCCCAGCAGACCTCCAGAAACAGCTTTGATCTTCAACCCATCCCTGTCCGTCAACTTCGCCTCCAGGAAGAATATTGAAGTCGGCTCCACGTTGTTGAGAGAAGACGATCAATTTGCCGCCATCTTCAACATACTTTTCTAGGTTCTGTCTAATTGAAACCGATGTTTCTAGATTGAAGAGACCCCCGCTGGGCACAATGAGCACAGGATAATCTCTAGGATCAAGAGAACCGAGAAATCTGAGAGTGACAAGGTTGTAGGATTCGTTCAGCATGTCCAAAAACTCCATCATGCCGTCAGGAAAGCCTCTATTGAGAATAGCTATCCGGGGAGCCTCCACGTTGTACTGTGGAAGGTAACTGCTGGCATCTATGCTAGTGCAAATGCCGTCAGAACATGTCGACACATCATAGTTATCGTCTGGATGATCATTACCTGGATAGGTAGGGGGACTAGGGTCGTCATCAGGACTTGGACCCGGATCTGGGTCAGGACTAGGGTCTGGCGAGCAAGGAGGATCCGTCTGAGGTACGCAGGTAACACCGCCGCCGGCAGTCTGTTCACAATGGCTACAGTCTGGGCATATGGTTACCTTCACAAGGTAGGTGTATTCGCACTCATCATCGCATCGCCAATGTTCTATTGCCTGACCGCGGCAGACAAACTTCTCTTCACCGGGTTTACATTTCTGATCGTATGAAGATGGATCAGCTGTGCATTGCCCCAGACATTTACCTGCTTCTTCAGCTCCTAAAAGGTCGGCGAGTAAATGTCCAGCATTGTAGGCGCATGCAATTCCCACTTTCTTAGCAAATGTTCCAGCCAAGTCTGCGAGGCAACTGAGAACATCGCTTAGATCCTGAGTTGCTAATGCTTTTCCGCACGAAAAGAGTCCGTAATCCTGAGGGGCTCCGGGGATTGCTTCGAGACAGCTTTTAATCGTGTCTATAGCTTCATAAACCAGTTTATCTGTTTCTTCCCGTTTCTCCATCTCGTACTTACATTGATCGACACATTTGTAGAAGCTGCAACTTTCATGGTCGAATAACCCGCCGACTGATGTGCCGCATTGGCTTCCCCCTTCTTCGTCGTCTTCTATGAAAACTTCTTTGCCTACAATGCTGTTAAGGCTGGCAATTAGAGAGTCCTCATCTTTGAACCCTCTGAAATCAATGTACGAGTAGGCAGAACCATTTTTGCCATAAATCAAGAACGACGTTGGAAAAGCTTCAACGCCAAACTCTTCTATAGATTCAGAGTTTTTCGCCTCGTTCAGCCGTATAAAAAGGATCTCCTCAGAGTATCCACCCTCAAGTTCATCTATGATAGGCTTTTCTAACTTGCAGAAGTAACACCAATCAGCATAAAAGAACAAGAAGACAAAACGACCAGAAGACAAAACCGTGTCAATGATACTGTCTAAGGAGCTGCCGAAACCCTCCTCCTCAAGTTCCCTGATAGAAGCCAAGCTAAACCCAGAGCTCTCCGTTGCAGAACTTTCGAGCTTAGCATCAGCCTCTCCAAAAAACAGACTCTGCAGCGACTTGGAGTCAGCAAACGTGAAAGACATTAGAATCAATGAAATCAGAAAAAAGGAGATTACATGTTTCTTCATCATACCTGCCTTCATAGACTTTCACTACATATTCTTGATGCATTAAAACACTTAAGATTTCTCGTTTTTCCGAAAAAAACTGTAAGCCTAAAGCCTCTATTTTTCCAAAAGTTCAAAGACAAGCCTGCTTTCAGAGTTAAAGTTGAAAGAACAGATGTTGTGCTCAAAATTAGTAGAAAAAGCGCGTATGTTGTTTCTGTTAGTATAAGATTCGTGATGTTCTAAGGTTGTAAAGCCTTTTGAGAAGGGAATCCCTATAGCCATGATGAAGACAATTCGTAAGGAACAGGTGTCGAAACATGGCGGGGAAATGGGAGCTGCATTCTGTTGGTGTTGTTGAGAAAGTCACAGAAGAGGAAGCTGAGTTACATGTTTTCTCCGAATATTGTCCTGGGCTCAAAGGTATAGAGGATTTCTCTCATCTAATCATCCTTTACTGGATTCACCTGCGCGACGCTGAAGAAGAGAGATCAACATTGCGAGTTTTTCCTAGGAGACATGCGGTAAACGTGGAGAAAGGAGTCTTCGCTTGCAGAAGTCCGTCTCGTCCAAACCCCATAGGTCTATGTTTGGTGGAACTGGTAAAAGTTGAGGCGTGCACCTTAACTGTGAAAGGGCTTGACGCCTTTGAAGGCTCACCGATTATCGACATTAAACCATACATTCCAAGGGCAGACTCTGTTCCAGATGCACGTGTTCCAGAATGGACTTCCCATGGCCCAAAAACATAGGTATTGCAGACAGGAGACGTATGTGAAGCCCTGATGGTTATCCGAACATCAATATAGGCTAAAAAAAGAAAGGGGCCACGATTTTTTCAGGATCATTGAATTACAGTCTTGCCATTCTCTGTAAGGTGGTACTTGTTTGTTTCTTCTTCTACGAACCCGGCGGTTTTCAGCTCTCGAAGACCACTTCTCACGCGGAATAAGGGTTGACCCGTTCTATTTGCAATCTCTTCTGGCGATAACGTTTCTTTTTTCAGTGATTTGAGCAGCGCCATTCCGCTTGAAGTTGGTTTTCCATCTGGAGAAACACAGGGCATGTCATCAACGCCTTTACAGTTTCTTCATGCAGAGGTACCAGTCTTTGCATTGGTAGCCTTCTTTGAGTCTTCCCTCCGCTTGCTCTGTTGTTGATGGAGGCGGAACCACAACGGGGTCGCCCGGTTTCCAGTTAGCAGGAGTAGCCACTTTATGTTTGTCAGATGTCTGCAAAGCGTCTATTAGCCTCAGGATCTCCTGCATGTTTCTGCCTGTTGTGAGTGGGTAGTAGATCATAGCTCTCACTTTGCCTTCTGGATCAATGACAAAGACACATCGAACGGTCTCAGTCTTGCTCTGCTCGGGATGTATCATTCCATACTTTTTGGCGACTTCCTTGTTCAAGTCCGCAATTATCGGGAACGGTATCTTGACGCCCATCTTCTCCTCGACGTTTCTTGTCCACGCTATGTGAGAAGAGACGCTGTCCACGCTCAAGCCTAGCAGCTCCACGTTCCTCTTTTTCAGTTCACCATAGATCTGAGAAAAAGCGATAAACTCGGTTGTGCAGACAGGCGTGAAGTCGGCGGGATGAGAGAATAAGACAAGCCACACGCCTTGAAAGTCTGAAAGCCTTAAAGTCCCTTGTGTTGTCGCTGCTTCGAAGTCGGGAGCCTTCTGGCCTAGTACGGGAAGTCCAATCTGTTCTTTTACAGATTCTTCAGTCGTTTTCATCCACTCCTTTTTTATGTTCTTAAGAACAAAATAATGATAGGTCACTCCGATATAAAAATGGTTTGTTTGATCCGCATCTCAGCTTGGTTCAATTTTTTTGTGAAGACAACTAGACTGGAGTCCTGTTTATACACCTCTTATGAACGCGAAAAGGGAAGCGGTGAGTATCATGTTAGGCTCCATTGTGGCACCATTTCTGAATATGTGCTACTTGAGTTCAATGATCAGTTCTCATGATTACACTTCTACATTAAGAACTCCTCTGGTTAACCATCCTATCACAAAGGATACAGCTGCAACACCTAAGCTTATGAATAATATCTCTAGAAACATTCTTCTAAAGGATATGTCTTTGACAACCGAGACGAAGAAAGTGAAGACAACTATTACCAAAACAGCGTTGAGCAGAGTGACTCCGAGGGCCACATAATAATCGGCAAATACGAAATATGGAACCACCAACAACAGAACAGTCAGTACATACGCGATTCCCGTGTAAAACGATGCCTTAAGCGGGTTTTTGCTGGTCTTTTCCGATTTTTGTGACAAGTATTCTGAAGCAGACATGGACAGGGAGGCGGCAATCCCTGTAATCAATCCGGCTGCTCCGATCAGCCTGCCATTTTGAAGCGTGAAAGTTAAACCTGCTAAGGCTCCTGTGAGCTCAACTAGGGCGTCGTTTAGTCCGAGAACCATTGAACCGATGTAGCCGATTTTAGCCTCTTCGATCATGGCGATCAATAATTTTTCGTGCTCGTTTTCATCGTTAAGTATCTTTTCAGCATCTGGCAGTTCGTCCGAGATTCTAGCGTAGACTTCTTCAGCTGCCTCTTCTCCTTTTTCCATCATCTTGATTGCGAAGGTTACGCCAAAAACCCTTGAGATCGTTGAGAACTTGAAGACGGCGAAATTGTCAGGTCTCACGTCGGTCTCCGTATACTTCCTCCATTCATTGTAGTGGCGAAGCTCGTCTTCGGAGATCCTCTTGAGAACTTGGTCGTTTTTCCCTTTCGAATTTTTCGCAAGCGCTCTGTATACAATGTGCTCTGTGATTTCGTTCCTCTGAAAATCCAGAATTGCGTTTCTTATCTCTTCATCAAGCATTTCCCGCCCGCCTGCTCTGCTTTTTCGAAAAGAATTCCGTTCCATCAACGAGTTTCATGTCAATCTGGTCTCTTTCTCTTAGTTTTTTCAGAACTTCCTGTGCTGTGAGCAGGTCTATTCCGAGTGAGAACGCGACATCAATTGCGCGGCATGGTCTCCTCCTCAATAAGTCCAAGACTTCCCTCTCTACAGAATCATGTTCTTGCCATGTTACACTTCTTCCTCTTCTGTCATGAATCCCGTAAGCCCAGACTTTTTCCTCACCTAAGATCTCCGAAATCTCGGTAGAGATCTGCCTGAGCCTTTTTTGAGATGGCTGTTTAACCCAACTTTTGGATGGCGGTCTATAGGGAACTTCTAATTGTACAATGTCGGGTTCAATATAGGCCACTGCTTTAATCAAGTCTTTGAGGTTCTCCCCGCTAACATTTGTAATCCTTCCGTCCTCTGCCTCGAGAAGCATAACCTCTAGGGCTAATCTTCCGCTAATCTTTCTTTTCAGCTCCCTAATGGACTCGATTATCATCTGAACGCTCGGCTCCTTGTTTGCGGGTCTGTTAATCAGCCTGAAAGCCTCGTCGTTGCCTGCATCAAGTTTTGCAACCACTAAATCGAATTCGGTGAGGTTTCTTCTGACATCGGGCCTATAGAAAAGTGAAGAGTTAGTGAGTATCGCCATAGGTTTTGCGCCTATCTTAGCTTTGGCCTTCTTAGCTATTTCGCCGAGTTCCAAGTTCAATGTGGGTTCACCGCACCCGGAAAAAGTTACAATGTCAACCGTTTCAAAATCTATCCGCCCTAGAACATCATCTAAATCCGACAATATCTTATTCGCGCTTGCTAATGATCCCTTTAACATTTCTGGATCGGATACATGGATCTTTGTCTCGCCGAGTTGGCAATATATGCAGTTGAGTGTGCACTTCTTAGGCGGCGCGATAACATCTATTCCTAAGGATCTGCCGAAACGCCAAGAGGGAACTGGACCGTAAACCGCAGACACCGTCTATCACCTTTCGAGAGCGTTTGATATTCTTGTCCAAGCTTCTTTAATCTCTTTTGAAACTTTGCTTTCTGGCGAATACTTCAGGACAGGCTCACCGCAAATCATTGCCTTGCTCACTATCCGGTCGTAAGATATTCTTCCAACAATATCGATGCCGCTGTCTTTGCAAAACGCTTCGATCCTCTGTGTGTTCTCAAGGTTCAGGTCATACTTGTTTATGCAAACCAGCGGGTTAACCTGAAAGTGATTGAGTAGCTCCAAGGCTCTCTCCATGTCATGGATTCCTGACAGTGTTGGTTCAACAACAACAACGCCTAAGTCAACCCCGCTCAGCGAAGAAATGACGGGGCACCCGATTCCCGGGGGTCCATCGTTTAAGATAGTATCGAAGTTGTTCTCTTCGGCTATGTTTTTGGCGTTCTGTCTGACGACGGTTACAAGCTTCCCCGAGTTCTCCTGTCCGGGGTTAAGCCTCGCGTGTGACATGAACCCATACTCTATCTTTGAAACGTAGGCATAGCCAGCGACATTCTCTTTGAGCTCTATTGCCTCTACGGGGCAAACGTAGGCGCACACGCCGCACCCTTCGCATAAAATTGGGTCCACTGTCAGGTCGCTGATGGCGTTGAACCTGCAGTTTTCTTCGCATTTTCCACATTCTATGCACTTTGTTTTGTCTATCACCGCCGTCTTTCCGCCTCTGAACTCTCGCTTGCGGATTACCTCAGGTTTCAGGAGCATATGTAGGTCCGGCGCGTCCACGTCGCAGTCTGTCACCACGATGCTTCCGGCTAGCACGGCGAAAGACGCTGTCAGGGTTGTTTTCCCAGTTCCGCCTTTACCGCTTAGAATGGTTATCTGTTTCAAAGGTTCATCCGCTCCTTGATGTCTTTGAAAAGATTTTGGAACCGTTCTCTCCACTCGGTCATTTCCAGTGTGAAGGGGATACCGCGGGAATAGAGCTCGGCGATTCTCCTACTGTATGGTATCTCAAGCATCACGGGGATCCCCTCTTTCTCGCAGTATTCATGGACTTTTGTATCGCCGATCTCAGCCTGATTCACGATGACCCCTAAAGGGATTTTAAGCATTCTTAGGACTTCGACGGCTATCTTCAAATCGTGCAGACCGAAAGGAGTCGGCTCCGTCACAAGAAGCGTAAAATCACTCCCATAGACACTTGCGACGACAGGACAGGAGGCTCCGGGAGAAACATCAATTATCACTTTTTTGGTCTTCTCAATCTCTTTCTTCGCCTCTTTGATGACGGGCACCGCCATCGGTTCTCCCATGTTGAGCTCGCCATAGACAAGCTCAATGCCGTCAGCGGTTCCCTTTTTTATGACGCCTATCTCCCGCCTCTTTTCGCTGATTGCTCCCTCTGGGCATGCCAAAGCACATAACCCGCAGCTGTGGCAGAGTTCAGGGAAAACTAGGACCTCCGAAGATGATACAAAAAGAGCGTGATATTGACAGAGTTCAGCACATTTTCCGCAGTGAGTGCACTTCTCCTCGTTGATGACTGGGGTGGGAACATAAACTGGTCTCTTCTCATGTATCTCTGGTCTCAACAGGATATGCGCATTGGGCTCCTCAACATCACAGTCTATAAGCTGAGTGCCGCCGAGCGCAAGAGCTAAGTTAACAGCAACCGTTGTTTTCCCCGTTCCACCCTTGCCACTAGCAACTGACACTATCAAGAATTAAGCCCCACGTATTCTGGTTTATCTCTCAATGTGCGTGAAGTGCGTGATGGCAGCCTTCTGTCAGCTCTTCCAGTTCATTCCTGGCGTATGATGCGATTACAGTCTGAGCGGTGTCGGAGTTTGTCCTTAAGACGGCTACCTTCGCTTCTTGGAATCGACTTAAGGCTCGCGGTCCCATGCCGTAAGTAATAACAGCATCCGGTTTGAGTTGCAGTATACGGTCTGGAGGAAACCCAGTTCCGCCGAAGTGTTCACTAGTGTTGGGAACCACTTCCTGACTCAAAACTCGACCTGTTTCGTCTAATTCGAAAACAGCGAAGAAAGGAGCTCTTCCAAAGTGTTCTGACAACTTTGAATTCACGCCTTCATCCTTAACCACAGGAATAACAATCTTCATTCTAACTTGCACCTCCTTCAAATTCAGAATATCTACCGTATCTCACTAGCTCCACCTTCTCCCGCGACCCATACCGCGCCCTTGTCCCATTCCGAAATGCCCACCAACAGTTGGTGAACTTGTCTCCCTCAGTTCTCCTTTTTTGTATCTTGTTATTGCGTCTTTGACTGTTCCTGCTGTGCCTGTTACGATTTTGATGCCTGCTGCTGACAATGCCTGATACGCGTTTGGTCCAACATTGCCTGTGAGCACTGTTTGCGCGCCTTTGCTGGCTATGGTTTGTGTTGCTTGTATGCCTGCGCCACTGGGTGCGGATTGGCTTGTGTTCGGTACTGCTTCGAACTGCATTGTTTCCGTGTCAACGATTATGAAGTAGGGGCAGCGTCCAAACCGCGGATCAACCATCGCGTCTAAGCTTGCGCCGCTCGCCGAAACAGCAACCTTCAATCAAATCACCTCCTCCGTTTCAATCTTATTCATGTGATCTTCTATTTTTTGCACAATTGCCATGAAGGCTTTTGTTGCTGGCGAATCTGGATGTTCCATTATGAAGGGTAAACCCTTGTCAGAATCTTCACATATTTTTGGGTCAACAGGGATTCTTCCGAGAAACGGCACTCCAAGGTCTTTAGAGATGTTTTCTCCTCCGCCGACTCTGAATATGTTTATCTCTGTCCCGCAGTTCGGGCACACGAAGCCGCTCATGTTCTCTACTATGCCGATTACAGGTATATTCAGTTGCTTGGCGAATGTCACTGCCTTCTTGACTACGTCTTGAGAGACCTCGGAAGGTATCGTCACAATAACCACACCGTCCATCTCGGGCAGAAGCTGCATCACACTCAACGGCTCGTCACCTGTTCCCGGAGGCAAATCGATCAGCAAGAGTTCAAGTTCACCCCACACAATATCGGAAAGGAACTGCCTAATAGCCGTCATCTTAAGCGGTCCTCGCCATATCACAGGAGCCTCTTGGTTAGGCAACAGAAAATCCATTGAAACAACCTTGACCCCTAAGGGACCTTTTGCTGGAAATGCGCCCGGCGGACCGGTCTGAAGAACCTGTCCTTTTATACCCAGCATCTTGGGGACGCATGGACCGTGAATGTCGGCGTCAAGAATGCCTACTTGGCCGGGATTATTGCGTTTAGCAAAGGCCATGGCTAAGTTCACTGTTACTACTGTTTTTCCGACACCTCCTTTTCCGCTGATCACTGCGATCTTGTGTTTCACTTTGCTCATTCTGATTTTCAGCAGATTCTGTTGTTCTTCAAGGACCTGTCTTCTATCCGTGCCGTAAGTGTGCTCAGGATTTTCTTCGCTCAATTCTGATTCTCCGCGGCGATTTGGTCTAGTAGTTTGAAGGGTAAACTATATTTATCTGTTTCGTTTAAAAAATAAACCTGTGGAAGAAGATGGATAACGTCGATCGGAAGATAATAACCCAGCTGCAGATTGACGGTCGCACGACCTTTGAAGCCCTTGCAAAGATGACTGGCTACACAAGCATGGGCGCCAAGAAAAGAGTTGAAAAACTTCTTGGAAGCGAAGCTGTGAGAATATCGGCTCAGCTGAATTTGAGACAATTCAATCTAAGCGCAGCCTTGGTGCTGATTGAAACCGATGGACCTGAAACTGTGCAGAGGCTCCTCAAACGCTTCGAAAACTGTCCTCGCGTGGTCCACATATTCACAACCATCGGCGGATACAATATCATTGCGCTGGTCGTGGCTGAGAACCAGGAAACCCTTGACAGCATATCGATGGAAAAATGTTCGCTCAGAAGCGAAAGGGGCATCCGCAGATCAGAATTCTATCCAATAAGAGACATCCACTATTCTCCCTTTATGTCTATCAGAGAACACTTGACCAACAGGAACCTAGCTGCTCCGCCATGCCACGTTGATTGCAAACCGTGCGAAAGATACAAATCCGAAAAATGCGTGGGATGCCCAGCAACAGAATACTACCGCGGCACCCTTTAATCGTTGATGACCCGCGTCTTGAAAATAGTCGAGGTTATCGGAAAATCTAAGAACATGTCTGTCAAAACTGTTTCATGCAGTTTATTTTGAACCCTGATCAGATTGCGGGACGGAAGGTGTTATACGTATCGGTCTACCTTCAATAAGAGCTTGGGCAGTCTTTTTCCTTGCAGTCTGTACAAGCCTCCAAACCGTTCCTCTTGAGACACCCATTTTCTCTCCTGCCTCTTCCTGTGAGAGCCCCTCCATGTCTACAAGCCTGAAAGCCTCTAGTTCAGCCGGTTCAAGAAATATCGGTTCCATGTTCCCCTGGACCCCTAAAGGATCGAGCCCCGTAACGGGCGGCGTAACCCCTAATCTTATCGGTTTAGGCAGTCTTCCTTTTCTTCCGTGTCTATGCCTGCCCCTCAGCACCTTTTTCACTCTCGTCCTTATTTTTGAACCGCAACACTTATATAGTTTTTGTGCATTATCACATAATAGATAACGTGCATAAGCACAAAAATGAGATGATCCAAAAAATGGGTTACAGACACAGATACATGTACTACGCAACCGGGCTTCCAGGATGGATGAGATTCGGATACTCGCCAGGATGGCTAGGAAGATCACCAACAGGCTTGCCGCCGACAGCTCAATGGCTAATGCAAAGCGGACTTTTGCCACAATACACGCAGTGGCTACAATCACAAGTTCCACCAACACCACCACAGGTTTCACCTACCGGTGCTCCTTCGACACCAGCGCCAACACCTTATGGTGCACCCTTCCCAGCATACACGAAGGAACAAGAGAGGCAGATGCTTGAACAACAAGTCCAAGTCTTCGAGGAACAACTAGCAGCCATCAAAAAGAGGCTAGAAGAACTAAGCAAGTGAGGCGAAAAAGTTGCCTAGAGGAAGATGGTTCGGCAGAGGATATGGCGCATTCGGATGGGGCATGGGTATGGGCTTAGGCAACCCCTATCCTTTCTGCAGATGGTTCCCATGGCTGCCTAGGAGATGGTGGGTGTATCCCGCTTTTGGCTTCCCCTATTTCCGTGGTTCGTGGCTCTATCCGTACTACGCCCGCTATGGCGGCATTCCATACCCGTTTCCTTACACATATCTACCCTCTTGAAGCCCAGCTGTATCGAGGTGGGTTAGCTGGGTCGGTTTGGACGTGGCAGTGGGCGCGGCATGGGAATGAGAAGGCCGCCTCTATCGCCTTATCCAAGTGTTTCACCTGTCCCACTTGAATCGCAGATGACCAAAGAACAAGAAGCCGAGATGTTGAGAAGCCAAATGGAGCTATTGCAGAACCATCTAGATCAGATCAAGGAAAGATTGGAAGAGTTAAAAAAGAAATGAATGGAGGGAGAAGCTGATTGGGCAAGATGAAACTCGCCGTTCCGACTAGGGGAACGAAGGGCATAGACGATGTCGTATCTGAAGTCTTCGGCAAATCTGAGAACTTCGCGATAATAGAGATTATTGAAGGTTCAATTGTCAATGTAGAAGTCGCGAGAAACCCAGCCGCAGCGTACAAGCACGGATCAGGTCCCATAGCAATCAAGATGCTTACGGAGAAAGGAGTAACAGCGGTTGCAGCACAAGAACTAGGTTTGGGTGCATCAACACTTCTGGAACAGAACAACATAAAGAAATACCATGTGCAAGCAGGCATCCCCGTAAAGGAAGCAGTAAAAAACGTGATGAAGGAAACAAAAGTCAGTTAGATGATGAAACATCCGATCTGCTTTTTAGACAAGCACTCTTTTTCTAGAATTATAGTTGAAGAGATTGAGGGCGGTTCGATGAAAGAACCGAAACATGCTGGCATGGGCAAGGAGTTTCCTCGCACGGATTCCATACTCCCTTTATCTGCTCTGTTGTTCGCGGTTATTTGGATTCTGGATTCCTTTGTCCTTAGATTCTCAGCTGAATTTACGGGTTTTATTCCCGACAGCCTACGAATAGCACTTTTCGTTGGCTTGGAGATTTCGGCTGTTGCATTAGGGTTCTCTTCGCACAACGCCTTATTCAGCGAGAAACATAGAGAGCCTGCTTTGATAACAGACGGTGTTTTTTCTTATGTTCGTCATCCGCTTTATCTAAGTATTCTGCTGGTATATCTGGGGTTTGTCTTTGCGTCAATGTCGGTTCTCTCTCTTGCCGCATGGTTTTGCTGCGTCATTCTTTATGACAAGATGGCAACGTATGAAGAGGAAGATCTCATAAGGATATTCGGCGACGTATATTTGAAATACAAAATGAGGGTTCCCAAATGGATACCGAACTTGTTTTGACCCAGAACCTAGCGGGAAGACGCTTACGTATGGCGCTTCTAGGAGCACCAGTACAAAACAGTATCAAAAGAAAAGCATACGCCCAACAGGAGATGACACTCTTTTCAATCAGACACTCTATTAAGAAGTACAGTTTGAAGGTGGCATAGTCTTGTTCAAATTTGGGAAAAAACAGAAGATCTTCGAGATCGGAGGCATAAAGATCGGCGGGCAACCCGGGGAACTGCCCACGGTTCTCATCGGCAGCCTATTTCACGAAGGACACAAGATTGTTAAGGACAGGAAACTGGGCATCTTCGATAAACGGAAGGCTGAACGCTTGATCAAGGTACAAGAAGAGATGTCTGAGAAGACAGGGGTTCCCTGCATGCTTGATGTAGTTGCTGAAAATCCCCGCGCATTGATAGGGTACATCGATTTCGTATCAGAGGTTACGGATGCCCCTTTTCTAGTGAACGGTCAGAACATGTCAGTTCGCATCCCAGCGGCTAAACACGCTGTAGATGTGGGGCTCGAAGAGAGAGCGGTTTACAACTCGATAAATTACACGCTCAACGATGAGGAGATAAACGCCATAAAAGAGACGGAGCTGAAAACCGCCGTTGTTCAAGCCTTCAACCCGAGAAACCCTCGTCCCGAAGGAATGATCGACATATTAAAGGGAAGCGCCGAGAGAGAAGGCTTACTTGAAGGTGCGTCTAAAGCAGGAATTGAGAAGCCCCTGATTTTCATGCCCACTTTGGACGTTCCAAGCGTAGGTTCAGCCGCTCAGGGAATATACCTAGCAAAAGAAGAGTCCGGCATGCCGACTGGAACAGCCCCCGTAGGAGTCATCGGTAAATGGAAAAAGATTGAAGAATTTGGGCAGCATGCCAAAAAGACGTGCAGGGTTGGTGCTGCGGCTCTTTCTCAGGCTATGGGGACCGACTTCATAATCTATGGTTCATTAGCTAAAGCAAGAGAACTTTTTCCTGCCTGCGCTATGATTGACGCCATGATAGCCTACAATGCCAGAGGACACGGGATAAAACCTTTAACGCGGAAACATCCGTTGTCAAAAATGTGGTAGTCTCACATTAACTTTTCACATGATTAGGCTGTAATATGATTGTTGGGACAAACGAAAAGACTGGACAAACTGAAAGAAGACGAAAAAGAGGCACGAGTCATCACCAGCTGTTATCCTGTTGGCTTTGATGGAGTCCAAATTGGAGTCTCATATATTTAACGAAGAACCCGAACACCGCCTTGACAGAGGTGTTTGGTAGTCCGGCAGAGACCATCGTCAAGTGTAGAATTTATACTGAGCCTTTTCTCTCTTTTTCTTATCAAAAGGAATATTTTTACTCTGTTGACAGACATTTAGCTGAGAAGCTTTGACAATAAGGGAGGGTAACCCTGAACAGGTTTAGAGTTCAAGCACTCAGATTCTGGATTTCCTTGATTGCTTTCTCCATTATCTCTATCATTTTGGGGATTGGTTCGGCGGTTTTCTTTATCATGTCTATTAGGTTTTGAGCTTTGCCTGGGTCTTCGGGCTTTGCCTTTTCGAGTTCTTCGCGGATAGCTTCCATCCGCTGGGCCATGGTCTTTGCGGTTAGTGTCCATTTTATCAAGGTGCCGCTTAGCACGTCCAAAGGATGCATCTCCACGTAGTACTGAATGACGCGCTCCCCGGGCTTTTTCAATTTTCGAATTGACCCTAGTGGGTAAAGTGACTTGAGTGTCTTGCTAACCGTTGGTATGCTGTATCCAGTTTTTTCCGCGATCTCCTGTTGTGATAAAGGCTTGTTTTCGATGAACAAAACGCAGATTACGGTTCCCGCAGCTCTGTCAAATCCTCTTGCCTCCGCGATGTCTTCCCACAAGGATGTGATCTTTCTCTCAAGTTCTGCTATCGTATTCATGTTTACTGATTGGAAGAAACCCTTATATATAGATTTCGTGTTTTTCTTAATTAAGAAAAAGTGGAAACAAAGGAAGCCCCGAGAATGAGATTTGACACAATCAACACACTTATTCAGGAGATAGCCAATCCCAGAGCGTTTTTCGAGAATACAAGAAATGGGGGTTGGAAGCCATCCTTTCTATTCTTTTCTTTGATAACTTTATTTGTCTCGCTATTTACGGCTGTTGTGAACTTCCTGGGGATAGAAAGCAATGATTTCTCCGCCTCATACCAGTCGCAAATCGCAGCCTACGATTACGTAAGGAATAATTTGGTTCCTCTTTACGGCAGCTACGCATATATGCTGGAGCCATTCATAATATTCGCTTTCACCGTTCCAGTTCTTCTACTGCTAACTCTGATCTTGCATGTGACATATCGCCTCATAGGCGGTCAAGGCTCCATCTTAAACGGTTGGAAAGCTGCCTGCTACGGAATAGGCCCATGCCTTCTCGGCGGTTTCTTACCTTACATTTCGTTGTTTGCCGCATTCTACTCATTCGCAATGCAGTTCTATCTCGGACCCATGACTCTATACAATGCCAAAGAAAGCAGAGCAATAATCATATTTACATCGTACATTGCTCTAGCCTTCATCGAAATGTTTGTGTTAGGCACAACAGCAGGTTGGTAGCTCGGAGGAGATTCGAACTCTTGTCAGCGGGTCCAAAGCCTTCTGATTACTAGTACTCTCCAACAAACTCTCAACCAGAGACGGTACACCGCAGAAACCCAACACTTTCGCAGCTGCTGATAAACGTCCTTTAAGAGACACTGAAACAGTAATCACTGTAAAACCTTCTTTAGGCATTTCTATTCACACTGCTGTACCAAAGTTTTCGTTTCATTATTTCTTGATGGTAACCCATTTCTGCTGTGTCTTTCCTTGCAAGGCTAGGTGTGGTCTTATGATAGAAAAAGAAAACTATTTTCTCTTTCTGAACAGTTTAATGCCGTCAAAATCTGTTACGCAGAAAGGGAGAGACTTATAAGGGTCCAGAAACCATTAAGGTTGAAAAGTTTTCTATCATCGGATAGGTTTGTCCTACCGGAAACTGGAATCTTTTCTATGCAAATACAGAGGTGGACTTACATATCCCGAAAAAAGATGTATAACATTAAATGTACTGATTGCGGCAAACCTGCTCAAGTGCCTTTTGAACCAACAAAAGGTAAACCAGTTTATTGCACAACATGCTTCTCGAAACACAGGATTCAACATCAAGAAAGAGCTAGTTCGAACATGTTTGACACGAAAAACTTGTGGGCAATAAATAGGGATGACTGGCAGGGAAGAAAAGAAGAACAACACAACATTTTCCGAATTACTAAGTAGCTATTATATATTTCCATTACCGCTTCAGATTCAACTCATTTAGAACCTTCAAACCAGCTTTATCGTAAATACGCCTTAACCTTTCTAAGCCCTTGCCAGTGTAATGTTTAGCTAGAACACTTCGTGGTGCAAGAATATACATAGGTTTAGCCTCAATAGATTGGCTAGTCTTTTCCCCAAATCTCTTGCTTTAGCCTTTTGACATGTATTTCTGGAGATGTCGAAATGTCACTTCGAACACTCTCCTCTAGCTTATCCAGTCTATCCTTCAGCTTAGATCCATCTAGTATAATCCAGCCAAAACTCTCCATGTCACTCAATAAATTGTCAACAAAACGTGATCTGTACAAACCACGTTTCTTGGTCAACCTATTCATTAACTCTTCTCTACTTACTCTCACTTAGCATCCATTCCTTGGAGCTTCTATCAGCTAGCTAGATGTGTATGGACTTAAGAAGCTTTGGCTAGCTAGGGCATACTCAAAACCGGCTTCCACTAGGAAAGTACCTTGCTCTTAGAAGATTATCATAAAAGAATTGAAGATTTATAGCTGGTTTCATAATCATGCCTTTTAAGTTATATTAGTTTTTTTATTCCATTAGCTTAGAATCTTCAAGTCAGCTTTATCGTAAATCCGTTTCAATATTTCAAACCCCTTTCCAGTATAATGTTTAGCTAAGACGGTTTTTGGAGCTCTGCCTTGAAAAATGTCTACATACCGGTCTGGAACTCCCAATTCTCCCATCTCAGAGGCAAACCAAACCCGCAACACTTGAGGAGTAATTCTGAAACCTGCTTCTTTGCTAGCTTTTTCCCATACCTCTAGAAACTGTCTCCACCCAATAATGAATAACCTTTCAGTTCTACCTCTAGACCTTCCGGGAAGGTATTTCTCCAAAAATTTCTCGCATTCCCCGTTATAGAAGGTTATTCCAGCCTTCTTAGTTCTAGTATCATGCCTAGACCTTACAAGCCTCAAACCTAAATCAACATCAGAATCCTCAAGCTCCAAGACTTCGCTAGACCTCAAACCTGTTGAAGCATAGAAAAGATAGATAGCTCTCTCCCGAACATCAGTCAAACCATAGAAACCTCTCCTAATCTGCTCGTTAGTGTGTAACTCTCTTTCAAATAGTGGAATATGAGCTTTCTTGAAATCATCCATCAAATCTGGACGCTTAAGATACCTCACTATAAAGGCTCTCAAACCATCAAGCTGGTTATTATAAGTCTTAGGAGCCTTGTCCAAGTGGGCTGAGAGATAGGACCTTATGTTTTCTTCAGAGACCACGTTTTCAGAATGCTTTAAGAACCTCCTTATAATGTTTCGGTAATCTTTTGATACTCTTGGCTGGAGTCTTTCATCAATGGAGCAGTAATCATAGAACTTTGGAATAACCACATATATGCTTGGTACTAGTACTGGATTTGACTCGGCAAGATGATAGAAGGACGGTGTTTTTGTTTCCTTTTTATGAATAGCGTCTAATTTGAGTGGTAGCCCGGAGGAGATTCGAACTCCTGTCAGCGGGTCCAAAGCCCGCTATGCTTGTCCGCTACACCACCGGGCTTTTGTTGGCAGAATGATATTCCTGTGCGCTGCGTAATAATCTTAGCGTTTGAACAGGAAGTCGTTCAGGACATCTTTTGCCTTTTCCCGCTTCTTTTGGTGCTCTGCAAGGAATTTCTTCACCTTTTCAGCAAGCATCTTTTTGTGTTCGCCGCAGAGGAGTTCGCCGCACTTGCATCTTCGAGCTGTTTCCGCCAGCTTCGCATCGTCTTCCTCGAAAAGGTAATAATCATAGTAGTAGACCGGGCAGATGTTTGGGTCGCCGCCGTGGAGCTTCTGCTCCTTTATGGTCGGCTTGCCGCCCGTGAAGGCATTCCGCATCTTCTTCTCCGCGTCTTCCGGCGAGTCCGTGGTAAATATGGCGGTCTCAGGCAGAGAAGCCGACATCTTGCCGCCCGCACCCAATCCGGGCATGAATTTGCAGTGGATCTGCGCCGGCTTAAAGTAGCCCAGTTTCTCGGCGACGTCGCGCGTGACGCGCCAGTACGGGTCCTGGTCAATGGCTGCTGGGATCAGGCACGGCACGTTTTCGCCTGTGAGAACGGTTTCCAAGAAGCATGGGGCGGCTTGTATGGCGGGGAAGAAGATTATGCCTATGTTTGAGCTGTCGTTGAGGCCGAAGGTCGCCTTTATTGTGGAGAACGTTATGCGCTTGGCGATTTTGACGCTCAGCTTGTAGAGCTCCTCAGAATCTTTCGTGTCTATTACTACGGCGGTCTTCTTCGGGTCGAACCCCACGGCAATCACGTCTAAGGCGTTCTCGTAAGCCAGACCTGTGAATTTTTCTAGGCTGTTCTCAGGGCTTATCAGAAACTTCTCGTCGTCCGTCATCTGAAAATAGAGCTTCGAACCGAAGACATCCTGTAGATGCTTCGTGAATATCCAGGGCACAAGGTGTCCAATGTGAACGGGACCTGAGGGTCCCCTGCCCGTGTAAAGCACGAAACGCTTGCCGGACTCGTACATATCAAGGACCCAGTCGAGGTCTCGGTGAGAGAAGAAGATGCCGCGTCTCAGTTGCAGATGCAGCTTGCCTGCGTGTTTCTTTGTCTTTTCAAGCAGGTCTTCTGTCAGCGGCTGTGTGCCGAACTCTTCTATCAGACGGCTGTAATCTATCTTGCCTGAAACGGTCCAAGGCGTTACAACCATCTCTTCATCGCCATTAGGCATAAACCAGCACCTACACGTATCTCCATCAAAACACATCTTCAACACTAATTAATATTATCGATCCTGTCTCCGCATGTCATGCAGAAAAACGTTAAAGCAAATGCGACGGAGACACTTTGCAAGAGATTCTTGAGTACGGCGATTTCAGAATTTCTTTTTCTCATCTACTTCGACGTTTCAGGCTTAATGGCTCTTTTAAAAGGTTGGCGAGAAGCGTCCTCGGTTGAACGTGGCAATAATTTGAACTCTGAGTCTGGATCGATGAAACGGACTGCCAATTCGCATGTCTTAAGTGATGAAAGAAACGAAGAGAAGAGCTGGAAGACAGGAAGGCGCAAAGAGTGAGCAAGGCTAGGCGATACCTACTAATTGTGTGGCTCTTCGCAAACATACTTGTAGGTGCAGCATGGGCATCGGTCAGCAGTTCAAACAATCTGTCAATCTCGGCTGGTCCTGCGCTTGCAACCATTTCCACTGGAACGCCTGCCCCATCTTGGTCTCCGATGGAAGACACGATTGGCGTCGTCACTGCCGGAAATCTATACAACATAAGTGTTGCAGATACGGGTCGATTCATGATTCGGTTATTCCTAGTGGATACAGATGAACTGTCACAGGCATATGCCTACTTCAACCTTAACATCACAGTATACGGGACGGACAGCGACTATGACGTGACCGGCGGAACCAAGAAAGACACGGAGTGGCTCGTTGCGGTGTCTGGCGGAGGCGTTGTCCTGTATGTCAGCGGCAGCCAATACTACGTTGTCAGAGTGGATGACGGCGTGTACTATTGCACCTCAACCGGCAGCTCGGACAATTTGAGTCCAGAATTCTATTTGATAATCGACGATGCTTAGACATAAGCCATTGGTGAGACCGACTCGGCATCTTCATAGACCAGAGCATTTCTCTCTTCTCTCTCGTTGTCGCCGATAGGCATACACAGTGAGACAGGACCAGTGCGTAGGAAAGAACGTGGCATAGGCGGGGCATAAGGTTGAACAGGATCTCTTTCCCGGTTGGAGGCAGTAGCCGAAAGATTAGACTTCGATACGTTGCGTTGGCATCCATACTGGTCACATTGATCATAATGAATTACGCTGCGACAGTTTTTCCCTACTTGAGGAGCCTAGGCGGACGCATCATGGTCGTGGTCTCCGGCAGCATGAGCCCCTTCTTGAACGTTGGCGACATAGTCGTGTTAAGGAGCGCTTCTCCTGAAGACATCAAGGTCGGCGACTTGATAGCTTTCAACGTTGCATCTCGGTTACAGCAGCAGTACAATTATCCGCCGATCGTCACGCACAGAGTCGTCAATATTATCCAGATGGGTTCTGAGCTTTATTTCCAAACCAAAGGAGATGCTACCAATGCTGATCCATTCACGGTTCCAGCAACCGATGTCTTGGGCGTGTATGCGTGGAAGATGCCTTTCCTCGGCTTGCCCCTCATGTTTTTGCAGACCGCATACAGCATCGCCTTGTTGGCTTCCTACATGGTGCTAGATTTGGCTTTGGACTATGGACCTACATGGTGGAAGAAAAGACAACAAAACGAAAAAGTGTTTGCCACATTGTTGAGCGAAACCAGAGGAATAAAAGAAACCGTGACCCGGCTTTCGGATTCAGTTGCAGAAACCACAGGTCCACGCACAATCATACTGAGAAGGAACAATCAAGGACGAGCCGAATTAGTGGGAAGCTTGGGCCGTCTCACGGTAAAAAGAACCAGAATGGAAGGATAGGGGTCAAAATCTATGATTTCAAGCGTGAACAATCAAAATCGATGCATCTTCGTCAAAGAGTGGACCTGCAACATTGAAGGAGAAGAGATACCACTCGATGTTTGTCATCTTTGTCTGGAAGCCCGAAAAATCCGCTTGATGGAGATCAAGAGGCTTACACGAGTCAAGAGAACACCTGAGCAACCTCGTTTCCTCTCCCCGAAAAAGATACAGGAACTGGCAGAAGTCTGAAAGCCTGCGACTTGACCTGCATTTCTTCTGAGGAACATGATATAATTCGCAACTAGATTTAACCATGCGTTGTTCTCAGGACGATGCATCTTCCAGAATGCCGATGAAT
This sequence comes from uncultured Candidatus Bathyarchaeia archaeon, assembly GCA_964513245.1. GTDB lineage: Archaea > Thermoproteota > Bathyarchaeia > Bathyarchaeales > DTEX01 > CAZELO01. The sequence continues at coordinate 12,287 of CAZELO010000006.1, read as the reverse complement.
TCTCTTGGAAAAGATGTGCATTCGTACGACAGGAAAACGGTGTCTATTTTTGAGAATATTTTATGGCTTGTTGACCATGTTCCCAAGCTTTTTCGAGATGGCATATGACTTTGTCCAGATTTGTCTTTCCCAGTTCTTTCTCTGCCTTAGCAAGTTCTCTTTCTGCCCGTGCTATTTCATGGTTGACTTGGTATTGTCTTCTCGGGTTTTCGATGGGCGAATTCTTTGCCTCGTTGATAACTGTAGTGGACAACAACTTGTCTGCCTTTATGAGCTTGTCTATTACTCCTTGCGCTTTTGCCACAACTTCTGCTGTTTCTGCGTGGCTGCCTTTCTTCCCCGTTATCTTCATCAGGCATTGTATGGCTTTCTTCTCTAGGTTGAACACCTTGTTTCCGTGCCTTGCATCCAAGTGTTCTGTGTCAACCCACAGTTCTTCATCTAGGCTCCTGCAGATGTATCGGATGGCTTTGTCAATCTCTTTCAGCGTGTACCTGTTGCCCGTCAAGCCTTTCAGTTCCACCAACTCGGCTAAGGCATCGGCTTTGATATCTTTCGGTCCCTTCACAACGACCATCAATTTATCGGAGCTGACTCCGTTATCGTCGTCCGTCACATTCAATGTCACGATGTAAGTTCCGCTTTTCGGGTACACGTGGCTTCCAGAGACTGTTCCTGCGGCGTCAGGGTAATCATTTTCTTGTGTAACAACGCCGAGGGCGAATGCTCCATCGCCGAAGTCCCAAGCTGCAGCGTGGCTGTCAAGCCAGCCTGGATCAGTAAAGTTGCCGCAGAAGATGAGAACGTCGCCCACGTATACGGTTTGGTCCGCTCCGGCTTCGACAGTCGGATCAACATTGAGAACAGTCACTTCTAAAGTGTCGGTGCCTGTTCGCCCATACTCATCGGTAACGTTCAAAGCAACTGTGTAGACCCCGTTGTCACAGTAGACATGAGAAGGTGCCAAAGTTCCCGTGGTGGTTCCACCGTCTCCAAAGTCCCAGACGATGGTGTGCGTGTCTTCTGTTCCGGCATCTGTGAAGCTTCCGCTGAAATTCACGGTTGAGCCCTCATAGACAGTCTGCTCGGAACCGGCTTCAACGGTCGGAGAAAGATTGTTCATTATCACTGTCTGAGTGGTGCTTGCATCTACAGTTTCAAGGGTGATCGTGTTGCCTTTCGCGGTGAATTTCTCGCCGGTTTCTTGGCATGTGCCTTCGACTTTGGCGCCTGAGTTCATCTCATATGTGCCCGCGGAAGTGAATTCTTGCGTTCCTGCGGGGCTGATGTCTGTCCAGAGATGGAGAACAATCCATGCTTTTTGATTTACGTCGCCTATTTCCCAGCTCAGAGTAGCCATCTTTGAATCTCCTATGAGCCAATAATTCATCACTGGGTCGTTCGCTTGGTCTCCCGAACCCCAGTATTCAGTCACACCGTCTACGTACCATTTCATGATCTCGACGCCGAGTTCAGAAGCGAATTTTTCCTTCAGCCGCACATTGGTCAGGTTCTGGCTGGGAGATTTAGAAACGGAGATGATCATTTGCCAGTCATACCTTGTGTTGAGAAGCAAACCCGTGCTCATCGGCTCTCCGTTAACCCATTTGTTGCACCAAATCAGTGTTTGCTTCACTTGCATGTCCGTCGTTTGGGAGTTTGGACTTACGGGTGAGATCGGAATCTCGAGGCCAGACGATGACCCTGCTGAGACAGGATTCACAAACCCCAACAACAGGGCAAAAATGATGAAAAAAGCAATGCCGAACGATGCAGTTCGACCAAGCGTCATTCCATTCCACCTCAATCCGGCATCCTAAAGAATATCGGATGATGATAAAAGGGGTTGTGAAGACAAAATTCTTAACACAAAAAAGAAGCGCGGCTAAATATGCTATTCCCTATGCTCAACTTTGGCTTCTCGAAAACTCCCGAAAAAAGGACCCATATCCGTTCTCAAAGGGCCTTGAAGTCGTTGAACCACTTTTCATAAATCGGCAACGAATCCTTAGATATGCTTGACTTCCGATTTGCAAGTATATTCAGAAAGTCAGCCATACAGATTCTCCGCGGCTCAGCCCTGCTGTCCGCCATTCCGCCTTCGAAGAGCTCGCTGTTAACCTTGAGCTGGGCGGATTGGCATATGTCCATAACGTCGCTGCCTGAAAAGCCATCAGCCTGTCTTGCGAGCTCCTCAAGGTTTATGTCTTCCGCTATCTTGAGGCAGCCCGTCAGAATCTTGAACATCTGAAGCCTTTCGAGACGATCTGGCGGCGGAACGTATATTCTCTTCTGGAACCGCCTTATGAAGGGCTGGTCTAGGTTCCAAGGCTTATTCGTCGAGCCGACAACGTAAACTCGGACAGGATTCTTCTTGTCAATTATCCCGTCCATCTCCTTCAGGAACTGGTTCCGCACGCGTGTCTCTCCGCCGACCTCTAGCCGGTGGACGCTCATCAACGAGTCAAGCTCGTCAATGAAGATTATGGAAGGCGCCTTCTCAGACGCTCTTCTGGCCAAGTCGAACAGCCTCGCAACGTTTCGTTCTGCTTCGCCCAGCCACTTGGACATGATGGAAGCAGCATCCACCGCGATGAACGTGGCCTTGATCTCATTTGCAACAGCCGCCGCAAGCAAGGTTTTCCCGCAGCCAGGGGGTCCGAAGAGCAGTATCCCCTTAGGCCAGCCCAGCGGGAACAGGTCAGGTCTCAGCGAAGGATAGATGATGGCTTCTTTGATTGCTCTCTTTGCATCTTCGAGACCCACGATCTCGTCCCACTTGACCTTCGGGGGCCTCCTGAGAATCAGCTCATCAAAAGGCGAGCCCTCGTCGCCTGCCTTGTCGTCTCGGCTTGGCTCGCTAACGTAAACATTTTTGAGAGCTTGTATGCGGGTTTTGTAGACGTTTGCCCTCTGTATGTATATTGTGTTGAGGTTGTAGTTTGGCTGGATGCTTACGATTCTGAGGAGGTTGTCGATGGCTCTCTGGTATGCCATCATCGCCTCGTCTCGTCTGCCCTGCTTGTCTAGGGTCACAGCATTCTGAGCATATCGAATGGCGACGGATTCGAGCTCTTCAACCGCGCCCATAGCGGTCACTTCTCGATCCTTATCTTGCCTTTTCCACTCAGCGAATCAAGGATCTGGTAGACTTCTGAACCTGGCATGTTGAATTCTTGCGCGCATTTTGCTACGTTGATTTCTCCGTTGTTTCTCTCAATGTAATCCATCACCAGTTCTTCCGGAATTGTCATGCCAGAACCGAGAGGGCTTGCGGAGGAAACGATATCTTCGGGAATGAGACCCCCTTCGCCCACATAAACCTCAGTTCCGTCAGCTGCCAGCGCAATCAGAGGCTTCACTGGTTTGATGGGTTTTGCGGGTGCCTCTGGTGTTGGAACTCTAGTCTCAACAGGCGGCTCGGGTATCTTCTTCTCCAGCTCTTGTCCGACATACGTGGCGGCTTCTTGAAGTATGGCCTCAGTTTTCTCATTCTGGATTATAAGTGGTTCAGGCGCCTCCATGCTGAACTGTGTCGTTTCAAGCACCTCACTTATGGTGCTGTTCAGATTCTCCAGCTCAGGCGTGATTGAAGGCATCATGCTTGCCAATATGCCAAGCGTGTTTTTGACGTCGCCGAATACTCCTTTAAGGTCTTCCAGAGTTGGGGCCATCGCCTTAAAGGTTTCAAGCCTAAGCATTGCCCGTTCTAAGGACAGCTGAGTGCCCTCTACGGTGGTCAGTATCTTTCTGATCTCTGCTACTTCGTTGGCGTAGATTGCTGCCTTCCCTTTGGCGCCTCTCTGCAAGTAGTAGCTACAGGCATCAAAAAGTGCTTCGTTTCTCTGCCGTAGCCTTGTGTGGGCCAATTCTAGCCTAGAGTAATGTTTACCAAGTTCACTCATCGTCTGGAGTAGCAGTTCGCTGAGCGGTTTCTGTGTTCTGCGAAATGCCTCTTTGATCATCGGGATCCCCCAGACTTGTAGCAAGTAGAACTTATGTCATGCGAACGGTAATTGCTGAACTCGGGCTCTTGGTCACAGGGGCGGTTGTTGTTTCTTCTTTTGCTGGTTCAAGTGTAGAATCCTGCGGGGCTGCAGATACGGTTTCGGCTTTGGTTTCTTCGCCACTCAGTAGTACGTTCGAAATTGCGGTCCTAATCTTCAGCAGACTTGTCTTTGCGTAGGAAGCGGAACTTATCTCTCTTAGAAGATGCGAGAGAGCTCCCTGATAAGATTCGTCATTCACGTTGCCGATGCCGTGCTCTATCTCTAGAAAAGTTCTGGCCAAATGAAGCACCTTTATGGATTCTTCATTAGTCTTGACTTGTTCATCTATCTCATTGAGAAGGGTATGCGCTTCGTTTTTGAGCTCTGTTAGAGCATCGTTGAACTTTGATGAGAGCTTTTCATATATCTCTGGCAGAACCTCTTTTTTTGCCGAGAGGTTCTCTAGAACTATTTTCTTCTTCTTCAGTATCGGAAAGGCTTCGACGATGCGGTCTGCCTTTTTCTCGAACCCCGTTGCAAGTGATGCACCGTCTTGAGTAATCTTTAGTCTCTCGACAGGGTATCTTAGAAAAGATGTTCTTTTGTTCTCTACCAGAACGTCTGTTACCTGCCCCGTGGAATCGATGATGAAAGATATGATGTTCCCTATTTCCTGTCCGGATACGTCTCTAACGCATCTGCCTACGAATCGAGAGAGATCGATGTTTGCGCTTATCGTTAATCACCTCTTAAATCTTTGAAGCCTTCAGTCTCCCACTAAAAATTGGTGGAGCTGAAGTCTTGGCTGACATCCTCGGCTTTTCTCAGCGAAGGAAGCTCTGGGAACTTTTCTTTCATTTTCTGCTCGGCAATCATTGAGGCTTCTTGAAGGATCTTCACTGCGTCTTCGCTTGCAACCTCGAAGTCGGGTTCCATGCCGGTTGTTTGTCCCGCTTCGACCATGATGTCGTTGAGCATTACGCCGACGCCTTCGAGTTCCCTCTCAGCGTTCGGCAACAGGCCGGATATGCCCATCCGAACGTTTTGGAGGACAGAAGATGCGGGTGCCAACGTAACCACGACGTTGCCCAACTGTGTCACTGTCTTCAGCCTGAGGACGACCCTTTCTAGGGCAAGCTCAGAGTTCATCATGTATGTGGCCATCTTTCGTAGCTCTGCCAGTTCGTTTGCGAAGACGGCTGCTCGTTGACCTTGATGTTTTGAGTAGGAGTCGACAACCTTTGCGAAGAGGTACTTGTCCCGCTCCATGAGGCGGTTCACAGTGTTCTCCAGATACTGCATCTGAGCCTCAATTCGTCTTATAGCAAGCTCAATTCTAGGTTTCAGAGGAGCATGAGGTCTTAAAGCCGCTTTTAGCTTGTTCTCGTTCCTCTCTTCCCATCTTTTGATGAATCTAGATGACAACGCCTTATCACCTTTTTAAGAAGGCTTATTACATGAATTATAACCTTGTTATCACGCTGAGATTACTACGATATATATGTGGCTATATGATCCGCGGCTGACATCATCTTTGATTATCGCTTTTCAAGTACAAGCCGATGAGAACGCCCCTCAGTTATTTACACGAAGCTATACGATATTTTTCCCCGATTTGAAACATGCATAATGCGGCTAGATTCATGCCGAAGAAAACCATGCAAAAGAAGAAGGATAGAAGGTAACATACAGACGAAATTGAAGCGAGTGACAGTATTAGTCCTCGTCATTTCTCGGGCAGGAACATCAGCCGGCATCTTGTGACTCGTAACATTTTGCCAGCTTTGGAACAAGAGTCGCGCGGATCATAACGGGAGTCCCAGAGAGAAAGTGGTTCAACAACTGATGGGTAAAAGCCTCAGACCTGCGAGAAATCTAGGGCAGGTTTCTTGAGAACCCTCAACTTAGTCTTGCCCCTTACCTTTGCGATTTCTTCGCTTGTTTTTTGTACTTCGTCCTTGCTCAAATGAACTGCCAAGATGACTTGTGCGTGGTATTCTTCCTTTGGGTTAAGCTTGACTATTCTGCCTTTTTCCCGTTCGAATCTTTTTGGGTTCGGAAAGCTTGTGGACGGCTCAATGCCTGTGACGTATCCATCTTCTAATGCGACCGTGTTCTTCCACAATGTGAAGAACGGCAACTCCTTCAGAGAGAAAGCAACAGAGACAGCCTTGGACTCATCCTTGTTAGCCAGCATAACCTTCGTCTGTCCGTCATCGGCGGCGAGAAGCTCCATAAAGTAGACCTGTTCAACGAAACCGGCGGTTGGAGGTCCGAAAACATCGAAATCGTCAATGCCACTTGCGGCTGTGGCGTTGCGCGGGACAACATGCTTGATCGGTGCGACCAAGTGGGCGCCTTTCTCTAGGAAGGGAACGCCGTAGTTGCAGTGGTACAGTATCTCCATCTCGTCTGGAACACTTCGGAGATTCTTTATGGTGTCCGAGATTCTCAGTGCATTGCCTCCCAGAGTTGTCGTCATCGACGTGGTGAGCCTGAGATTCGAACCGAAAAACGTGCGCTCGTGGATGACGCCTTCCACCCCCAGCTCGAAGGGCGGCTTCAACCCGATCTTGACTTTCACGGCGCTTGCAGGTATGTTTGCAACATTTCCGTGGAGAGTTAAGGTGACTTCTTTTTCTTCACCCATGTTGTCTTTGATCACGTCGGTGCTGGGCGCACCGAAGCTTCCCATGCCGCAGCGGACAACCCATTCGTTGAAACCGTCTAGCCAGCCCAGTCCGCCTCTAGCCTCAGCATGTATGTGCCTTGGGTGGACAGGCTCTTTGATCGGGGAGCCCCAGTCTATGGGAACGCCTTGGCATTCTCCTTTCCATATGCCCATTCCCCGTGTGGGCGTCACCGTGTATGACAGTTTGCCGTTGTTTATGGTTATGATGTCTATGCCGTCTGATATGCCTCCGTGCAGCCTGCGTTTGTCGATGCTCCAGCATTCGCCTATTCCAAGCTCTTCGCTCGAGATGCTCCATTCTTCAACGTAGATTCCTTTTTCGGCATCCATCAGAGTCTTTGAATAGTATTCTCCGCCCCCGCAAGGGGACTTCTTCACATGTGCCAAAACCGTCTCACCTCTGATTCCTTAAGGTGCTAGAAAGATAAAACTTTTTTGACAGGGAGCCCACCGCGAAGACCCTCAGATCATCATGGTTTAGTTGTGGGCTGCCGCATGGGCTTCGAAAAATTCAGCGTTAGGGGCGTAGGTCCCACGCCCATATGCATGAACAAAAAGAGAACGAAAAACGGGTCTACCAGTAGACGGTTCTTGTGGGGTTGCCTGCGAGCACAGCCTCGGTTTCGTCAGGTTCAAGCGTCTTTCTGATGCCTAGTTTGTAGTGCCAGTCGTAGCAGCAGTAGCGGACGAGTTTGACCTTCTTTCCTTTGATGTTTTCAGGTATGACTTCGTCCGGGGTGCGTTTCGAGAAGTTTGTGAGTTCGACGTTGAAGACGCATTTTTCCCACTTGTCCCCTTCTTCATCCTTCATAGATTCGCCAGTCTTCTCTATTTCAAGAACTTTTCCCTGCAGTTTCCTGATCTTCTCAGCCATTGCAACCACACCTCTTCTGTTCAAAAAATACACTTATATGTCTTTCCAATGCCGTCCACCTGAGACGCGATAGTTGCAGAACGTGTAGAACGGTTGGAGTGTCCTGTATGGCAATGCAGTGTTGACCGGCTTAGCCTGCTACAGTTGCAACTTTCGTTCAGTTTCAAGAGGCGCTGATAGTGCTTTAGGGCGTTATTGGCGGAACCGAAAAGACCTGCGAAAAGACGGAGCGTGGTGCGGCCGCCGAGATTTGAACCCGGGTCGTCGGCTTGGGAGGCCGATGTCCTAGACCAGACTAGACTACGGCCGCATTTGTAAGACTATGGTTGGTTCCCGATTCCAACGTATTGACTAGTCTTGTAAAACTTAAGGTTAATGGTCTATCTGAGTTCTCTATTAGAAGGATTTCTGGCAAGCTGATGCACTTGGCTAGATACTCTGACTTGGATGTTTAAATTATCCTCAAGATAAACAGTCTTTGAGAGTCGATTGGTGACTGCCATCGATTTTAAGAAATGGTTGGGCTCTTCTTATAACTACTCCCATTTTAACTAGATGCCTTCTCGATCTGATTCTATTTTTCTTCCTTGTTCTGATGATTATATCTGCGCTTAGTGGTCCTATTCCGGGTATTCTAAGGAGCTCTGCTTTTGTGGCTTCATTGACTTCAACAGGTTTATCGATGAAAAGATGTGCTAAGGTTATCTTTGGATCAACATTTGGCAAAAAGTCGCTAACTAAGGCATCGTGTATCTCTTTGATTGGGTAATGATATTCACGATACAACCAATCTGCTTGGTAGAGCCTGCGTTCCCTCCAGCTAGGTGTAGCATTCCTATTTTGAAACCTTGTATTGGGAACGGGCTTGAAAGCTGAGTAGTAAATCCTTCTCATTCGAAGCTCACCGTATAAGTAGTGTACACGATTCAGGATTTCCAAATCTGTTTCGTCAGCAGCACCAACTATGAATTGGGTGACTTGTCCTGATGGTAGATTGGAAGACAGATCTCTTACCCAAGCCTGTCTTTTCGTGATGTCCACATTGAAATCCTTAGCAGGGCATACCTCCCCTAGTCTGGTAGTATTTGGCTCCTCAGTATTGAGACTTACTCTGTCAGCCAGTTGAACTGCTCTCTTCACCTGATAGCGACTAACACCAGGTAGAATTTTCAAGTGTACGTAGTAGCGCTATGAAGGAATTATTCTAAAGTTTTGGGTTCGGGATTAGACCTTGCAGAAAAGATAAACACCAAGTGGGCATCGCATCTTTTTTTATCTCTGATGGTCACATCTAGTTGACCGAGATTGCCATGAATAGTCGGGTGGAGATCGGTCGTTTCCCTGATGGACGCTATAAAGTCATAGTTCGTTTTTTCCTGTTTCCTTTATCAGATCAATAACCTTACACTCTCATTTCCACAATTGTTATGCCGCTCCATCTTCTTTTATTGTCCCTTCTATTGATATAGAAACTTCATCTGTTTCTGAAGATATACAGTTTACACAGGTACAACTAGAGAGAACAATATCCCAATCACGTAGGTTATTGCTGCGCCGGAAGCCCCTATCAACATCATCTCTAGCCCGCTCCTGACCCAATTCTTCCTCGAAAAGATAGTTTTCATGGCTCCAACCCCAAAGAGGGTAGCCAAAGTAGCTATTATAGAAATAGTCAAAGCTTCTATACAGCTTAGACCGTGAAGGATAAAGGGAAGGATCGGGACAAGAGCTGCAAGACCGAAAGATACTCCACACAAGAGACCTGCCTTAACCGGGTTCCCTAGCTCTTCAGGTGCAAGACCTAGCTCTTCAAGGGCTTGCGCTTGTCTAGGCATCTCTTTTTCGGCGGAGAGCCTGTCGACGATGCCTTCAGCTTCTCTTCTCTTGAAACCTTCCTTCTCGTAGAACCTTATGAGATCCTCTCGTTCCTCTTCAGGGGTCTTCCCCTTCTCTTCTTCTTTCCTCTGGCTTTCTCGCTCCCAGACTTCCAATTCGGACTTTGCTGATTGGTATGAGCCGAAGGCCATGGATATGGTTCCGGCGAAGAGCTCTGCAACTCCCGAAAGCAGAACGATGTAAGGATCTGTGATGGCTCCCACTACCCCTGCCACGAACGCCAGAGTTGAGACTAGCCCATCGTTGGCCCCAAATATCATGTCTCTGACTCCTCCGCCGCCCCGTATCTCCCACGCCTCCATGCCAAGCGTCTCCGTCTTCATCCTTTCCAGATGGATCCTCTCGTCTGAGGCAAATCTGCTCCATGTTTCGGAAGATTCCCTGTCCCTTATCTTCTCCGCTTGAACCGACAAATCTTGTATCCCTTCTTCTTCACCTACCACAGCCCATTCAAAGAACCCCTTTGTGCCAAGGATGCTCATCATCAATCTCACCTTAAGATCTCTGAAATAAGCCATAGTCGGTTCCTTGCGTTCTCCACCCAGCTCTTCTATCCTCTCAGTCCAGAACTCAGCGTGTTTCTCCTCTTCATCGGCGATTCGAGCCAGTAGATGCTTTATTCTTTCATTGCTGGCTTTCTTAACGAGTGTTCTGTACCCTTTGATCTGCACTAGCTTGTGGTCGTAAATCTTCTTAGCAGCATTCAGAAGATTCCCCTTCTCTACATCGGACAAATCCTTCATTAGAACCCTCCAAAACTGGATTTGAATGTTATATTTAATATATTGATACCCCACTATTTACATATGTAGGAGTGTTTGATGTGGAGATGAATTATATTTCCACAGGAATACCAGGCGTGGACAAAGTTCTTGCAGGAACGGGAATTCCGAGAGGTCACACGGTTTTGGTGAGCGGTGGACCTGGAAGCGGGAAGACAACATTCGCCATTCAGTTTCTCTACGTCGGAGTGACACAGCATGGGGAATCAGGCGTTTACGTTACTCTTGACGAGGAGCCTAGAGACATAAGGGCAAACATGCTGAAGTATGGGTGGGACCTAAAGAAACTGGAAGAAGAAAAGAAGCTTGCTTTCATCAATGTTTCGCCTGTTCGTGTTGCACCGTCTGAAAAAGCCGGCCTGATTGAGATCGGCATGAAGGAATTCAGGCTGATAAAGTTGCTTGAAGCGATTAGACAAGGCGTAGAAGAGGTTAAAGCTAAGAGAGTTGTTGTGGACCCAATAACGACATTCATGCTTCAATATCCAGTCGAGGTTGAACGCATATACGCGATGCGGGACTTGATGAGGGACCTGAGAAAAACGGGCTGCACCAATCTTTTGATTTCGGAATTGAGGGGAACAGGATGGGAGCGGGAGCACCAGTTTGAGGAGTACTTGGCTCAAGGGGTCATTCTGCTTCGCACCTTTCTCAAGGATGGCAGGCTGACTCGTGTGTTCCAAGTGGAGAAGATGCGCGGACTAGCCATAGACAACCAGCCGAGGCCCTACGAAATATCGGCTAAAGGCATAGAAGTATATCCCAGCGCCACAGTCTACCGATGAACAACAATTTCACGTTAGTAGGAACGGTTTAGATCAAAGAATGGATAGATTCCGAACAAGATACACGAAAATCCCTATCAATCTCTACCTCAATTCATTTAATTAATCGTGTTAGTTGGACATAAATCATAACAATATAGGTGTCTAACAAAAAAGGGGAAACAGAATGTCCAGAAAGAGTCCGTCTTGGATTGATTTCGTTCCGGTAACCCTTGCAAGCATTCTTTTTATCTCACAGATCATCGTCGGCATCTATCTATTATCCGAAGTATCTCAAATCGAGGTTTTAGCATATGCTGGAACGGGGCTTTATGTTTTTTCAGGTCTAGTCTTCGGTTGGCTTCCGACAGTCGAGTTCCGTAGAAAAGGCGGAGTGAAAAAAGGAAAAAGCTACGTTCATACAACCAAACTTGTCGATACTGGAATATACTCCATTGTTCGCCATCCACAATACGTAACTTTCATATTGTGGGCAATAGCTGGTATGCTGCTTTTCCAGCACTGGATCATCATCCTGCTAGGCATTCCTGTAATTCCGTTGACATACATTGATTTGGTCAAGGCAGACAAAGATGCGATTGAAAAGTTCGGAGACGACTACAAAACCTACATGAAAAAGGTTCCAAGAGCAAACTTTATCCTCGGAATTGTACGACGGTTCAAAAAGAATGAGTGATTATGTTGGATTGGCAGGCACACATCATAAAGGTAATAATTCGAAAGTAAGATTTCTAAATCAGTCTCCGCGTCTTGATGATGGTTCAGTTGATTGTTGCTATAGGGAACCTCTGTAGTATTGTGTGGCTGGGCATCCAACGCATTTTTTTGACTGGTATCTCTGGCAGGATCTGCAGTCGACGTTGCAGGGAGTGATCGTTCTTTCCTTGTGTGCGAGATACTCTCTTATCTGCAGAAGTGGGGAATAATGGATTTTGCCGATGGGGTAGAATTCGGATCTGCGAATTCCCTTGTTGCTCCTAAGAGAACACTTCTCTACAGATATGCTTTCTAAGGTGCTTTGGTCTTCAGCTACTATTAGGGCAATGAGGTTATATCCGCTTAGAGTGGTGAAGATGTGAACTACTCTCGGACAGTTTCTAAAGCGTTCGAGAAGACTATTCATAGCTTCGGCACTCTCAATTTCAATCATCACAATTGCCCCCGTAAGGTTCAGTGACTCCATGTTCAGTAGAGCTGAAACCTTGAGGACTCCGCGTTCTTGCAGGCCTTCAAGTCTATTCTTGATTCCCATGCTGGTGTAACCAGTGA
>CAZELO010000005.1:0-138853 GCA_964513245.1 uncultured Candidatus Bathyarchaeia archaeon | reverse complement strand
CATTTATAGTTTACTGGTTAAATGGTGCGGGGGGTGGGATTTGCACCCACGGAGGCCTTAGCCAGAGGATCTTATGTCCTCCCCCTTGTCTTAGAGGGGGTCTTAGCTTTGACCCTACCTATTTAGACCTGGCTCGGGTACCCCCGCCCAGCTATTTCTCATCCGCCACGTTTAACTTAAGTCTTATTCTTTTCGCGGCATGCATATTCCTTCTGCAGGCGTAAAGCCTTTATTGCTCGGATCCAGAATGTGTATCCAGTTTATGTCTTGGAGGACATGAGCAAGAATGTCTGCAAAGGTCTATGGCGAGATCCGGCCGCCTGAGAGATTGCTGTTAGGCGCCGGTCCGAGCAATGTTGACCCGAGGGTTTTGAAGTCGCTTTGTTCGCCTCTGGTGGCGCATCTTGACCCATACTTTCTAGAGGTCATGAACGACACTGTGGAACTGCTCAGGTACGCCTTCAAGACAGACAACAGGATTACCCTGCCCATATCTGGAACTGGAAGCGCTGGCATGGAAGCCGCTGTCTGCAATGTCGTTGAGGAAGGTGACGAGGTCATCGTTTGCGTCAACGGCTATTTCGGCGAGCGCATAAGCGAAATTGTGCAGAGATGCCGCGGCAAGGCAATAGAAGTCAAAGCGGAATGGGGCAAGCCCATAAGAAGAGAAGACGTGGCCGAGGCTCTGGCAAGGTCAAATGCAAAGGTCGTCGCCATTGTGCACGCCGAGACATCGACCGGCGTACTTCAACCCCTGAAAGACATAGCAAAAACTGTGCATAAGTATGGCGCTTTGCTGCTGGTTGACGCCGTTACTTCTCTCGGCGGGTGCGAGCTTGACACAGACGGATACGGCATAGACATCTGCTACAGCGGCTCGCAGAAGTGCCTGAACGCTCCGCCCGGTCTGGCTCCGATAACCGCAAACGAGAAGACCATGGAGAAAGTCAGAAACCGCCGTACAAAGGTTCAGAGCTGGTATCTAGACCTTTCGCTTATCGAAAAGTATTGGCTCGAAGGCAACCGCGTCTACCATCACACGGCGCCCATACTGCTCATCTACGCCCTGAGAGAGGCACTGCGGCTGATCTACGAAGAAGGCTTAGAAGCCAGATGGCAAAGACACAGAAAAAACAGCGCTGCGCTGATACGCGGGATTGAAGCCCTAGGCTTGACGCTGCACCCCGACAGGGAATACGCGTGCCCATCTCTGAATGCTGTTTCCGTGCCCGCGAGCGTCAAGGACGAAAATGTGCGCCGTACGCTGCGCGAAGAATTCAACATAACAGTAAGCGGGGGCTTAGGCGCTTTGAAGGGCAAGGTATGGCGCATAGGGCTCATGGGTCTAAACTCAAGCGAAAGAAACGTCGTCCTCGTCTTGGAAGCGCTTGAACGCGCCCTCAAGAAAGAAGGCTACCCAGTCAAACTCGGCTCAGGCGTAGCAGCCGCAATAGAGGCATACACTAAGCTTACCTGAAAGGAAATCCTGCATTTCAAAACATTTATTTTCACTATCTTGCTTAATCTTTGCCTGTATCCCCTGAATCTGGTCTAAGCAAACACAACAAGAATACTGTAATAGATCTTGATCGGCAAGAGACAATTTTTTCTTATCATTATTTTGGTTTGTGCCTAAATTGTATCCTTTTATTTTCTCTTATACTGCGTCTAACCACGCAACATCACACGCGTCCTTATGCATGCGTACGGGTTTCTAAGGGAGAAAGGATTAGGGCAAGAGTGCCAGTTTTGGATAAAGACTTATTTATTTAAGTTGTGAACCGTTATCTGGTTCGTAGGTGGTACAAAAAATGAGTCTTCCAGGATACTTGACTGATAAGGCGAACGTTCTAAGGCTGCACAGCATGAGGGCGACAACGAAGGCAAAGTCAGGTCACCCGACAAGCTGTCTTTCAGCAGCCGAGATTGTGGCAACCCTCTTCTTTGAAGAGATGAACATCGACCCGGAGAACATCGACCACTTGGACAACGACGAATTCATACTCTCGAAGGGACACGCCGTTCCAGTCCTGTATGCGGCTCTGGCTGAACTGGGCGTCATACCGCGGGAGAAACTCATGACCCTGAGGCAGTTCACATCCGAGCTGGAGGGTCATCCTGTTCCAAGGTTAAAAGGCATACGTGTAGCCACGGGCTCGTTGGGTCAAGGCTTAGCCGTCGGCATCGGCATGGCTTACGCTAAGAAGCTCCGCAACCTGCAACGAAGAGTCTACGTTCTCCTAGGCGACGGAGAAGTAGCTGAAGGCTCAGTCTGGGAAGCACTCAACATGGCAGGAAAGCTCCGCCTGTCAAACCTGACAGCCATACTGGACATGAACCGGCTGGGACAGAGCGGACCCACACTGTATCAGTGGGAATCCGCCGAATACGCCAAGCGGGTAGCCGCCTTCGACTGGGAAACCTTCGTCTGCGACGGGCATGACGTAGGTGAACTGCTCAAGGTCTTCGGCGAAGCGAAAAAGGCGGACAGACCCTCTTTCATAGTTGCGAAGACCGTGAAGGGGAAAGGCGTCAGCTTCTTGGAGAACATGGAAGGCAGACACGGAACGGCGCTCAGCGAAGATGAACTAAAAAGAGCCGAAGCAGAGGTCCAACCGAGAATAAGAGGCGTCAATCATCAACCGAAGAACCAGATCAAAGCCGTGATGCCAAAGACCGAGTCTAAGACTGACTACACGGTTGAGACGGGTTATAATCTTGGAGAGATGGTTGCGACAAGAGAGGCTTACGGCAGAGCCTTGGTTAAGCTCGGCGGTCTCAACGAGAACATGATTGTTTTGGATGGCGACGTGAAGAACTCGACCTTCACAATAGGCTTCTTTAACAAGTATCCACAGCGGAGCCTGCAGTGCTACATAGCCGAGCAGAACATGCTTGGAATCGCAGTTGGCCTCCAGACACAGGGCTACGACGTTTTCCTCTCGTCTTTCGCATGCTTCTTGACAAGAGCCTACGACCAGATCAGGATGGCAGCGTACTCAAGGGCTAACCTGAAGATCACGGGTTCCCACTCAGGCGTCTCAATAGGCGAAGATGGCCCATCCCAGATGGGTCTGGAAGACCTTTCGATCTTCCGCGCCTTGATGGGCAGCATAGTTCTCTACCCGTGCGACGCGGTTAGCAGCGAGAAGCTCACGTGTCTGATGGCGGATTATGGGGGCATCTCCTACCTAAGAACCACCAGGCCGAAGACGCCGGTGATATATGGCAACGAAGAAGAGTTCCACATAGGCGGCTCCAAGATATTGAGACAAAGCCAGATGGACAAAGCGACGATAATTGCTGCGGGTGTCACGGTGCATGAGGCGCTCAAAGCCTATGAGAAACTGAAGGCAGAGGACACGCATGTCCGGGTTATTGACTGCTACTCCGTGAAACCCATTGACGAGGCAAACCTGCGCAAGTCGGCTGAAGAGACAAAGTGCCTCATAACGGTAGAGGATCACTATCCCGAAGGAGGACTAGGCGAAGCCGTGGCCGCTTTAGGTCTGAAGCCCTACATACTCGCTGTGAGGAAGATGCCGCATTCGGCTAAAGCCGAAGAATTGCTGGCAGAACAAGGGATAAACGCCGACGGCATAGCGAACAAAGTTAAGGAGATAATGAGGTAGTTTTCTCTTTTTTGGTGCCGCTCTGCATCTCCGTGAGAAGGGTTGAAAAATTTTGGTGGGCCGGGCCGGACTTGAACCGGCGACCTTGCAGGGCAGTTTTGCGCCTTCTGCGTTTCCTGCGTGGACCTTGTCAGGCAGATGTCCTAACCAAACTAGACGACCGGCCCATCTGATGCAGTGTTTGCCTTTTTCTGGGAGACTTACCAATCTTAATAATTAATACTCATATAAAATTTTAGCCCCCAAACCAAAACATACGTATCCCTGATTACTTCCTTGTGTCTAGTGTCATGAAGTTACTCGATCACGATACATTGGTGAATCTTGAATTCTGGTGAAATAAATCGAATATATCCTCCATCCCGTTTCCAGTTTAGCTTTGTTTTTTCTGGAACAGTGTAGATGACCTTTGGATCTTCAGCGACTTTAAGTTTCACTTCGACATCGGTTATGGTAGGCATCCAATCTATTTGTGGTGCAACTTCAACTGTTCTTTTGCCTTCATGGAAGTTCACGAGTTGTATGATAGTTCGCTCGCCTTTTTTCCTGAGGGTGACTTCAACTGAAGGGGGTGCGTCAACTATGAGAATTTTTTCACGGATCACTTGATTCATAAGGTTTGCTATCAAGTACCTAATCCAAACATAATTTCCCTGCAGGTAGTCGCTGAAGATATCTGAGGTCACGTAGATGGCTTTCCCTTTTCCGTACGTGTTTATTGTGATTGCGGGATAGCCCGAGTCAGATCCAGGCGGAAAGTACTTCCCCTCGTAGGGTTTTGCTGAACTACATTCGCCCGAAGGATAAATTAGCCTGGCTAGTTCTTCGGCTTTACCTCTTTTGACTAGAGTAAATGGACCTTCAACGCGGAACACGATGTTTGGGGCTCCCTGAATGACATTCTTATTGAGCGATCTAATGTAGCCTGTGCCGTATGGTGATAATCCGTGATAACTGACGCCGAAAACATCTGCTAATGCGAAGTCTTTGATTGGTCGACCATTCTCATCCTTTGGATTGGATTGACAAGCGAGTAATCCCCCACCATTTTTGACGAATCTTTTTATAGCTTCCACGGTTTCGTAGGACAGAGATAACTGATTTGGAAGAACTAACGCTTTGTAGGACGAGATTTTGTCAATAAGCATCTTTTCATTTACGATATCGAAATGCAGTGCTGATTCCACTAGAGCTTTATGGGCTCCGCGGATGGGAGAGAGCGGTTTCCATTCCGCAGTCAAATTTCCGCCTTCCTTTAGGTAGAAGGATGTGGAGGAATGTATGACGGCGATATAAGGTACAGATTCGGAAGGAATACAATATTCTTCTCGTTCTGCCAGGAATTTAAAGGCTTCTCCAACATAGTCCCAGACAACAGGTTCGATTTTTCCATCAGGATATCTCCGGCCACCCATGATTATCATACTACCATTTGCGAGCATGGTTGCACAGTCTAGCTTCAGGGCATTCACCGTCTTTAAGGTCCAATCAATCCATGCTTGATTAGTCCAGCTTGTCCAAATTTTGTAGTAAATTTCTGGAGGAAGAAGGTACTTGCTTCCAAGGCTGATATTCAAAGGGTATATAAAATTGCCTTCGCAAAAGTCGTAGTTACAGTAATCAATTGGAAAAGAATCTGGAGCATCTGGCTGGATTATACTATAAGCCCAGTTGTACCCTATGGAAATATGGGGTTTGATTGATTTAATCTTTCCATAAAGTTCTTCCATGAAATTTGTAAAACATCTTCTACTCCATTCACCGAATTCCACCCACATAGGGTCATCATGTGACTTAGGAAGATCGGCATCGTACTCTTGCCTAAACATTTGTTTACAGAAGTCGCACCAGCATCGACTATTGATCCAAGCACAGCCGGGAAAAATTTCGTCGAAGAACCATCCATCAATGTCATAGTTTTCTGTAACCTCCATAATTTGAGGTATGGCAATTTCATCCTTAAAGGGACTGTTACAGCAAGGATAGTGTAGCGACTCGCCTTTTGCGTCTTTAGCCATCCACGAAGGGTCAATTGAGGCTTCACGCAGCGGGTCAAATATAAGGACACAAGAGAATACCTTCAGTCCACTGTCATGCGCAGCTTCAACAACTTCTCTAAGGAGATCGCCATGAATCTTTGCATGTTTGTGCCCGAGCTTAGTATCGTACAACGCGTTTCCCCAACGATCCCATGCCTCAAACATAACAGCATTGGCATTCGCTTTCTTTGCGGTTTCAACGGCCTCCTTTGGGTCATATCCCCATTGCGGCACAAAGATAAATTCGGGTGCAAGCGTGCCAATATACAAAAGCCTTGATGTAGAAAGGGTATTCAATCTAGTTAAGTCCATTTCAATTCCTCTTATTGCCTAAATGACATAGTAATAGTGTTAAATGCTTTGTGGATTCCTATGTGAATTCTCCTTTCCCCAACAGGAACACTCACACACTTTGTATCACTTTCTCCTTTCATACACATCACGGTTCTTCAAGACGGCACGCTCTTGTCCGCGGTTCAACCCGCAAGCTAACTGACGGGGTCACACGTTCCTCTCCATTCAAAGGGCGAAACTTCTCACCGTTCTTCAGCGTCCAATAAACCGCCTTCAACATCTTTCTCCCAGTAGGCACAGTAGCATAAAGGTCAAGCCTTAACCGATAAACAAAAAACTTGATACAGAAAAGACGGGGCAAAGTGAATCTGCATTCTATCGGGCAAACGGGAGGATTTCTATTCCGGAGACTTTAGCCGCTTCTTGTTGGGGTTCAGTCAGTCCTTCAAAGCGTATGCTCAGCTGATTTTTGTTGACTTTGCAAACAAAAGTCTTTCTTACCGCTTTGTTTCGTCCACCTGCGTCGTTGAAGATGTTATAGCTCGTCAAAACCGCTCTATCTTGGATATGAACATTGAAAAACTCTAGTCCTCCCATGTCCATGAGAGTTTCGGCGAAAAGCAGGTTTACTCTGTATTTGCCGTTAGGTACATCAAAAAGGTAGGCAAAGCTTTGACTGAAACGCTGCGACTGATAGAGCGAGGGGTCCTCAGTGCCTTCAACCTTCTCGGATGTTGATAATACGTCAGCGTAGGTGCGTGTTACGTATCCCCACTTCCCAAAACTATAAGGACGGTCGGCTAACCAAGTTTGGTCTTTCTTGTCAACGTATTCTCGGCCACCTGCATTGACACGAATAGGAACAGGACACTTGGGGATTATCTCGTCTCCTCGCTGTTCAGTCCAAGGGAACTTCATAAACTGCACTTTAGGTTTCTTCATTTCTGGGATGGTGACTGCCAGTTTTGCTCCTTGCCTTCTAGTTTCTTTCACCCATAGATCTAGTTGTTTCTCAAGATCAGCGGCGACTCCGGGTTTTTCTAACATGATGTTTTTCTGTTCCTTTGGGTCCGTTCTTAGATCGTAGAGTTCACGAAAAACAGTGCCCTGCTTGATCTTTTCGGGATCCATTCCAGTTCTTTCGGCTAGGGCTCGGAACCGAGTAACCCAGTTTCCACTTCCCTCCCTCTGTATTTCAAAGAAATCCTCTTTGAAAGGAAGCAATATCTTAGCCCGTATGAACTTGTAGGTTTCAGTGTGAACGGAAAGGTGTTCAAAGCTAGGACGATTAGTCATTCCAAGCGGATTGTTGTGTTCTGTGTGGCTGAAAACCGGTTCTCGTGGCCGGGCTTGAGGGGCATCTTGAATTAGGGGCAGAAAGCTCCGACCCTGGCTGTCCTTCTTTGGAGGCAGGTTCAAGATGTCTAGGATTGTGGGTACGATGTCCACGGTGGCTATCAAACCCTTGACCACCTTTCCTTCTGGCAACACAGTTGGACAGGACATGACCAGGGGAACGTGAAGAATTTCGTTGTACAAGTTCACTTTCTTTTCCAAAAACCCATGTTCCCAAAATTCAGTTCCATGGTCAGAAGCATAAATGACCAAGGTTTTTTCCTTTATGCCCAGTTCCTCAATCTTGTCCAGTATCTTGCCAAAATAATGGTCCACATGGCTAATCTCCCCGTCGTATCGGTCAATGTATTCTTCACCCCACAGACTGTTGAAGGGCTCTGGCGCATTGAAGGGTTCATGTGTGTCATTGTCATGGATGAAGATGAAGAATTTGTTCTGTCTCGCATTTTCGTCAAGCCATTTGTTCACTTCATGGATTATACGACTTGTAGCTTGGATGTATCCTAAGCCCCAAACATAATCATCGAAGCCCCGACCATAGCCTAATTGAGGATGGAGGTATCCGTTGCTGCTGGAAAACCCTTGGGTCACATATCCGTGTTCCTTAAAGATTTCAGCAAGAGTTGCTATTCGAGGAGAGAGCGGAGGATTAAACTTGAGCAAAGTCATTCCATGAGTTAGAGAATACATTCCCGTATGCATTGTCACATACTGGGGCAGAGTCCAACCGCAATTTGCAACATGGTCAGTGAAAAGAACCCCTTCCCTCGCTAACCTATCTAGATTGGGTGTTGTTTTTCTTTCATAGCCATAACAGCTCAGATGATTCCGACGAACAGTGTCGGGGGAGAAAAAAATGATGTTCAAGTTTCGGGCATCATCTTCCATTCTTTTTCACCAACAGCCACACTGAAATATGACTACTAATTTTTAACTCTTGAATTTTATCCACCGTCCCTCGTTTCTAACACACTCGTTCATGCATACCATATATTAATGAGTCATGGACGGTATCACGTTCAAAGCATTACAACACAGCAATGTGGAAAAGATAAGGCATGAAAACTGCCAGACAGTTGAAACCATAGTCAACGAAGAAACATTGCTATTTGCGAAGCATCTCAGACGCAGGGAGAGAGACGCAGAGACTTCGAGATTTGGGGTTTGGGGACAAGATTTTAGCGAATTATTCTCAATCATTTTTTGTTAAATCAGTCTGTAATCCTTTTTTGTCTTCGGGAGAAGACTGTTCAGTGCCGCCGAGGTGGAATGGATCTGTTTCTTTCTTGCGCCTAAGGCGATCTCTATGACCTCCGGGATAATCTTGTAAGTTAGCTCTGCCGTTGGCTGCCCCCACATTATCTGCGGGCAGTAAGGATCCACGTAAACAAAGAAGTTTCTGCCATTATACTGGAAGAGGGCTTGCTTGGCGTTTCCATATTTCGGGTGCCCAAGTACTTTGAAGGGCCAGAGCTTGCATGCCATGGGCTTCATGTTTTGGAGCCCGCAGAGCCATCTGCCATAGACGGAGCAAAGAAAAAGGCATGTCTCATCGCTTTTTTTCGCGATATGGAAGCTATTCAGACCCGCCTTTGTGACGCCCACGCCGTAAGCGCGGACCATGTTTAGCCACTCATCGAACCTTAGGGACACTTCGAAATCCCTGCAGCAGATGCCGCATCCGTTGCAGCGCCACGAGTTTACGTGCCTCCATGAGACAGGCACCATTCTTCTCCATCCATCAATGCAATCTGTGTATTCTCAATAAAAGTCTTGTGAAAGTCTTTACTTAAAAAGTGGCGTTGCAAGTTCAACGTGGCAAGAGGCACTGACGGCTTCGTTGAGCTATCATTTCCTGTAGAGGTACAATGTGTGTGTGGGGAAACCGAGCTTAGGGTTCTCGCAGAAATGTTCCACTTTTTCTGCTTTCCAGCCGACTATCTCGTAGTCGTGAGATACGACTCTTGCTGTCCTCTTCAACTCCTTTTCCAGCTTCGGCCTGATCTTCTCGTTGGCGCTGGTCGTCAGATACAGATAGACGACATCTGCGGAGCTCAGGTCTACGTCGAATAGATTGCCATTGATTATGGTCACTTTTTCTTTGAGGTTGAGTTCCTGAATCTGTTCCATGGCCTGTTTGGCAAGGTCCTCTCGGAGCTCGATGCCGAAGGCTCTTGCTCCGAACTCTTGGGCTGCCATAATGATTGTTCGACCGTTTCCTGCGCCTAGATCAAAGTAAGTCTCTCCCGGTTTAAGTTCGGCAAGCGTCAGTAGCCTTCTTATGACGAGCGCCGGTGAAGCCACAAACGGTGAGATGGACATTTGGTTCGCCTCGCTTCTCCATTCTCATTTTGCAGACTATTATTTTTGCGTTGCGGCGTTGCTACAGGAACCTTCTTTTCAAGGCGTCTTTTTCAGCCTCAATTATCGCCTCGAAGAATTCGTCTGAGAGTGTACTTTTTTGTGATAGGACCTCCTTTACATCGTTGAGCCTCAGCCTCCGCGTGGAAAGGGCGATTGCGGCTGGCTTCCCGTACTTTGCAATCAGTTTAGCTGTCTCTGTGGCTTCGTCCCTGAGATTCTGTTCGTTCTTCGTCAGCTTTTCACCTTTCTTCTCGGCCAGCTGATAGGCATCTCCCTCTGCAACTTGAAGCAAACCGAGGTTGGGCGACCCGCACCTTGGGCATGTCGGCTCATCAGGCAGTTCCTTCATGCTGATCATCTCAAGATAATCCCAGCACTGTGTGCAGATGAATGTCCGAGTCTCATCTAAGAGTCTAGCTTTCGTTGATTCCAAGAGTATGCGCCGCATCTTCTCTGGCGGGATGAGGTCCGTCTTCATGCTGGCTTTTTCGATTCCAAGCCGCGCGACGGGCGTCGGTTCCCCAACAGTCTCCACTTTGAGAACCTCGATCTCGCCATTTCTTATTCTGTCGAGAACCTGAATTAGATTCTTGAGGTCCAAGTCCTTGCTGAAGACTTCTTTAAGCGCCTCTTTGTAGATCACCGTGTCCTCGAAGCTCTTCATCAGGCTTCGGAGGCTCACGTTGCTTAGGTCAACCCATTTCTTCAGCGCGCCGAAGCGTCCCGCAACATGGATCATGCGCCTCTTAAAAATTCCAGTCTTTATGGCGGCCTCCGTAAGCGTCCTTTCCACGAATTCGTGTGACGCTTCTTTGAGTTCATCAATCATCCTTGCGATGGCATCTGCCTTAAGCTCACCCATCGTCTGGATGAAGATCCTGTAAGGGTCGTGCTGGACAACCGCTGCATATCCCGTCCGCTCTGAAACCATGTGGCCTAGGAGCTGCGCTAGGGCTCTGTTTGTGAGGGAGCCAAAATTGGCATTCAAGATGACGAAATTCTCCCAATCCTCAAGCGTTATGCGCCTGTCTGTTGGAAGCGGGTAGCCTTTCTCCACGCTTTCAACGGTTTCAGCCAGCGCCGACAGGATCGTCTCTGCGTCAGACGGATACTTTTCAGATAAAGCTTCTGCGATCTCTCGCGGTCTTCTGCCCTTTTTCATCTCTTCTTCAACGAAGCCCCGTACGGCACCGACTTCTTTAGCTACGTCCAGAGGCACAGGGATTTCTTCGCCGACCCAACTTGGGATTGCGCCTGTTGGATCATCGACGGGTTTGACGTATATTTTGTCTGAGACGAGGTTTATGATCTTCCACGGGCTTCCACGTATGATGAATTTGACGCCGGGCTTCCCGTATTCGGCTACGAAGGCTTCGTCGAGCAAGCCCACGGCTGAATCTGTCTGGCTGTCAATGACGAGGTAGCGCTTCTCATCAGGTATCATGGACAAGTTGCCGAAATAGTACTCAAAGAGGGCTTTGCTCCTGGTCGGTTTGATGGCGACATTGTCTTCGAAGGAGACCCATGCCAACCGCGGGAACCGGCTGTGCATGTATTCCAGAACCTCCTTTATGTCTTCGATTGTGAGGTCCCTGTACGGATAGGCATTCTTGAACGTGCTAAGAATCTCGTTGAAGTAGAGCCGCCGCCTCTTCGTCAAAAGCCCCGCAATCTGATGCGCCAAAGCATCATACGGCTTTTCAGGTACATCCACGGGCTCCAATTCCTCGCGATAGGTCTTTCTGCCAATAACTAGGGCTTCCAACGTGTCGTCTGAATCCATGGTTATGATGATGCCGTTCGCCATCCTGCCTATTCTGTGGCCGCTTCTGCCGATGCGCTGGATCAGCCGTGAAACCTGGCGGGGACTCATGTACTGGATCACCATGTCAATCCGTCCCACGTCGATGCCGAGCTCCAGCGAACTCGTGCATATCAAGCCTCTGAGCTCGCCCTGTTTCAGTCCTTTCTCAGCGGTGACCCGTGATGGTTTGGCCAGTGACCCGTGATGTATTGAGACGGGGAAGTTCATGTCCCAGACTTTGAACCGGCTTGTTAGAACCTCCGAGATCGTACGCGTGTTCGTGAACAGGAGAACCGCGTTGTGCGTCTCCATGAATTTGCGGATTATGCGGAGTCTTGCGGCAACATCTGGATGCGTAAACAGGGCTGACGCTAGGCTGTAGTCTGCCGATTCGGGCTTCGGATAAACTATCTGAAGTTTCATGAGCCGAGAGACCGGAACCCGCACGATCTCAACTGGACGGTTATTGCCGACCAGAAACTGGGCAACCTTCTCAGGCGTACCGATTGTGGCAGACAAGCCGACCATCTGGAAATCCCTCCCCGTAACAGTGCGAAGTCTCTCAAGCGCGAGGGAAAGTTGGCTACCACGTTTACTGTCCGCCAGCTCATGCACCTCATCAACCACCACCCATTGGACCGCCCGCAGGTGCCGCCGCATCACCCAGCCGGGCAGTATAGCTTGAAGCGTTTCAGGCGTGGTTATGAGCACATCGGGCGGGCTTCGGCTCTGCCTTGTACGTTCGTTGGTGCCTGTGTCGCCGTGCCTCACAGCCAGCTTCAGGTCCAGATTGTTGCACCACCACTGCAGCCGTTCAAGCATGTCTCGGTTTAGGGCTCGCAGGGGCGTGATGTAGAGAACCTTGATGCCTGGCTCCCTTGACTGTGCCTGAATAAGCTTATCGAGAATGGGTAGCATCGCTGCTTCTGTTTTGCCTGTTGCGGTTGGCGATATGAGTAATACGTTCTTGCCGTCTAGGATTTTCGGGATTACCTGCGCTTGGGGTTCGGTTGGAAACTTGAAGCCTTTCTCTTCAACGAGACGCCTAACGGGACGAACAAGCGAATCAAAAACGTTCTGCTGAAGGCTTTCTACGTTTGCCAAATGCGCCGCCAACCACTGACTAAGCCAAAAACATAAGAACAAGCCCCACCGTAAAAGTGTTTTGTAGGAGCCTGTCGATGCATTAATAGCAGATACAGAGACAGAATGAGACGCGCTGTGGCTTGCGTGGCGGGTGAAGCATCTTGATTTGCGTGGTCCTTTTCGATCTCGTTGGCACATTGATAGAGGAACAATCGAACATTCTGAACACAAAGCAGGGCTATTACGAGATTCAAGTCAGAGCAATCCATCAATCATTAGAAAAAGACGGCATAATCGTTGACTGGTCCTTGTTCAGGGATCAGTATACGCAGATTCGTACCAAGCAAAAGGAAAGATCAGAGAAGACATTGCGCGAATATGACATGCGCAAAAGAATTGCGGATGTGCTTCACTTTTTTGATTACGAAGTTTTGTTCACCTCAGACATTGTGAGAAGAGCCGTCGATGCCTACATGGATGTTTACGTTGATTCGCTTCGCATTGACCAAGCATCATACGGCGTTCTCAAAGAATTGAGCGTCAAGTACAAAATGGGGTTAGTGACGAACTTTGCGTATTCTCCCGGTGCCCACGAGATTCTGGATCGATTCGCCTTACGAGCGTTCTTCGAGACCGTTGTGATTTCTGGAGAAATTGGATGGAAGAAGCCCTCACGCCGCATCTTCGAGTTTGCCCTTTCCCAGCTGTCCGTCAAGCCTGAAGAAACAGTATTCATAGGAGACGACTATGAAGCAGACATCGCAGGAGCAAAGAGAACAGGAATGAAAACAGTTTACATCAGCAAGAATGTGCCTTCAATAACGGATAAGGCTGATATCGCAATCAGGTCTCTGAAAGAAGCCCCGTCTGCCATCAAGCGCCTCTCGCAGCTGCAGTAGCATATTTGACGAGGTAAAGAAGCCGTGTTTTCCGTTTGTCTACTAGCTGATGTATGATGTTTTTTCTTCTTCTATCTTGTGTCGCCGTTTTTCTGAGATTCTTCGTTGTTCCTCGATGACTTTGATTTTTTCTTCAATCCGCTTTGACTTAAGAATCTCCTTATCCAACCCCTTCAAATCAACCTTAAGGCTCAACATCTTGCCGAGCACGTTCAAGACGCTCTTTGCAGCCTTCGGGTCGGGCAAATAACCGGGCGTCTCAACCAAGAGGCAAACGGCGTCCAAGTCTTTGAGTTTTGCCATGCCTAGGAGTAGACCTGCTGTGCCGACTACGGGGTTTCCCGCGGGGCTGTTTTGGGCGCCTGCTTCCAAGGCTTTCTTCAGTGTTGCTTCGTTTGTGGCTGATGTGTAAACTTTGGGTTCTTCTTTGGCTTCTTCTCGGTAGCCGCCGATCGTTATGATGGTTCTCACGCCGTGGTTCTTTGCGAATTCAAGTATGGCATCAGCCACCTCGTATTGACCCTCGATCGTCTGCGCTTGGCTGTCGCCTGTCAGGAAGATGATGTCGCTTCCGCTGTTCTCGTTCCGCCAGTAGTAGAATTCGGAGCGGAGAAGCCTGACGCTTCCATCCTCAGTCACAAGCACGTAGTAGGCGAAATGGGGCGAATAGAGCTCGGCAAGGTTCTTCGCCTTCGTCTGCCTCATAAGGTGTTCCACGGCTATCTTCCCAACCATGCCTAGCCCCGGGAGCCCTTCTATGAGGACGGGGTTCTCTAATTCAACGTTTTCCTTTGCTACGATTGTGGTCTCTTTCATTTTTCCCGGTTCCTCAGCATCCCCTTCTGCAACGCATATCTGTCGTCCGGCGAGAACTTAGCAGGATGAGGAATACGCACTTTTCCTCCGCAGTGCGGGCAGGTATCAGCCTTAAGCGTGTATTTGCCGCAGTCTACGCATCTCCTCATCAGCCAAACCATGCGCGGCTAGTCTCCTTCTAGGGTGCCTTCTCCGCCTTCTTTGAGTATGCTGGTCACAGCCATCCCGCCAGCCTTCTTAAGCGTGGCGTTTGCCTCTTTGTAGTTGGGCGCTGTGACCTTTATGCGGTATTTCGGCGGCGAGACGGTGTATATGCGTACGCCTGTGGCATTTGATTTGCCCGCTTCCTTAGCCGCGAGAAGTGCCTTTTTTATTGCCAATACGCCGTTGGGCTTTGTGCAACGCAATTTCAGCGTGCCCCTAACCGAGACTGTGGAAATCTTGATCTTGTCTTTGGCGATCTCAGCCAGCACAGTAGCCATTTCTTTGGGCACATCTTGCGTCAAGAGAACGTCGATGCCTTCTTTTGTGACTTGTTCTAATCCGTCATACAGATCCCCAAAGGCATTTTCAAGAGGCAAGCCCGCTTTCTCATAGACTTCGTTCACAGGAATCCCTAGCTTTTGGCTGGCACTTCTGAGGAGGCTTTCGGCCTTCTTGCTTTTCTTCCAGAGGAGGACGCGTTCTCTCTTCTCGCGTCCAGAAACCCTCCTGAGCGAAAGGTCTATATGCTTCCTTTCTGGGTTAACCCTCAAAACCTTTAGTACAGTCTTCTCTCCTTCACGGGCGTAGTCGCGAATGTTTTTAACCCATCTTGAGGAGATCTCAGATATGTGGAGGAAGCCCTCCTTTTCGTATTCGTCCAGCACCACGTAGACGCCGTGGTCTGTTATCCTGTTAACCGTGGCGATAACGATCTCGCCGACCTCGGGCCAATCAGCCCTCCTCAGAATAGACATATTCCGGCATTACTCCAGAATGTTTACAACCTCGCCTTTCAGTTGCGCCTTTCCACCGGTAGGCTCAGCAAGTATCGCGCTGCAGATGTTGCAGCGAACCACGGTTGCCACGTGGCTGAAAATCGTCTGTTCGTTGCCGCAGTCTGGACACTTCACTTGCAGGAAGATGCTTCGAGGCTTTGGCATGATCTTTTCCCATTGGCTCATTTCGGTTTCCTCGCTCCTATTCGATTGTGAGTTTTCTTAGGCGGATACCCTTCTTCTGCTGTATGTATCCGCACTTCTTACACCTAAGCTTCAGGGTTTGCTTCTTCGTTGTCTTCGCCTTTCTCTTCAACATAGGGTACTTCTGTCCGCCGTATCCCTTCCTTTCCCGTTTGTGGGCACGCTCACCCTTAGCAAGCGTTCTTCTTTTACCCTCTTTATAGAGCGCGACGCCATGCGGAGTATGCACCTTACATCGGCGGCAGTACGTGTTGATTTCTTTCGGTACGTTCATTGCAGACCACTTAGGCTAGTTAACCAGTATAGGGAACCTGTCTGGAGTATATTTAAACCTTATCGGGCGACGGGGCAGATGCTTTCCCCGTATTTCTTTTGAGGCTGTAGACGATGCCTCCGGGCCCTCTTTCTTCTCTCCTGCCGTAGGGACTTGGTGCCGGTTCTTTCTTCCCTCCACTGACTAGACCGGCTCCGATGTATCCCGCGATGATCGCTGTTATCGGACCTGCCACATACAGTATGACATCTACCAGTGTGGGCACGTAGTCACCGTAAAGGTCGGCAAGCGGTATATTGTCAAGGTAGACGGGACCCAAGACGAGAGCAGATGTGACTGCCTCTTCAATGAGGTAAACGGTCATCGCTGTTATCATGGCGTCCTTGAGCTTGCCAACTTTGAACAAGTAGATGATAATGACAGATGCTAGGAACGACGGAACAAAATAAAGCGGCACGAAAGAAAAGAGCTGGATTGTTACAGAAAGGAATGCGCCGAACAAGCCTACCTGCAGATATTTTGCCACCGAAACTTTCGTCTCAGCAGCCCTTGCCTTCTTAGTGACGGCACCACAGTTAGGGCAGAATTCTGCTTTTTCGGGCAACCGGAAACCACATTTTTCACAATGTGACATTTAGTTCACCATACCTGGGCATTGCATCTTCTAGAAAGGCGTGGCGCCTTATAAAAACTTCTTGTTTTTTGAACGATAGAACAACCATACGATGAAGGAGGGCGATTTTTTCATGTCAGGCTTAGATGCGATCAGTTCTGCTGCTTCTGCATATGTCTTCAGCGCAGAACCTTGTCCTTGTAGCAGGTGTCCGAAAAGGAAACCTTTAAAATCACATGATTGTAATCATCTTCAAGCAGTTGTGGTGTATGGGCGCAATGGAGAAAGGTTCAGATACTCAGCATCTCTTGCCGCGGCAGCCTGAGATCAACATAGGCACGATCGGGCATGTAGACCACGGCAAGACGACGCTGGTCGAATCGCTTACAGGCGTGTGGACTGCCAGACACAGCGAAGAGCTGAAGAGAGGTATCACCATTAAGCTAGGCTATGCTGACGCGCCGATCTATAAATGCCCGAAATGCGAGAGCCCCCACAACTACTCGACCAGCAAGACCTGCCCAA
This sequence comes from uncultured Candidatus Bathyarchaeia archaeon, assembly GCA_964513245.1. Taxonomy (GTDB): domain Archaea; phylum Thermoproteota; class Bathyarchaeia; order Bathyarchaeales; family DTEX01; genus CAZELO01. Next base: position 121,967 of record CAZELO010000005.1, on the reverse strand, counting down.
AATGTGGGTCTAAGGGCGAGTTTGTCCGCGCCCTGAGTTTTGTGGATGCCCCTGGTCATGAGGCGCTGATGGCTACTATGCTATCTGGCGCGGCAGTCATGGACGGCGTCATACTTGTCATAGCGGCTGATGAGCCTTGCCCGCAACCTCAGACCCGTGAGCACCTTGCAGCCATCGGCGTTGTTGGCGTAGACAAGGTAATTGTTGTACAGAATAAGGTTGACCTCGTTGATAGGCAGGGCGCCCTCAGAAATCACAAAGAAATTATCGAGTTCACGAAGGGCACCATAGCCGAAGGCGCACCCATAATTCCGATCTCCGCCCAGAGCGGCGTAAACATCGACCTACTCCTTTACGCCTTGGAAAAGTATGTTCCTACGCCGCAACGGGACCCATCTAAACCGCCTAGGATGCATGTTGTCCGCTCGTTCGATGTGAACAAGCCTGGAACCGGCATTGAGGACCTTCTCGGAGGCGTCATCGGCGGCTCCATATTCCAAGGAACATTCGATGTCGGAGAAGAGATAGAGATCCAGCCTGGCATCAGCAGTCCCGGCGAAAAAGTAGCCTCCTATGAGCCACTGTCCACGGAGATAGTTAGTCTGCATGCTGGCGGTCGCCCTGTGAAGAAGGCTAGATGCGGAGGACTTGTCGGTGTCGGAACCCTTCTGGATCCAGCGCTGACAAAGGCTGATGGGCTTATCGGCAACCTTGTAGGCAAGCCTGGCACCCTGCCGCCTACGAGATGCGATTTGGCTTTGGACATGCACCTCTTGAAGCGCGTTGTCGGGACGAAGGAGATGATCGAGGTTAAAAGGGTCGGCATAGGCGAGACGCTACTGCTGGATGTTGGCACCCTACCCACCGTCGGCAAAGTCTCGCACATAAAAGGAGACACCGTTGACCTCACGCTCAGTCGACCGGTCTGCGCAGAAGAGGCATCCAGAATAGCCGTAAACCGCAAGATAGCTGGAAGATGGCGGCTAATCGGATATGGAACGATAAAATAGCCGCTAAGAATCTTGAAATTATTTGCCACATACGGAACGGCGGCGCACCTGCGGAGTTATATATTGAATATCTAGACGTATACTTCACAATTCTTTTACAGAATATTCAGATTCTTGTTTTGTTTGAGGGAGGCTCTCCCCACCATGATGGAAAAGAGGGAGCCGTTCAAAATGCCGAGTGCCATAATGAGAAGCAGACCAGCACTTCTGTTCTTTCTTCCTGCTCTGGTTTTCCTCTGGTTCATCGGCTGGTCACTTTATTGGATCGGCAAACTTGAGAATGATTTGAACAGTTTTCCCAAGGCGTTGAGGGCACCAACGGCATTGAGGTCTCTGGACTATCTGATGAGCTACGTGGCATTGTTCACAGGCATGGGTTATGAGGGGAACCCGCTGATGGCGTATCTGATAGGCATCAACCCGCTCATCATGCTGGTAGGTTTTGTAATCCTCTCCGCAAACATCCTTCTGCTGGTCAAGATGTATCCGAGGCACAAGCGGACTGTGACGTTCTGCTACTATCTAATCATAGCCTCCAGCGTCGTCTTGATAGCCAGAAACCTTGTCTACGGAGCGCTGTGGCTGTCCACGGCGTCTGGTTGAATATGCAAGACAAAAATATGGTGCTCCATACTTCGAGAATACCCAAGAGAAAAACCTGTTACAGAATATCCAAGCATTCGGTAAAAGAGAGAAAATTCCGTGTTTCTCACAAGCTGGTAATTGTGTATTTTGTTGGTTCACTCCATAGACTAAAGAATCACAAACGAAGCGCATTGATCACTGTGATATTTCCACGCAGAGATGCTGGTGTTTGCATCTGTAGCCCTTTCTGAGCCGCTTTGCTGTCTACGCATTTGCTGTGAGCGGTTAAGATTTTACCAGTTTCATTGGTTGCCCGCAACAGACAAGGGTTCCCCTCCCGTTCTCGAGGACCTTGACTTTGTTTCCGCAGATCTCGCAGAAGTAGATTTCGCCTACTTTCGTCATGTCTTCACCTCCTCTGTCGCGATGAAACGTGAGGTCTTTTTCGCGTTAGGCTAAGAGATATACAATTCCATATGGGCGGCACATCATTTAAGTATTTTAAGGCGAAAGACGGATAATACTCTTTCAACATTCGAAATATGTGAGGAATCTCGTTTGAATCATAGGGAACGTTTCCTGGGAACATTTCAGTTCAAAGAGGTTGACAGGGTTCCAGACTACGAGTTCGGTTTCTGGACAGAAACGATCGACCGGTGGCACAGAGAAGGCCTTCCCCTAGAAAAGAAAAACAACAGAGATGTAGAGCTTTACCTCGGTCTAGAAGGCTGGGACTGCCTAGAACATCTGCCGACTAGAAGCGGGTTCTGGCCGCCGCTGCCGGAAAGAATAGTTAAGGAGGAAGAGGACAGAGTCGTCGTTGACGACGGCATGGGCGGCACGTACATTAGACCCGCAGGTGCCTCTTCTGTGCCGCACTATATCCGCCATCCTCTAAAGAACAGAGAAGATTGGGAAAAACTGAAGCCGTTCTTCAATTCTGGAACGCCTGGGCGTTTTCCGTTGACTTGGGATGAGGTGGTCGCGACGTACAAAGAGCGTGACTATCCTTTAGGCATAGGTGTTGGGAGCCTCTATGGCTGGCTCAGGAATTGGATGGGCGTCGAGAACATTTCTATAGCCTTCTATAAGGACCCTGACTGGGTAGCTGAGATGATGGATACGCTGGTCAGCCTCTGGATCACCATCATACGGAAGGCTCTGCGTTCGGTTAAGGTTGATTATGCCACTTGGTGGGAGGATATGTGCTACAGCCGCGGACCGCTTCTCTCGGTTCGCCACTTCGAGGAGTTCATGGTGCCCCGATACAAGAAGGTCACTGACGTGCTGAAGGAGTACGGCGTAACCATAAACGTCTTGGACTGCGACGGCGACATCTCACTGCTCGTGCCCGGATGGCTGAAAGCTGGAATAAACTGCATGTTCCCGGTGGAGTCCCGTTTCACCGACATCCACAAGCTGAGAGAGAGGCATGGGCACCGTGTCCTGCTTATGGGCGGCGTAGACAAGATGACGCTAGCCGCGGGTGAAAAAGCCATAGATAAAGAACTGGAGAGGCTCACGCCTATATTGAAGGATGGAGGCTACATACCGCTCGTTGACCACAGATGCCCGCCGGAAGTGTCCTACGCGACTTACCAGTACTATCTGAAGAAGAAGCGTGAATGGATAGGAAGAGAGTCCTAGGCGGGTTCAGCAAAACATTTAAGAATAGAATAGCTTTCCGATAGGAGAGTGATGCCTGTATGGATGCTAAGGAGAGAGTCTACGCGGTTCTGAACGGAGAGGCCCCGGACCGAGTTCCTCAGCTCATATATTCAAACCATCTGCCGAAGGGAAGATTTGAACGCAGAATGAGGAATCTGGGCCTAGGCTTGGACGTCCGCTGCAATGTGTACAGGTCTTACACGCCGAACGTTAAGACGGAGACCAGAACAGCTGGAGACTACCTTTATGCCACGTATACAACGCCTGTTGGTCAAGTTAATTCCAAGAGAAGGGTTAACCTTAGCTTTCAGATGGCGGGCGGAACGTGGGCTGTTGAGCGGCCGGTGAAGAACGAGAAGGACATCGAAGTCTACAAGTTCATAATTGAGGACACTGTCTACGAGCCTGATTTTGAGGGTTTCCGCCAGAATGAAGTGGACTTGGAGGGCGACGGCATAGTAACCGCCTCTGGAGACTACACGCCCCTCATGCATATCATAACCCAGTGCATGGGTTTCAGAAACTTCGCCATCATGTTTGGACGCAATCCCAAAGCCATTGAATCGCTGATCGAAACCTTGGACAAGAGTTTCCTAGAGCTGTACCGCATCATAGCGGAGTCGCCGGCGCAAATAGTCAGAATAGGCGACAACATAGACGGCCAGCTGATCTCGCCAAAACTGTTCGAGAAATACTGCTTACCCTACTACAACAAGTACGCTGAGATCCTGCACAAATCCGGCAAAAAAGTTATATCACACATGGACGGACGGCTCCTGACGCTCAAAGACCTCATAGCCAAAACAAAGTTGGATGCCATAGAGGCGTTCACGCCGCCGCCTATGGGAAACCTGCCTGTCAGCGAAGCTAAACGAGCTTGGAAAGACAAAGTCGTGTGGATGAACTTCCCAGAAGAAGTCTTCCTGAGGACAGCCAAAGAGATAAGAGCCTATACGATGGCGTTGCTGAAGGAGATGACCCCAGGCAACGGCTACATAGTCGGCATAACCGAGGACATACATCCCCAACACCTGAGAAAGGGCATAGGGAACCTGACAAAAACCATACACAAATACGGAAAACTGCCGCTATGCTTTTAGCAGCTTTGGAAAAAAGAAGTCTCCTGATTCTTTCTGCAAGATTTCAACATTCTCGTTCTTCACTTTGTTCGACAATTCGGGCAGCGATCTTATGGGATGTGGAAATGCAACAACCAGATCCTGTTGCGAGGCTTTTTGAGTTATCATCCCGTTTGCATCACGCTTGGACCGCAAAAATGCTAATGTAGTCCTTATTCCCATGTAATGTTGTAAAGGAGGATAAGGGCAGTTTGGCTACAGGAGCAGACCTTCTAGTCTCAGAACTCAAAAGGCAAGGCGTAACCTGGGTGTCAACCTTATGTGGGAACGGCTTGAACCCTTTCTACGCGGCCTGCCGTAAAGCCGGCATCAGACTGGTTGACACGCACAATGAACAGGCTGCTGCCTACATGGCTGACGCCTATGCGAGGCTCACTGGAAGAGTCGGCGTCTGCGCGGTAAGCAGCGGAATCGCGCATGTCAACGCCCTGACAGGGGTTGCTAACGCCTTCTTTGACGGAGCCCCGCTACTCCTTCTCACAAGTGCAAGCGCTGGTTATGGCGCTGGCCGCGGCGTCTTCCAAGAGTTTGACCAAGTTGCGATGGCAAAACCGATCTGCAAGTTTTCCAGATGCGTCACCCGTGTCAGCGGCCTCACCTATCTGGTTAGACAGGCCTTTACATCGGCTGCAAGCGGTCATCTCGGTCCGGTTCACCTCACAGTTCCCATTGATGTTTTGGAGGCTGAAGCTGACGAACCCGAGAAGCCCCTTAAAGGCGGTTGGGATGGAGTAGTTTCTCCGGGAAAACCTGAATACAACGTCTTGGACGGGGTGATTCGGGCAATTAAACGTTCAGAGCGCCCACTGATTGTCGCTGGAACCGGGGTTTTCTATGCACGGGCGGGTGCTGCCATGTTGCGTTTCAGCGAGGCTTCAGCAGTTCCAATAGTTACGCCCATATGGGACAGGGGCGCGGTTGACAAGCCTCATCCCAATTTTCTAGGGGTCGTAGGTGCTGCTACTGGTGAGCCACGTCTTCTTGAGGATGCGGATCTGATTATTATGGCAGGCGCGGCTGTTGATTATAGAGTCGGTTTTCTAGCGCCGCCGAAGGTCAAAAAAGACGCCGCAATCATACGCGTTGACAGCGACCCAAATATGTTAGGACAGGGAGTCGAACCAGACATGGCACTGTCAGCAAGCCCATCCCTCGTGTTTGACCAGCTGGCTAAGGCATCTACCCCTCGGCTGAAGGCCATGCATGCGAAGTGGCTAGAGGAAGCCCGCGAACGTTCACGTCGGTTCCGTGCACGCTGGGTCGAGGAGAACCCGCCTGACACGCCCACAAGTGGCTGGCACATTGTCAAAGCGATCCAGCGACTGCTAACTGAGGACACCGTGTTCCTGATCGATGGAGGAAACATCGGGCAGTGGGCACACATGGTTCTGGCGGCTGACCGTTATCCTGGCCACTGGCTGACCTGCGGTGCCAGCGCGGTGGTAGGCTGGGGCATACCGGGCGCGATGGCTGCTAGGCTTGTTTATCCTGATCGGCGGGTGCTGCTTCTTTCAGGCGATGGTTCCTTCGGTTTCACGGTGGCTGAGTTGGAGTCGGCTGTGCGGCAGAAGCTGCCTTTTGTGGCTGTTGTCGCGAATGACTGTGCGTGGGGCATAGTTGTAAGTGGGCAGCTGAGCCAGTGCGGCGAAGAAGGGGTGACTGCCAGCAGGTTCGGAGCGATCCGATATGACAGGGTGGCTGAAGCCTTTGGAGCCATAGGAGTACACATCGATGACATTGACGATCTTCCCAGCGCCATTGAGGACGGTTTCTCTGCGGGTCGTCCAACGGTGATTGATGTGCCCATCTCGGTTTGCGGGCCGGCTGACGTTAAATAGATCTGAAGCGTGATTGTGGTGGCTGTTAAGGTGATTCTTGACGCGAATTTTCTGTTTGTGCCTTTCCAGTTCAGGGTGGACATATGGGCTGAGCTGACGGTGCTCCTCGGACGCTTCGAACCCGTTGTCCTTTCCACGACTGTGGATGAGCTGGAAGCCCTTTCGAAAAGGGGGCCAGAGAAGACGCGGAAGATAGCCTTGTCTGCGTTGGAATTGGTCAAGAAGTGCAGCTTGTTAAGCGTGCAAAGGAGACCTGAAGAAAGCCCCGACGACGTCATAGTCCGAGTTGCAAAAGAGCTGCAGTGTCCCGTTGCAACGAATGACAGAGCTCTTAGAAAGAGGCTGCGCGAGGCAGGAATTGCCACGATCTTTCTCAGGCAGAGGTCACATCTGAAGACCGAAGGCTATCTCTAGAAAACCCTAGTCTGATATGTCAATAGCCAAAATACCGCAAAGTAAGGTTGGCTCTACCAAATAGAACATCAACGGTCTCATCATATGAAAACACAAGATGGCTTCTGTGCACCGCTGCGATTCCGGATTCATTTACGATTTGTACCGATCTTCCGACTTCCGAATGAAACCTCGTCTTCTCTTTTTTGTCTCATTGAAAAAGTCTCCCAACAGTATATCAGGAGCCGTCTGGATCGCCAGCCCCATTGTCGGACAAAACCATAGGCTGCTCTTTTGTTAATCATAATCAATTCGGAATTCCGTTTGTTAATCAAATCTACAAAGGCTTCCCAACAGGCTTACCATTTGTCAGTCACTGACAAATCAGAAAATCTTTTGTCAGACAAATCTACAAGGGTTCTCTCAGCCAAGCGCCCCGCTTCCATAGCGTATACAACTGGAACCTAGAAGATACCTATTTCTCGACAGCCAGTCCCAACCATGCGCTGAAGCATAATATCGGCTGTGACGCCTTTTTCTCTTGCCGTACAACGAGAAACTTGCCCCTAGAATTGCGTTCTAAAGCTGATGGCTCCTCAACATAGTATCGTCCATCTTTCAGGTGAAAACGTTTTGGCGGTCAAACAGAAAGACACAAAAAAATTGAAAAAACAAAAAACACGTTTTTTTCGGCTAGTTATCTTTGAGGTTGAAATTGGATTGGAAAGAAAAAAAATCTCTTGACTTACCGGTTCGCTTGTTGTCTACCAGTCGTCGTCTTCCTCTTCCTCGTCTTCTTCGGCTTCTTCTTCCCAGTCCCACTCTTTCTCTTCTTCCGGCTCCTCTTCTTCATCATCTCTCCTGTTGATAGGTCTCTTTCCTCTTGACATATACCACCACCGTGAGAAATCATTACGAGCTATTATTTAAATTTAATGAAGCCTCAGAAAGGCATCGGAAACAAAAATCTTTTGCCCATCAAGCCGGTTCTGGAGGTTTGAACCGATAAGAGGTTCCATCTGAATACCTGAGGTCAATGTGGAATAGATACTGACCGCATATCGCGGTATCTCATCTATTGTGTCTCTTGACGGCAACATCAACCAACGCTACTACTGCGCAAGCTACAGTCAGCATAAGCCCCCAAGGCATCATGATGTCGTAACCGGTCGTTATGAACTCGGAGAAGACCGCGCGGAGATATTCGCTGGCTGAACGAAGCATCTGCGACCCTTCAGAAGGCCAGCTGAAAAGGGCATCAAAGATTCCTCCGAAAGAAGGAAGCGTCCAAGAGAACTCAGGCTGGTAGCCGTTGCCTGTCTGTCCGCCAGCAGCCGCGACGACAGCCATGTATGCATCTACTTCACCCCAGCCATATGCTGCATCCCAACCACTAGGTCCCTTATCCTCAGCCGTGTTCAGCAAAACATCCTTGACATCCCAAGGCGAGAGGCTTGGGTTAGCCTCCAAAACAAGTGCGCAGACGCCGGCAACATGCGGAGCAGCCATGCTGGTACCCCACATTCTGACAACGTCATCTGTAGCTTGACCCGTAACCGCTGCCTCTGCGGCAGCTATGTCGCTTCCCGGAGCTGCAATGTCCGGTTTTTGGGCGCCGTCTTCTCTGGGACCTCTGCTCGAATAATCCGCGATGATGTCGTCGCCGCGGTTCACGGTGTGCCGATCGTCAATCGCCGCCACAGCTATGACTTTGTCGGCTACGGCTGGCGCGCAGACGGTCTCGGCTGTTGGACCTTCGTTTCCAGCTGCAACCACGACTGTTATGCCGTAGTCAACGGCTCTGTTTGCGGCTCTCGATATGGGCGAGGTCCCATCGTGATCGACTACGCTGGAGGCGACGCTTAGGTTGATTATGGTGATGTTGTATTTGGCCTTGTTGGCTATGACCCATTCTATGCCGCGGATGATCTGGCTATCATAGTTTGTTCCCTTGGAGCCCATGACCTTGACATCGACGAGCATGGCGTCCGGTGCCACCCCTCTGTAGGTTCCCGAGGAGCCGCCCGTACCCATGATGATGCTTGCCACGTGGGTTCCGTGACCATCTGTATCATCAGGATTGGTTTCGCGGTCTGCGCGGGCATCGGGACTCGAACACTCGAAGCCTGCCACGAATTTTCCCATCAAGAATTCATGTTCATCGTCGACTCCCGTGTCAAGAACAGCCACCACAATGCCCTTGCCCGAGTAACCTAGATCCTGCGTTGTGTTAGGCGAATACAACGAGGAGCTCCGGGCTTTTATTGCCCTCACGCTTACATCTAGGTTGGGCTCTATTTCTGATTGATATTCAATCATGACTACGTGGGGCAGCGTCGCCAAGATCGGAACGACCGACGCGCTTACGTTCAGGACGGAGACCAAGTTGAGATATTTTGCCTCATACGAGACGGTGAGGTTGAGTTGCGAGAGAAGCCTTGTGTCTTCTTCTGTCGTCGGCGCCTCATAATCCACGAAGATGTCCATATAGCCCGACGCAGGCATCTTTTCCTCAAGCAGATCATCAATCCTGTTGCGGTTCAAGTCTCGGCTCCAATTCAGCCACCATAGCTCTTGACTGTCGGCACGTACATTTGCTGAGGAGCTGACTGGCAAAGCGGTGCTGAACAGAAGAACGAGCATCAGGAAAACGGACGACAGCAATCTTTTCTTGTCCATAGTCTGCTTCCTACCAGCGCGAGGATTGACTGTTATATAGGCGTTTGGTGCCTAAAAACTATACGAATTAAAAATACAGTCTATAGATGTGTAAAGGAAAACATCTAAGTCTATCTTCTCTTGTGGCGGTTTTGACAGACACAAAAAAAGTGAAAAATGGAGACTCGACGTTTGCGGTGCTACTTCTTCGCCTTCTTCTTCACTTCCTTCATTGGAACGCCGCAGCATACTAGGTCGCATGTAGAGCAGCCGCATTCTTCGTCAATGACTACGACGACACCGCAGTCTTCGCACTTGTATCTCGTGCCCTTTTTAGCCATCAATTAACACCTCAAAAACCTATAATAAAGATACGCGCCCGCAGATATGAGGGCTACACATGAAATATTGTAACTGCACGTGATCCGCGCGTCTCCGCCTCCTATGCAAAAACAATAACAGGCTAATGCCCAATCCAAAAGCTTTAAATGCATAGATTGACGAATTTTTCCAAAGCCGCCTCTATTTGAGGTGTAAGTCAAGCGCCTCTCATAAATGGCTAAGGCTACAAGAAAAGACAACAGAAGTTGAGACAAGATGCGAGCCAAGTGGAAGAAGAAGCGCATGCGCCGCGAGAAGAGAAAACGCAAAAAGAGACGCGAAAAACACAAGTAGCACACTGAGAAGAGACACCGCACACAATTATCTTGCTGTTTTTGCGAAACCATTCAAGAGAACCCTGCAGAAGGCTGTTCCGTCGCAGACTGTGTTGTTGAGTTGCGGAAACCCTTCTCGGCACGTTGCGAACCTCAATCCGTACTTCTGCGCCATTGCCCTCAAGGGTTCCAGAATCTTCAGCCTTTCGCCCATCGGCAGATATTTGTAGCCTGCAACCCACTCGCTCCCTGAATAGATGTTGTTCAGTGTTTTGAAGAGCTCGGGGTTCTCGGCTTTCAGCGGCGGAAGAACTCCCCTAACCAGCTTCATGGTTGATGCGGTTATCTGTTTGGCTCCGGCTTCGGCTGCCTCTGAAACGATTGCCTCCAGTTCGCTTTCATCAGAGTTCACAGTTGGAATTATCGGGTCTATCCGCACAGCTGTCGGGATGCCCTCGTCCGCAACTTTTCGGAGGGCTGAAAGCCTTCTGCGAGGCGATGGCGCGTTGGGCTCGATTGTTCTGGCTGTTTTTCCTCGCATCGTTGTAATGGTTATTGAGACAACGGTTCGGGTCTTCTTGAAAAGGTCTATGTCACGTGTGACGAGGTCGGACTTTGTAACGATAAGAAGAGGATAACCACGTTCGGCAAGAATCTCTAGGCATCGTCTCGTAATTTCGTGTTTCCGCTCAAGCGGCTGATATGGATCAGTAGTGTCACTGAGCATGACGGGCAATCGGTCCTTGGTTGTTTGAGCCATCGTGGCAATCTCTTCTTTCAGTTTCAACCTTGGAACTATCGGACCTCTGAAACTCGGAAACTTAACCGCGTAGCAGTAGATGCATCCATGCGCGCACCTACCCAGATACGGGTTGATATTGTACTTCGGAAGGCATGTGCAGAAAGCAGACCTGACAACATTGAAGACTGGAAGCCGCATGATACCTAGCCGCAACGAATGTTTATCGAACAGACCTTATAAGGGATATCAAATTTCTAGTCCTTCACTTAAAAATACGTACAGTCAAAAACGGGTGGACAACGTTTCATTTTAATTGTATAAACAAATATATCTAGTCTGACAATTCAGTGGCAAGGGAAATCGAAATGGCTCTCAACTTGAAAGGTATGAAGAAGTTGGCTGAAGGGAAAACCAAGATAATACTTGAGAACCCCAACGACTCTAAAACCGTCTATATGCTGTTCAAGGACGATATCACTGCAGGTGACGGACTGAAACACGATGTTATTAAAGGAAAGGCGCTGATTGATTGGAAAATCAACAAGAACATATTTGAGTATCTTAATAGAGTCGGTCAAAAGACACACTACATCGATAGCCCTGAACAAAAAGTAGTTCTCGTCAGGAAACTGGAGAGAAAATACAACCTTGAAGTGGTGACTCGCAGGGTCGCCGCTGGTTCAATAGTGAAATACAAAGGGATCGCCGAAGGAACGAGGTTCGACCCGTTCATTACCCAGTTCCACTACAAGGATGACCCACTGCACGACCCCATGCTTGATAAGGCGTATATCGAGTATCTTGTCAAGGAAAAAGGGGCAACTGATTATGTCAGAATGCGAGAACTCAATGAAGAGTGCTTTTTGCATCTCGAGAAAGCCTTCGGAGCATTTGACCTGCAACTTGTCGATCTGAAACTTGAATACGGCATCATCGATGACGAGGTTACTTTGATAGACGAGATATCAGGCGGTTCATTTAGACTCTGGCCGTATGCAAAGAAAAACCCCGATCTCAAACAGGAAAACGTTTTGGGCGAGTTGAATCCTAACGGCAGGCTTGATAAGGACACCTATCGGATGGGCGAAACCTTTGACAGCGTGATGCAAAGGTTCGAAGAAATCGAAAAAATCACGTCCAAGTTCAATACTTTGAAGTTATAAAGAAGTCTGACCCCGGTCAGAAAAATCAGAATGCATAAAATGCCTTGCATGAAGCCCTGTGCTCCGTCTAAGCCATAAGAATATCTCTCTAAGGCAGGTTTGTATCTCAGAATATTAGCCTCGTAGGCTTCATTCCTTTTGTCTTCCAAAACTCAGTTTTAGGTTTTACGAGACTTTAAGGATTACTTGCTAATGGGATTTTTAGAGGGTCTCTTATGAATGTTTGTGACGTTATACCTTTTTACTGTTTCAAATCTTAACCCCCGAACCCAGATACTCTAATACTTTCTATTGGCACATAACAAGCACACATAGAAAGCACACAAAACTTTAATCGTTCATCTGGTCAGTCGTTGTGCATGGAACTGGCTCAGTTTGAGGGAACTAATTTGTTAATTCATAGATTACATACCAAAAATAATTGCCATAGGAGACGTTTTCTTCGCTGAATCCATCAACATGGTTGCCGAAGATCTTCACCAGGTCTTTGACCGAAAAATAGTTCTTAAGGATCAGATTTTCGCTCCCATCTTTTAGCTTTCTCAATTTGTAGGTGTTTTCGTCCCCTTCTCTGACGATTAGTTCTCCTCCAATGCCTTCTACATAGACATTGTCCGCTATGAATATTTTTGAACGGATTCGCAAAACCTTATGGAATCCTCTCAAGAAAGTGTCGATTCTATCTCTCGGGATGTGGGAAAACCAAAAATTTGCCAATCCCCCATCAAAAGAACTTTTTTCAAACTGTAGATTGTAGGCATCTTCTCTGCGGAAGGAAACGGGGCATCTGTATTGTTTTCTTTCTGCGATTTCCATTACTTCTTGAACTATGTCCGTTGCCGTTATGTCTTTCGCCGTTTCTGACAAGATTTGTGTCCAGTAGCCAGTTCCACATGCTATTTCGAGAACCTTCCTATCTCTTAACGAATTCTTTAGTGCCTCTGCAACATTCCCTAGTTCTTTTTGCCTAATAGGATCTTCTCGATAATAGACCTCTTCATATTCTTTTGCTCGTTTTCTGTAGTAATCTTCCATATGATTCACCGACAATGATTCGTTAAAATAGCATTCGGATTTATGGTCACTCATTGGTTGGGGATTGGAGAGCGTTGATTGCTGCGGAAGGCCGCCGATTCAACTGGGAACGGTGGGCGCCTAGCGTCTTTTGGCTGTTTGTTCATTTTTTGGATACGATGGCTTTCAGTTCTGTGCCGTTTTTCTTCCACCAGTTGTAGAGGATTCTTACGTCTGTGTTTATGCTGAAGTCTCTGATTCCGAGGTCCAGATATTTCTTCGCTTCTTCCGGGCTGTTTATCTCGGCTCTCGGCGCGACCCCCCTCTTCAGCGCGGTCTTTATCGTCTTAATCTCCGCCTCTCTGACCTTCGGATGCCGTGTTTCTCCGGGCAATCTTATGCTCACGGAGTAGTCGGAGGGCCCGAACTGCACCATGTCTATGCCCTCGACTGAAAGGATGGCTTCTAGGTTCTTCACGGCGCTTTCCTTCTCGATCATTATGGCGACAACGGCGTCGTCGCACATCTTCACCACATCAGCAGCATTTCCTGTGGGGCCGTAACCGACCCTTCGGTCCAATCTGAACCCGTTGATGCCCTTCGGCTCAGACCTCACTGCCCGCACAGCCTCCTCGGCGTCTTCAACGGTCCTGATGTCCGCAAAGAGCACGTTCTGGATGCCAGCCATCAACGCCCGTTCAGCCAGATAGGTCCGGGGCTCCTGATCGATCTTTATCATCGATGAGATGTTGACCAGCTCTGCTGCTCTGGCTAAGTTGTCGAAGTCATAGAGGTCATAGGGGCCATACTCGCTCAGGAACTCAACATAGTCATAGACGCCTGCGTGCCCGACGAGTTCGACCAAGCCGGGCCAAGAGATGAGTATGCGGGTTCCAATCGTCGGCTCGCCTTTACGCATCAGTTCCCTCAAACGGTTCGTCTTCAAACACAATCCCTCACGCAAGCCATGTCAACACTACATGCGCCTATCTTATCATCCATAACATTAATTAAAGATTGCTCAAGATACGGTGCCCTTAACCTGGCAGAAGCAGACGTTCAAAGATATTTTAGGCATCTGCGCATATCGATATGTGTCAGGTAGGCGAAAAGAAAGATGTTAAAGACCAAGTTCCTAGCCCCGATCCTCGTAGTGGTTTTTCTAGCCGGATCCACAGCTGGTTATCTCATCTCCTATCAAATCTGGGTGCCGAAGCTGCTTCAGGAAAAAGACGCTCTAGGAGCAGAGAACGATTATCTGCAGTCTCAGCTGGCAGATGTACAACAGCAGCTCTCAACAAAGATCCTAGGCATCTACTTCTCGCCAAAGGGCGGATGCGAAGACCAAGTCCTCTATTGGCTGGGCAGAGCAAACGTGTCGGTCCATGCCCTGATCTACAGCTTCACATTGGACTCGATAGGCGACGCCCTGATCGCCGCCCACAACAGGGAAGTAGAAGTCAAGATCCTCTTCGAGAAGAGCCAGATTAGCCAATACAGCGAATACAAGCGACTGAAAGCGTCCGGCGTCCCAGTCCGTAATGACACCAACTCCGACTTGATGCATGACAAAGTCCTGATAGTCGACGGTACCATTGTTTTGATGGGAAGTTTCAACTGGTCCAACAGCGCGGAGGAAGACAATAACGAAAACCTAATCGTGATAAACAGCACTCACATAGCCACAGTCTACGAACAAGAATTCCAGAAAATATGGAACACAGGCATATGAGAGGAAATATTCTTTATTTTGTTATATCGCTAATATAGCGTAGGAGGCTTCACTTTGAGCGAAGTCGTCAGAAAGTATTACGATGAAAATGCCGAGAGAGAATGGGGAAGACTTGCCTGTGATGCTTACCACAGCCTTGAATTCATCGTAACAATGCATTTTCTGGACAAACATCTCCCCAAAAAAGGATTAATCCTCGATGCAGGCGGGGGCCCAGGACGATACACGATTGAACTCGCCAAGAAAGGTTACGAAGTCATTCTTCACGACCTTTCCCCCAAATGTCTCGAAGTAGCCTCCAAGGAAATAGAAAAAGCAGGCGTCAAAGGGCAAATCAAGAAGATCGTGGAGGATTCAATCACTGACCTCTCGCAATTTGCCAGCGGAGGTTTTGATGCTGTTCTTTGTCTCGGGGCCCTGTCGCATCTTATCGAAAGGAGAGACAGAGAGAAAGCCGCCTCTGAGCTGGTCAGGGTGGCAAAGAAGGATGCTCCTATATTTGTTTCAGTAATCGGATTGTACGGCGTGTTCAGAACAATTCTGCAAAGACCATATCTTCGCGACGAACTCACCGCTCCCTTCCATGAAGAAACCTTCTCAAGAGGCATACACAGATCAGCATGGCACAAACATGAGCCTGTCCAAGGCTTTCCCGATGCATATTTCTTTCATCCCAGCGAGTTAAGAGACCTGTTTGAGAAGCGTGGCGTCGAGACACTTGAGATGGCAACATGCGAGGGTCTATCATCTCATCTACAAGAAGAAACGAACACAATCTATGAAGATAAAGAAAAATGGGAACAATGGCTACAGTTAATCCTCAGGACATGCAACGACCCCTGCATGCTAGGTCTTGGAGAACACTTTCTCTACATAGGCAGAAAGAAAACTGAAGGCAAGATCTATGAAAGCAGAAAAAGCTGAAAGAGCCGAGAAGATTCTCAGGATACTACAAGACAATTTTGTGGTTCCTAGGCTCTCGGGTATAGTGGGCGACCCGTTCAAGGTTTTGGTGCGAACAATAATCAGTCAATCGACAGCTGAAACAAATACCAAACGGGCCTACGAGCAACTGTCAAAAAGATTCGCTGTGAACCCCAAGAGCCTAGCAGAGGCAGATGTAGCAGAGATTGAAGACGCCTTAAGGGTCGCGGGTCTCTACCGCAACAAGGCAAAAGTCATAAAGGAGGTTTCCCGCCTGATCCTCGAAAGACACGGCGGTTCCCTTGACTTTGTCTATTCGCTGGGTCTTGATGAAGCAAGGGAAAAGCTCATGAGCCTACCCGGAGTTGGACCAAAAACCGCCGATATTGTTCTGCTGTTCTGTGCCGAGAAGCCGACCCTACCCGTGGACACGCATGTAAACAGGGTCTCAAAGAGGCTAGGTCTAGCCCGGACAGACGCAAAATACGAGGGTGTCCGCGGCGCCCTTCAAGCACTTTATTCGCCAAACGACTATTTTGCGGTCCACATGCTCCTCATTGCACTGGGACGAAAATATTGCAGAGCCATAATGCCTCTATGCGTCTCATGCACCATAAACGGGTTATGTCCTTCCGCCAGGATCTAGTGTGGTTTCACATCTAGGCAGATTTCGTTTCCTTCGTTGTCCAGTTTGATCTCGCCCACGCAGATCTTGGCTACAGTCGTGTCAACAGGCGTATTGATCCTGATTGTTTCTTTGCTGAAGTCCACATTGCATACGGTTCCTGTTCCCAGAAATTTTCCAACGGCATCTACCAGCGCTACGAGTAATCCTTCTTCTTCTCCCTCTTTGAGGATGGCCGCTTTTTTGCCGAGTTCAGACTCAATCTTCTTTGCCTCTTCCTCTAGGAGCCTAGCGCCTTTTTCAAGAACAAAGAGTATGTGGGTGGAGGTTTCTTTGCAGTACAGGATCTCTTTGTTGAGTACGCCTTCTATCCTTCTCTTAAGTGAATAGCCGTTCTTGATTATGTCCCTCAATTCGCCTTCTATCTTGACCCAGCTTAAAGGGTACGATTTGATTTTGGCGTCTTTGAGATACTTCTTGTATGCTGATTCACGGAGAGCTTTTCTGGTCTCCTTATCTCGTTTCTTTATGCTTTTCGGAGACTCGATCACCGACAGTTCCATCTCCGAGTTCCTTAATTCCGTAAGTATCGGCGTCATTTCACTGCCGCCTTGAAGTGCAATAACGATGTCAGGTTTGATGCTTTCCGCTAAGCGAATTTTGTAGTCAACTGCGCTGTCCCCTTCAACCCAGCCGTCTGTGTTGACAACCAGAAGATCAGAACCTAACGCTGATGCTTTTGGCTTCAGGGTTGCGAGTGCCTTCAAAGCTGCTTCAACCATCCCACTGGGGTTAGTTGCACCGACAAAGACCAAATCTTCAGGCCACAGACTGAATAGGTCGACAGTAGGCTTTTGGATCGGACAGAAGCTGATGGTCCCGGGGGTGCCTATCTCGGATTGGCCCATATCCCCATCGATTAAGGATACTCCGAATTCAGAACCCAAAGCCTTGTTGATGAGATATGTGCAGAAGCCCGTTTTACCCGAATCTGTCCCTCCGAGCACCAAAACCTCTTTATAATCTTCCGAAGAGAGAACCTTGTCAGTCGCAGCTTTCCAAGAATCCGGAATCGCACTTCCATCAATCTCCTCGCAAGAGGTGGAGTCGCCTAACCGCAACTCGACCTCGGCGTCGCCGAGGGCTTCAAGAGGCATGCGTTTTCCCTTTCTGACCACTAGTTTTTCTCCAGCCCTCATTCCGGCGCCGAAAACAGACATTTCGCCTGAAAGCAAATGGATGCATGATGGACCGTCGACCAGTATGGTCTTTCCTTCTTTGATTGTGTGAATCATCTCGTTCTCCTTCTGACTTGCAGAACTCCCTTCCTTGTGGCTATTCTTGTGGCCGAATCTGCATCGCTAAGTTTTTTCTTGGTGCCTCTAACGTTAAAGGTGCTTGTGCCGATCTCGTCTACCATCTCAATCATTACGTTGCTGGACAGAGCAAGACTCAATCGCCGGGCAATTTCTTGAGCCACTGTGGGAACCCCGCTTCCGATTCTGACTTTCTGGGATTTTGCAGGGTTCTTCTTCATCTCTGTCAGGGCCGTGTCTATTGCCTTCTCTAGGCTTAACCCTTCTTCCTTTTGGAGGGTTTTTCCGTCTCCCAAAACTGCGATGCCGAAGGTTTTTCCCGGGTCGACTCCTATGATGACCTCGTCGTATACCTGTTTGTTCTGGACTATTCGTAGGGCTTCACCCACTACGTAAGAAGGATCTGACTTGGCATCGTAGACCAGAGTGTTTGGGTAAGCCAACATGGGCTTTTCCTCAGAGGTTGTTATCACTACTTTTATTGTGGGCGGGACGGGTTCGCCTGGTACGAGGCTCAGGAAGAGCAGTCGCCTCTGTCTAAGTTCGTTTACCAGGCGATAGTATGCCTTGCCTGAGACTGTTGCCACAGCTATGTCTGCTCTCATGCGTCACATCTCAGATATATCTAACAGAAGTAAGATTAAAATTTAAGCCTTACATTCGATTTTCTAGCGATGTGAATCCATTGGGTCGCTGGATACTTACGGGGAGCTTCATTCTCGATAGGGTGCTTGAGGGAGGACTTCCGCCCGGCACAGTAACGCTTCTCTATGGTGAGGCAGAGACGGGCAAGACCAGCCTCGTTATTCAGTGCGCCGTTAACTCGGCTCGTCTGGGCTACAAGACATTCTTGGTTGATACCGACGGAGCCTTCTCAGCAGAACGTTTGTCCCAGATAGCCGGAGAAGACCTTGAAGAGGTTGCGGAGAGAATTATAGTTGTGAACCCGTTGAGCTTCAGTGAACAAGCGGTGGTTGTAGATGATCTTGAGATGTACATGAATGAAAGATTTGGGCTGATAGCCATCGACACAATCACGTCTCTTTACCGCTCCGAGCTCACGAAGGACAAGGCTGAAACATACAGGATGAACCGTGAATTGAACCGCCAAATCGCAACATTGACGCAGACCGCTAAGACGTTTAATGTTCCTCTCCTGTTAACCAGTCAGGTGAGGAGCGTTCTGACCCCCCGCGAAGGAAGCGTGTCGCCTGTCGCCACAAGAGTACTCAAATATTGGGCGCATAATGTAGTAAGTCTGGTCCGCACAAGTCAACAGAATGTAGTCAGGGCAAAGGTTGAGAAGAGCGGCGGAAAAGAAAGAAACATAGCCTTTAACTTGGTCATATCTCAAGATGGCGTGCACGACTATGACCAGTAGCTTTATTTCGCCTTAGTTCTACTGAAGAGAGAAGGGTCTGCAGAGGACAGAACAATGGTCGTGGACATGCTTGAAATCTTCTACGCGTTGTACTACATCTTCCCTGCCTACTGCGCCAACGGTGCGCCCGTATTATTCGGAGGCGGTTGTCCCATAGATAGAGGGAAAAAATTCTTAGACGGAAAACCCATCTTCGGCGCGCACAAGACATTTCGCGGATTCTTCGCGGGCATATTGATTGGCACTCTCGTCGGATGGGCTCAAGAGGCATTGGCGCCTAACGCAGGGCTACCGGCGGGAAGTCTCGTCCAAGGATTTGTCATGTCACTTGGCGCATTGACGGGAGACCTTATCGGCTCTTTCATCAAAAGGCGGCTGGACCTCAAACCGGGTGCGCCTTTACCTGTTTCCGATCAGCTTGACTTCGTCTTGGCAGCTTTGCTCTTCGTTGCCGCTATCGGGGCACCGTGGCTTACGTCAGCACGCGTTCTGATCATAATTCTCTTGACCGCACCGATCCATCTGCTTATCAATGCAGCTGCCTATCTGCTTCACCTGAAAAAGACGCCTTGGTAAGGAATGAGGCTGACGTTTAATCAGTTCCAGCGTCTATTCCTTTGTTGATGCATTTTCTATTATGATTTGGACGCCTTTGGTCAATCCATAGGGTACCAGCTGGTATGTGTCAACCCAGTTTCTTTCATCTACAAAGGTGTTTGGACCAACAGAGTATGGGTCGCCAAGTCTGTGGTGAAGCGGTCCGAAGGTGTTCCTCAAGGAGCCCACAACATCCACCGACAATTCGTTCTCTCCGCTTTGAACAATGTTTGTTACATCGGCTTCCAAGGGCTGCCAGCACACGGGCACTGGACCCTTACCGTTGACCTTGACCAAGAAAAGGGTGCCCTTGGCTTCGGGGAGCCGTACTAGCACGCGGTCTTCTGGCTTGATTCCTTCTTCCAAGAGGAATTTTGTCTTGTATCGCATAGTTCCCGTGTAGAATGGGTATCCTTGATTGACCCAGTCTCCGTTCTCAAGGGCTTTGGGCTCGTCAGTGAGCACATACTCTGTGTCTGAGACCTTTTTGACTCCGAATTCGCCTACGAGACACAGGTTTTCTACGTGAAGGTCAAGGCTATATCTGCAAGAGAGTTCAACGACGTTTAAGCCTTCTTTGACTTGTTTGGATATGTCGACTTTGCCGAACTGCTTGTCCCACTGCCACTCTACAACCTTTGTGGAGACAGCTGTGCCGTTGACTGCCAGATTCCACAGGGGGGCTTTTTCGAGTACAAGGAATACCTTTTTGCCTCTGACTTCCGACTTGAACGTGGTCCTGATCTTGACCTCAAGAGGATCTGGTTCAACTTTTTTCTCTAGGAGAACCCATGGCTGAATCCCGATGTATTTTTCCAGTCCCGTCTTCTTCATACATTCGAGGCGTACTTTCCACACGGGCAGTTTTCCGCTCCATTTCCCCCCTCCTAAGGAATACTGGCAACTGTCTAAAACCATAGAGTTGGGGTGCAAGCGGCTGAACATCCATTCTTTCGGGAGTTTGATCTCTTCCAGCCTTGGTTGAATGGGCAGCTGTGGGGCCGCAGGTGTTCTTGCTGTGTCCACTATGAAGGCACGGCTTCCTACTGGATAGAAAACAGCGTTTATAATCGTCTCTTTCCTGGTGAAAGGAGTGCTGACGGGCAGAATCGAACCGTCAAACATGTTCCATTCTGTCACTTCGCCCTTCTCTGATAACCTGATTGTAGCGTCGTATTTTTGGCTGCGGCTCTTGTTTGCGAAGAAGTACATGTGACGAGATCCGTCAACTCGGTGATGGACAAAGATGTCTCCAATCTCGTTGCCCTCCCCATCTGTCACGCTGACCGGTTTCGGCAATAGATTGTCCAAAGCTTCAGCCACAGCACTTCGGTCAGCTTCCACGGAGACAGCATTTGGATGCGCACATATCTCTTGCCACGTCGCTTCTGAGGATTCGCCGTTGATGAGGCTCGGGTGTTCGCCTACAAAGAGCACCTTCCCGCCTGAGTCCAAGAGCTGTTTCAAAAGTTTAACCGTGTCAGAGGACCAAGTCAACGAAGGGGGAACAACCACGACCTTGTATTGGCTCTCTCGGACGATTAGTGCCTTGCCTTCTACATGTCCGTGGCGGGACAAGATGATTTCGTCGCCGAAGTCGAAGTCCCAATGCGTCGCCAAAAGGTTGTCTTGCAGTTTCACAAGGGCTTCATTATACTTCATGGTTGCCGAGTCTTTATCTACGACCATTGGAGTGAAGACTGCCCAAGCGCTCCCGATCGAATGGAGGACAAGCATGTCTGTGCAGAATTGCCCTTGTGAGCAAAGGTAGCTTGCTCTGGCGAAGTAGTCGTTAAGGACCTTTAAGTGTTCCCAGTAGGGTTGGTGATAACTGAAGGTCGGAGGGTAGTCCCTCTTGGCGTCGCCCTTCATCGTGTAAAGCGTCAGGTGGGGACAGAAGAACGTTATTCCTAGGGCTAGATGAAAATCAGCGAGCCATTTCTGATCTTCAAATGTCATGCTCTGTCCGCTGCAACCGAATAGTTCTGACAGGACACGGTTCCGCCCAAACTGGTGTGCCACGCTTGAGCACTGCTTTAGGGTTAAGGGGTTGTCGATATTGCGGCCTAGGTGATCAATTCCCAAGACATGCATGTACTCGTAATGTGGCATGGCGGCACCTATGTGCACTATTTGACGAAGGAGGTTGTCCTCGTACAGGTAGTGACCCGTCATCTTCAATCCCAAAGCCTCGCATCTCTTGGAATAAGGCAAAGTAAAAGCCTCAACGAAACGTTGCGTAACCGTCCTCCAGAAGTCGCAACGAACCCTGCAGGAACCTTTTCCTTCAAAGCCCAAGAGGGGAAGCTTCTCAGAGACATCATACCCGTTGAGCCTACCGAAGTACTCAACCATCTCCCCTGTCCAGGGAAGATATTTGGCTCCAATATAATTAGGTTCATCCGTGAAGATGCCTGGCATGAACTCTCCAAAGTCCCTTTTGAACCGTTCAGCGTAGGCGTCAAGTGTCACCTTCAGAAATTCTTCTGTGACTTCGGGATTGAGGAGGTCCACGTAGCTTTCCCCATTGTACCAGTTAGAGCAGGGCATGATCTCGACTTTGAACAGGAAGAGACGCCCGGCACCCCCAAAATCTTCGGGTCCATGCAGGCGTTTAAACGCTTTCATCACAGCGGGTGATGAGAATTCCACTTCGAATAATCCCAACAGATTCGGATCTCCAAAAGCCTTCGGCAGATCTTCAGCCACGATTTCATTCATGGAAACATATCGGGCGCGGTATTCGTCGCTTTTGGCAGGGACGAGGCCGCCAGCGAATCCGCTTGGCCACTTGTCTTCGTCGTAGAGCCAAGATTCCATTCCTGTCTTTTTGCCTTCCTCTAGACAAGCTTGGATGCAGTTCATCCATTCATTCGAGAGATAGGGCGTGGCGAGCCCAGTTCTTGCGTGCATGAAGTATCCGCCGAACCCTTTGTCAGCGAATTCCCGCACCTGCCAACGAAGTTCCTCAGGGTCCAAAGCGTCGTTCCAAGACCAGAAAGGTGACGGCCTATACTCTTTGCCGGGGTTTTTAAACTCCTTCGCGCTCATTTGAAGAGCCTCCTCCTCTTATCTGACTAAAGATGTTTCTTATCTTTTAACATTTTACGTATTACTATTGTTAGTGTAGTATGTTAGTAGTATGCTCAAATCTTATCCTCTTTTAACACACCGCGCACAAAGACTAGTGGAATGTTGGCAAACGGTAATGTTTTGAGTTGGGATGCGTATCGTTTATTAGTGATTGTGCGGATATTATATTGGGGAATTGTTCTGTGCTGTCTGGGTTAGATTTCAAGATGCGTTTCAGTATTGCTCGCAAGCTTAGGAAGGCGGGAGCAGTCTCTGAGGAGAAAGCTATGGTGCCGAAAGAAATCGGTTTGAACATGCAGGAAATCGGGTGGCTACAATATCTTGCCGGAGGAACCCTTTCAAGCACCCCGATAAAAAAGACGAAAGACGGACGATACTACGTCAAAAGCCGTTAAGAAACAAAACAGCCGACAAATTCCATGTCTTGGGATGCTGACCTGAACCGCGTTTAGATGTCAATAACACAATCTGGGAATCTCTTTCTACTCAGCGGTCCACTTCTCTATGCGTTGTTGTTGACCAGACTTAGTTTTAACTAACATACCCGCACTTAGAGCACCTGCTCACACCTTCTGCAAGGCTTCACTATTCCCGCACTTCGTGAACTCGTCACATTCATTACAATCGGATACTTTCCTGTCCAAGGCACAAGATCTGATCTTGCAGGCTTCGTCACCGCCACCTTTCAGGCAGCCGGGACATACAGACAGGGCTTGTATCGATGCCAACCCCTTCATGAACTCCTTCAGGTCGAAGCCTTTGGATCCAAGGATAAAAACACACGGACAGACTTATTTGGCTCCAAATAGAGGGCTCTACTAAAATTGCGCATGCACAAAACTCAATCACGAATAAATATCTGTACACCAACAATATGCTTGTTAGCTCCCGAAAGGGCAGAACAGCCATGTCACAAGAAAAGATCACACGCAAAGAAACCAAAATCGGAGAAACAACCTACTCGGCAACCACCATCAACCTAGGAAACGCCTACATAGCGCTCCTCTGCGAAGGCGAAGAAAACCTTGGAACCCTCGCAGTCTCGCTTCCACAAAAAAAAGACATGATTGGACCGCCAGTTTCGTCCCTGCTGCTGGGAGACCGAAACACCACAATCGCAAGGGTCTTTGCTGAACGCCTAGCCGCAACCCTTGGTAAGATGGCACTCGTCTCCATTTTCGTGAAAACCTTGGACGAACGGAAAGTCGCAAACGTTTTCTGGGACCTTCTGGAAAAAGCCCTGAAGAAAGAGGCGACAGATGAATGAGTTTAAGATCCTTCCTAGAAAAGATGGAAGCCCGAAACGAAGTCACCCACATAACCGACGCCGTCTCACCAAAATTCGAAATATCAGCGATCATGAAAGCTCTCTCAGACTGCCCGGTGCTCATCTTCGAAAACGTTGAAGGATACCAGACAAAGGTTGTTGGAAACGTCTGCGGCGCACGCAGCCGAACCTGCTCAGCACTAGAGACTACCCCCTCAAGACTTCTACAATAAGATTCTAGCAGCAATGCGGACCCCGAAAACACCGAAGAACGTCAACGATGGACCGGTCAAAGAAGTAAGGGAAGAGCCTCACCTGTCAAAGATTCCGGTGCTGACGCATTTCAAAGACGCGGGGCCAGAGGGCTTTTCCTCGGCTCAAGCCTGAAACTATGGGGCGTCCCTTCAACTTGCGCATGCATTTTTCGCCTGTTTTTTGGATTGTGAGATTGCTAGTATGAGATTTTCAGTGAGAATGGTAGGTCGCCGAAGAGTTTCTCCGATGCTGCTTGAACCTTTTCAGAGTATTCTTCTTCCGTGTAGACTCTTAGAATGTTCATGAAGCCCTTAAGCACGTCAAATATTTCTGAGACTTCGCTGAGTCTTCTGGAGACCTTTCGCCCATCC
The DNA here is from genome assembly GCA_964513245.1 of uncultured Candidatus Bathyarchaeia archaeon. Taxonomy (GTDB): domain Archaea; phylum Thermoproteota; class Bathyarchaeia; order Bathyarchaeales; family DTEX01; genus CAZELO01. The sequence continues at coordinate 97,540 of CAZELO010000005.1, read as the reverse complement.
CGCGTTCTGAGCAAAACGGGTATTTCCGTAGGCTCCATCGGGAACGCATGGTGGTATGGAACCGATGTAAGAGTCGGCACATCAATTATGACTTTTTCCGGGTCGACACCGGATTCTTCAGCGATCTGGTCCCTCATTCTGTTCCTTACGCCCTCAACGTTGAATATGTTGGAGACAATGTGGTCCTTTATGTAGAAGGGCGGCGGATCATAAGCGCATTTAAGCAGCCTCCGCTTCTCCAATCGTTCAATTATGCCGCGGGACTTCTCGCAGCCTTTCAGCTTCGCCCACATAACATAATCATCCAGAGACAGGTATTCTTCAAGCGACAAATCTGTGAGTCCCAGCTCGTCCTTTGCCTGCTCCAAAGCCGTTGCCAGCATTATCTGGACTGCTCTGCCGACTCTGTGGAAATAGATGCTTTTGAAGGACTCGATACGGGCAAGCATGAAGGACTCCAAGGCTGAAAGTGCGCCTATGTCCACGGCAAGATTTCCGTCGATTGTGTCGAAGGACCGTATCAGGCGCGAGATGTCAACAAATCCGTATTCAGCGCCCGTGTGATAGGTGTCCCTGACCACAAAGTCCAGCTTGTCAACATCAATCGCGCTGCTGATTATCTGGTCCTTGAATGCCATTTTGGGCATGCCCAGTGATCCTACTGCCAACCTACCTACAACATTTGGATCGTATCCCAGACTGTTGAGGATATCTTTCAACTCCGAGTTCAAGATCATATGCGTTGTCATGTCCTCGTGGGTCTTGACCATGTACTTAACAAGTATATGCTCAAAAACGTGGGAGAAGGGACCGTGACCAACATCATGCAGTAACGCTGAAAGACGAATCAGTTGGGCTTCATCCCCCGAAAAAATCTCGCAGAACCGAGGATTGTCCGCCAGAAGACCAGCCAGATGCATAACGCCGAGCGAGTGCTCAAACCTCGTGTGGTTGGCGCCTGGATAAACGTACTCTGCGCCTGCTAATTGCCTGATCCTGCGGAGTCTCTGGAAGGGGAACGAATCAATGACTTTCTTCTCGGCCTCTGTCACGTAAACGTATCCATAGACGGGGTCCTTAATCTCGCCCCAATATTTGCGTGAACCCATGTTTCTTCACTGAGTATTCGTTTTCTGCGGTATGACTATTAAATCAATTGTCTAAAAGAAATTCTTTACCCTTTTCTAGGCTTTCAGAAACGTTTATTGCAAGGCTTTCACTTTATCAACTTGCGGTTAAAGAGTGACAGTAAATTGCAGAGAAGAGACTGCCTGACTAGCGCAAATCTTCTGCCTATCCCTCTGCTCATTCTTCTAATACTTTTAGTCATATCGGGTTCCGCTTCAGCCAGCTATTATGAGCGCGCCATTATTGAAAATGATACTCTGTTGATTCAAATTCAGCCGGTTGTTGAAGACCTGACTATTAGGTACGATTCCCAAAGTTCAAAATCTGTCTCAGTCAGCTATGCCATAAACCAATCGGGTTACACTAATATTTGGATAATGCCTGAATCCGCAGGGACACTTAACATCACACTTGTCTTCAGAACCACCGCCGAGTGGAATCAGGTCGAGGGAATCATTACGGACAAACCGGATTTATACAAGCCACCGTACATAGATGTTCAGCCGTATTACGGGCTTTATAGTATAGTCATGCTCAGTTCTGACTCAGGTCTCCTTCCCGGGAACTTCACTCGAAGCTATATTCTGTCCGTTCACGCAAGTTCTGCAAGCTTTTTCTCCTTTGAGTTGCCTGAGTCGATAAACGCGGTTTTCTTTGTGGCTGTTGTTGCTTCACTCGGATACGTTAATGCCTTCTTTCTGCTTGACCTGCACTTCAAGAGCAAGACAGAAGGAGTTTCAAGAAAAAGACAGATCATAATCGCCTTATTATTTCTCGTGAGCCTCTATATTGCCTATCAAATGTACATCTTCACAACCTTCACAAGCGCAGAGGGCATCTAACAATGGACGAAGAGAAAGAAGAAGAGTTCATGGAACAGTGGTGGTACACGCGTCCAGCACTGCGAAAGCTCTTCGGTCCAATGCTTTATCTGATCTCGTGGCAATACAGACTGTGGCGGTTTCTTCAGAAACCGCCTGAGAAGAGAAGGGCAGAGGCTGAACGCCAAGCGAAAAAGATACGGAAACGGATGGACTTCCCGAAGGTCAGAAAGGCAGACATCATAGGCAGGGAAGAAGCCCTAGAGGGAGTTCTTATAGGCGCCCAATACCACGTCTTCCGAGACCCAACGGCGCATAAGACCTCGCCTGTGCCACCGCCCAAAATATTCATACTTAAGGGGAGTTCAGGCAGCGGGAAAACCTTCTTCGCCGAAGCATGCCAGAGAGAAGTCTTTGAAATGGGGCTGTCCTATGGTACACTCGTCTACTACGCGTCTCTGAAACCCGAAGAAGTCTATACTATGTGGTATGGCAGAAGCGCCCAGCAGCTCGGCGCCTTCTTTCAAAGTGCGTTTCAGAGGCCCAGTATTGTTTTGGTCGATGAGTTTCAAGCCTTCGGAAGCCGTTTCGCATCCACGTCTGAGGTGGGTATGGAGGAGAAGAGGGTTCAGACGGTCTTCTTGGAGAAGATTGATGACCTCCAGAGGAAGAACTACCGGTGCATTCTCTTGATATCCACAAATGAGTATGAGACGCTCACGGACACACTTCGCCGCAGAGGAATCGTGGGCACAATAGACCTTGACCTTGGAACGAACAGGCTCATGCTCATTGAAATAGCCAGAAGGCAATGCGAAAAATACGGAATAAACCTAAAGGTAAGCGAGATCGTGGATACGCTTGAAGACGCCTTGAGGGCAGTGGGAAGCACGCGGCTGACGCCGGCTGATGTTGTTAATGCCTTCAACATTGTCATGACCGAAAAGTCCAAGCCTGTGCAGCAGAAGCTCATAGAGAGGGCTGGATTCTGGTCAAAGGACCCTGTTAAGAGCGAGAAAATCGGAAAGCACGTTACTCTGATTGACTTCAGATCTGCGGCTCGCAGGCTCAAAACTTATGTTTCACGAGAAAAGACTGAGGCCGCCAAGAGGGCGGTAAACCGCATAGCTCCAAAAGAGCGGTACACTGATGTCGGCGGTCTACGCGGAGTTAGGGATGAGGTAATCAAGGAGATCTCGCTGGCATTGGACGCCGACCTTTCCGTAAGGTCCGGGTATCTTCCGCCGAAGGGCTATGTTTTCTCTGGTCCGCCGGGAACTGGCAAGACATTGTTGGCTAAGGCTATATCTGGAGAGAATGATGTGTGGTTCTACAGCATAAACGGTCCATCCATACTTCAAGGACACTATGGGGACCCTGAAAAAACCGTGCGAGACATATTTGAGGACGCCCGTAAGAACGCGCCTGCGATAATCTTTTTCGACGAGATAGATTCAGTTGCGCCTAGAAGGGGAACGCATGACCCGGTGGTTGACCGCGTGGTCTCTCAGTTGCTGACTGAGATAGATGGTTTTACTCCGCTTTCGAATGTTGTCGTGATCGGCGCCACCAACCGCCCCGAGATTTTGGACCCTGCGCTGCTGGAAAGGTTCACCCGCCACTTCGAGTTCTCATACCCAAAGAACAGAGAGGAAAAACTTGAGATAATAAGAATACATCTCAGACGTTATCGTGATTCTCTGGAAAAAGGAATAACGCCTAAACATGTCCTCGACATCTTCGAGAAAAAGATACTCAGCCCCAGAAAGATAGCTGACACGATTGACGATGCAAACCGTCTGAGAACCAAAGAACTCGAAGCAAGCCGAAAGATATCGCAAGCCGTGAAACATAGACCTGAGAAAATAGAAGAAACGAAGGCACTCTACAAAAAAGACCACGAGCGGCTTCTGGAAGTTCTCAAGATTAAAGCGGACGACCCTGAGATCTCTGAGATTCTGGAGAAAGTCGACCCGTCCAACTATCCTCTGCGGCTCTACCATTTTGAGAAATCCCTAGAGGGCACCGTAGACGAGTTCGCAGAAGAAGCCCAGAAGATGCTTCAACAGACAGTGAGAACCCAAAAGCCAGAAGTAGGCAGAAGTTACGGACTTATTGCACTAGGCGAACGGGGCGAAATGGGCGGACTAGTCGGCGTCATCGAGGTGATCGTCAACCCAAAAGGCTCAGGAAAAGTCCAAGTGGTCGGAAGCGAAGCCGGAGAAAGCATACTTGCCAGCGCCTACGACGCCTTCATTTACATCAACTCGATCTCTGACTGGCGTTTCAAGGACTGCGACGTATACATCGAGTTAGTTACGCCGGCAAAAGGCATGGAGAAACAAGTCATCGGCCCCGGCTTAACGAGACCTCCAGTGTCAGGTCCATCCGCAGGTCTAGCGATCGCCGTAGCGATGCTTTCAGCCTTCTTCCAAGTTGAGGTGGACCCGACGGTTATAATGACAGGCGCCATAACCGCGCGTGGCGAGGTGTGGCCAGTTGGAGGACTTGACTATCGCGGAATGGGAAAAATTGAAGCCGCCCTGTCGGACCAGTATGCCCGCAAAATTCTTATGCCAAAATACAATTACGATCGCTTAGGAGCCTTTGACACGGAGAAGATGCTTAAGGAGAAGGGAATGACGATCGTTCCAGTCCAGAACTTTCTTGAAGCAGCCGCTGAGTCCCTGATCGGTTATTCATCCATGGATAAGATGCTGAAAGAAACAAAGAGCTTCAGCTGACCGTTTCTCTGCTATTCTGAAAACAGATGTTTTCCTGTTTTTTCAGGGTTCTAGGTTCACAGGATATAGTTTTCTTTTGCTCTGTGTGAGGCAACTTTGAGTAGTGCCTGGTAGTATTCACCCGTCTCGATCTTTGCGCATATGTTCCCAAGGACCTCATGTACATTTTTGAAGTATTCCTTGTCATCCTCCGTCTGTTTCTCCTGCGCAGTCGTAGCCCTGTTTATGATGCCCAGTCCTGCCTCTCTAAGCGAGGCGTATAGCACCTTATGCCCAACTTGGACCAGCTGCGGATGGATGTCTACGGCTAGACCGACCAAGTCTTCGCCCAAACCTCTGATCTTTATGAAGTCCCATGAATGCATGTACTCTTCGCTTCGCGTCAAGATTTTTCGCAGCCTAACTTGAACAGTGTAGAGTATCGGCAGAAACTGCTCCATGGGCTCTCTTCCATAATATTTTCTTGATGCTACGTTTAAAGATTGCGACACAACCCGCCTTTTTCATCAAACCTAGGAAACAAAGACATAACGCTGTTAGAGGTCTTTCCTCAGCAGAATCAGATCGTCGTATTCGCCGTTTCTTATGAGTCCGTGCTCGAGTCGGCCGTACTCCTTGAAGCCAGTCTTAGCATAGAGATTCGCCGCTGGGGTGTTCTTTGCTTCAACGTCAACCTTGACGATCGCGATGCTTCTATCCTTCGCAATTTTGAAGGATGCCTCAATCAACTTTGTAGCGATGCCTCTTCTCTTGAATTTTGGGTTGACGACAACGGTGGAGATGCTGGCAATGTGAAATGTCAGAGGACTACGGCTGAAAAATATCTCCAGATTGCCGACTACTTCGCCATCAACTTCTGCAACAAGCCTATCTTTGTTGCCTTTAGCCATGTCTTCCACATCGTTCTCTAAGAATTTCCTCACTTCGTCAAAGGTATTGGCGGACAGACAATTTTTCTGTAAGCTCTGCGCGTCTTCAACCCTCGCCAATCTGACCTTAACAATGACGCCGTCTTCGATGGCGAAAACCATCATCATTCTTCCTTCACTCTTTCTTCATCACGTTTAACAAGCAGTGCTATATCTCTTTCTAGATGCGAATCCTGAACTCAATACGCTATTCTTTCAACTTTATACTTTTTTTGCCTTTGCAGAATGGCAGTGATGGTTATCTTAGTCTTTCTTTCGCATTACGACGGTGGTTTCGAATCGGTTATGAGGCAGTCTTCTGACCCTGAAATCAGTGTAGGCTTCCTGCAAATTTCTTAGGGCTTCCTGCATGTGTGTCTGTCTGTCTCTGGTAACGAATTTTATTGTCATGATGGCAAGACCTCTGTCCACAAGTAGATTGGCGAGATTGCACATTATCTTGGCTGATTCGATGGGATTCAGATTCATGTCATTCGTTATGATGTCGAATTTTCCCAAGTTCTTGTCAAGCAGTTCCTCGGCATGACATTTAAGATGCACCACGTTGCTGACGGCTGCAACAGAAGGGTCTAATTCTGCGGGGTCAACTGCCACAACTTCTTTGACTAGCGAGGAAAGGATTTTTGTCCATCCGCCAATTGCGGCTCCGAGGTCTAATGCCCTGAATTCTGGTTTGATTGTTATGTCGAAAAATTTCATTGCTTCTTTGATTTTCAATTCTGATCTGTTAAGGGGGCGTTGTCCTTTTGGGTATTTGCGGGATTCTTTTATCTCCTTTCTTTTAATGTCTTCAGCCTCGCAGATTCCGATAAAGGCTATGTTTTGAAAGATCTCGACAGCGACAATCTTCTGCGGATCATCAAAATCTACTGTAGCCTTAACCGTACTTTCCAGAAACATTCCAAGTTCTTTTTTTATTTCGGAACTGTGAAAATTGTGGTCTCCTCTTCTTTTGCATTGGATGAGAAAGGTATCGGCTGATGATAGTTTTTGAAGGGTCAGCACTTCCTTCATTATCGTGTCGATGGAGCTCTTGTCTTTTGAGATTCTTATTTTCCTGTCTACGGGTGTTATTTGTCCTATGAATTTTGTCTCGGCTTCCATTATTTTTGAAACCGCTTCTTTTTCGGTTTCTTTCGTTGACACTAAAATGTTTCCCTTCATGAACAAAGGACTAACATGCGCAGCTTCGAGGATATTTCTCACTTCTCTACTGGCTTTTGTTTCGAACCCTGATGCGGTAGTGATGAGCAGTCTAGTCAATTCCGCTCGACCTATCTAAGCAGACATCCTTCACAAATAAAATATTTTTGAGCCTCAGAAAAAAGTTTTGAAAATCCCAATCTCCAATATCACCCCTTCTTTTCACTGTACAGTTGTCAGGCTGGGCTCTGGATCAAGACTGGCAGATCGTCCTCCATATTCTTCTCATATTGGGCGTTGAAGAATCAGCCTACGAGTTCCGCCGCGTTTTCCTTGATCTTTGCAATCGCATTAACTATGTCGTCCATGTCTTCCTTAGTGCCCAGCAGCATATTCTGTTTGAACCATACTCCTTCTTCGCCGCATGCTTTCTCGGTCACCGGCAACTTGACGCGGCTATAGTCCGCCTTGTCTCCATAAAGCTGAGAGTACAGCGGATCACGCGCCAGCTTCAGCATAGAACCTTGCCTGTACAAAGGTGTAGCGTAACCCGGAGAACAGGGGACTCCCTCGGCGTTGAGTGCTTCGATGAACTTGTTTCTCGGCAAGCCTTCGAACTCTGCCTTGTTGTAGCTGAATATGTACAGATGGTAGGCGTGACGTGTCACATCGGCACTTCGTCTGAGCGGTTCGACGCCGCCTATCTCCGCCAGTTTTCTGGAGAGGTACAAAGCATTCTCGTTCCTCGTCTTTAACTGTTCATCCAGTCTTGAAAGTTGAACCGAGAGAACCGCGGCTTGGAACTCAGTCATCCTATAGTTGAAACCTAACAGTTCATGTTGGTACCAAGCGCCCTTGGGAAGCCTTCCACAGTTATGATAGGACCAGCAGAGCTCGTACATCTGCCTGTCGTTCGTCACGATCATTCCGCCCTCGCCTGAAGTTATGTTCTTGCTTGACTGGAAACTGAAGACTCCGACATCACCTATGGTGCCGACTCGCCTGCCCTTCCATTCCGCACCCCAAGCCTGACAAGCATCCTCAAGAACTTTCAACCCGTTCTCCTGCGCTACGTGCATGATGCCGTCCATGTCTGCTGGGCATCCCGCGATGTGCACTGGCAGAATGGCTTTTGTCTTATCCGTGATGGCTTCTTTGACGCTTTTGGGGTCAAGCATGTATGTGGCGGGGTTGATGTCGGCGAAGACCGGAAGAGCATTAACCTGAACAACTGTCGCCGGCGTAGCCACAAAAGTATAGGCAGGCATTATCACTTCGTCGCCGGCACCGATGCCAAGAGCCCTCAGGGCAACCTCAAGCCCTGTGGTGCCGCTGGTCACTGCGACGCCGTATTTTGCCTGTTGATAACTGGCGAACTTCTGTTCGAATTCGCTGACCTTTTTGCCGCCTATTCCCCAGACGCCGCTGTGCACGACTTCTTTGAGGGCTTCAACCTCTTTGCCGTCGAATATGGGCCATTGAGGCCAAGGCTTCTCCCTTACAGGTTCACCGCCTTTAATCGCGAGCTTAACCATCTCAAGACACCTACAACGAGTATTTCGATCACATACTTTTTTGCTTCATGGCTTATAAGCATAGAAGCCGAAGCCCCCAGTCAGCATCTTTCGATTTTGGAAACAGGGTTCCTCCAAAGCAGCGCGTTGATGAAAAACTATAAGTCGGTATGGTAAGCCTATAGATGTTAAGGTGTTGAGGATGCTGCTGATTGATACCCATCTGGACTTGGCTATGAACGCGCTTCTCCTTAACCGTGACCTGACCAGAACTGTCAACGAAATCCGACAGCAAGAAGCCGGCATGACCGAAAAAGGCAGAGCAACAGGAACCGTGGCATTCCCCGAGATGCGGTCGGGCGACGTAGGCGTATGCCTAGCAACCGTTTTAGCCCGATTGAAAATGAAAGGGCTCTGGACGGGTTATCGCACCCCTGAGATTTCCTACGCCATAGGCAGGGGACAGCTGGCATACTACCGCGTCCTTGAGAAAGAAGGAATTGCCCGTATAATCACGGAGCGGGAGACCCTAGATGCGCATACACGGGAGTGGCAACAGAACCGCGAAAGGACGCCTTTTGGTTTCATCTTGGCGATGGAGGGGGCAGATTCGGTCCTGAACCCTGAAGATGTCGATTCTTGGTGGCGCGAAGGCATCCGTGTCCTAAGCTTGGTGCACTACAGCGCAAATGCTTATGCGCATGGAACGGGAAGCAAAGGCGGGCTTACTCGGGAAGGGCGCGAGCTGCTGGAGAGGATGGATTCTCTGGGGATGGTCTTGGATGTGACGCATCTATCTGAAGCGAGTTTCTGGGAAGCCCTTGACGCCTTCTGCGGACCGGTTGTTGCTAGCCACAATAACTGTCGTGCATTGGTGCCGGGGGAAAGACAGTTTTCTGATGAACAGATTCGGGCTTTGGTCAAGCGGGACGCCGTCATAGGCGTTGCGTTGGATGCTTGGATGCTGTATCCCGGCTGGATTAGGGGTAAGACTTCGAATACGGTTGTCAGCTTGGAAGCCATGGCAGACCAGATTGACCACATACGCCGACTAGTGGGCAACAGCCGAAACATAGCGATTGGAAGCGACCTTGACGGCGGGTTTGGAAAGGAACAGTGTCCGCATGATTTGGACACGATAGCTGACTTGCAGAAGATACCGCATATCTTGAAGAAACGCGGGTACAACGAAGAAGAAATCAGCAACATAATGCATGGCAATTGCCTACGACTGTTTCATCAAGCATGGTGCAGAGGATAAGAAATCCGCGTGCGTCTTTCCGTATTTTCAGTCTGCAGTCAACATGGCGAAATGGTTCTTCAGTTTGGCTTTGCAGTAGATTGGCTTTTCAAGATGTTTCGGTGCATGAGGCGCGTTTCCGTCCCAAGGTTTTTGTCGATATGCCTGTTCCTGAGCGTTTAAATAATGGGGTGACTGATGTTTAGGTGTCTTGGACATCAGAGGGGTTTCCCGTGTCATACAGGCAGCGGTTGATAACATGTCCAAAGTGCGGTTTCCAATTTGACATTCTGTATGCTAGGGCGTTCTCCTGTCAAGGCTGCCCAAAGATGTCTTCTTCTCTAAGCTGTGAGCTCGTCCGCTGCCCAGAATGCGACTTCGAGTTTCCAGTTCCCAACAATGTTACTCGCGCGGTTCAAGCCCTAAAAGATGGGCAACCCCACCGCTTGTCTCCACCGTTTTGAGAACTGTTTCACTGTTTAAGGAGAGATTTGGATGGTTAGAAGTTTAAGGCTGACCGTGTTGGTTGACGACTCAGCAAACCCGACAAAGCCCGAATTGACAGCCAAGCATGGCCTTTCCATTCACACGCAGGTTAGGGCTGAAGGCAAAAGTTATGCCTTCCTCGTGGACACGGGTCCTTCAGACGCTGTTGTTCGCAATGCTGAGGCGCTAGGCATAGACTTGAGCGCAATTAAATCAGTCTTCATAAGTCACGGACATCATGATCACATAGGCGGTCTAATCAGGGTCCTGAAATGTGCCAAGGGAAAGTTGCCCGTCATAGCCCATCCGAGGGTCTTCGACCCCAAAATCGAGGTTTCACCCATCTTATTGTATATCGGCTCGCTTTTTAAGCAGGCTGATGTCGAGGCAGCAGGCGGTCTGACCATTCTGTCCCGAAATCCCGTTCCTCTCATGAAGGGGGTGTTGACTACCGGTGAAGTGGAACGGGCAACTTCTTACGAGAAGATTTCGGGTTTCTGGACCATAAGTCGGGAAAGGTTCGTTGGGGACGTTATGATTGATGATCAGTCGCTTGTGTTCAAGGTTGACGGGAAAGGCCTCGTGGTAGTGTCAGGCTGCGCTCATGCTGGCATCATAAACACGGTGTGGCAATCGAAGAAGATCATGGATGTCGAAAAGGTCTACGCGGTCATAGGCGGCTTCCACCTAGGAGCAGCCAACGAAGAAAGGCTCAGGCTGACCCTGCAAGACCTTGACCAGATCGACCCAGAGCTCATCTGTCCCTGTCACTGCACTGGAACCAAAGCGGTCAAAATGTTGAAAGACAAATTTGAGGAACGCTGCCAGCCTTTAAAGACCGGAGATGTAGTCAAGATCTAGGTGCGCGAGGTCCAGCAAGCAACGGAGATGCCCGAAAGATGATGGAAGCGTTTATGCCCCTTTATCGTCCGAAATGGATTCCTTTCGAGGATATTCTTGTTTGCGAATGGACCTTTGGCGCTATGTACCGCCAGAGCCAGTCGGCGAACTCGTGGGGATTCTTGGTCTGTATGTAGACCTCTCCTGGACCCGTGACGTCGGTTACTAGACCCTCTCCGCCCAGTATCGTGGACTTCAGCCCGTTGAACATGTGGACATCATATTTGCATGTTGTGCTTAGAGCGGCAAGGTGAAAGTTGTCGACCACAAGGGTCTCTCCCGCAGCCAACTCATGCTTGTCAATGGCCCCAAAAGTATTGATAAACACATCACCTTCGCCCAGCGTCTTGAGCATGAACAAGTTCTGGCCGAAAAGCCCTTTTACGAAGCCCTGCCACTCCGTGTCCAGTTTCACGCCCGACGTGGAAGCGATGTAACCAGAGCTCTGAACGATGTAGCCCTTGTCAGGAGACACCTCTAGACGAGTTATGTCACCAAGGGGAGCAGAGACGAATCCTGCTTTGGCTGCTCCGCCTCGCGCGATGTAGTCATTGATGAAAAGTGTCTCGCCGCCCAAAAGTGAGACCTTGATGGTTCCCCAAAGACCCGACTTTTCCAGCCTCGTGCGCGTTTTTACCTCGACATTCTTGCTCATGTAGGTCATCGCGCCAGCCTCAGCCGTGATCATCCCATCAGCCGGCAGCTGAACCTCCAAAAGCGAATAAGACGGCCTATACTTTATCTCATACTTAACGGCTCTCCCCACACCTCCAACCGCGGCGATCGAGGCGCCACAAGCGGGACAGAATCTGGCGTCAGCCCCAATTTCAGATCCACAGTGTGCACACTTAACCAAAAGCTTCACCCAAATTCATTTTTCTTGCTTCAGCCTTATATCTCTTAGCATTTCCTCAAGGCTCCGAATCTTTCGAAGTGAACAATTTCATTCAAAGGACGCTTGTGCGGCGGCTCAGGCTTTTCAGCGGGATGCCCAACTGGCACTATTGCCACGGGTCTGATGCTTCTCGGCAGATTCAGGGCTTTTTTGGCTTCGTCTTCTTGGAAGGCGCCCACCCAGCATGTTCCAAAACCCAATGCGCAGGCGGCTAAGAGCATATTCTCAGTTGCCGCAGCCGCGTCTTGAAGGCAATACAGGTTTACTCCTCGGCTTCCATAACCCCGGGCTGAACTTGCCTCGTCAACGCAGACCACTATTACGACTGGGGCTTCCGCTATGAAGTCTTGGTTCAACGCAGCTTCGGCTAACTTTCTTTTTGTCTCGGTTTTTCTGACAACAACAAACTCCCAAGGCTGAATGTTCCCAGCTGACGGCGCCCATCTAGCAGCCTCAAGCAGCCTCTCCAACGTTTCATCTGAAATTTCTTCCTCGGCAAAAGCTCGTACACTTCTCCTAAGTCGAACGGCCTCAAAAACATCCAAACAACAACCCCTCCGATCAACATTCTTTTTTTATGCGTGACCGAAAACATCCTCTTCAGGTTTCATAATTCTTCCCAATTGAACTGTCACCCACCCACTTGTTTTAGTTTATCGCCAAAATCTCCGGGGTTCTGTTCTGCAGGTTCATTTCACTGGTAGCGGTTCCATTTGACTATGCTTTCGAGGCTTCTTTTGGGCACGTGCAACGTCTTATTTTCGTCGAGCCAGTATCGTATGTCGTCGTTCTTCACCACATCGACAACCGGCTGGTCCGCAGCGTACCCAAGCGAGACCGCGAGGACTATGTCGAGACTTTCGGGTATGTTCAAGATTTCCCTCATCCTCTCTCGGTCAAAGGCACCATGCATGCAGGAGCTCAACCCTTCGTCGTAAGCGACCATGCATATGCTCATGGCGGCTATGCCTGCATCGTTGCCCACATTCTCACGTATGTTCTTGTCCAAGAGGATGACAATGTAGGCTGCCGGCGCCTCTTTCTCGGTGGGCCTGTATTCAGGCAGATACCCGGCCCAACGCATGGCGCTGAACACTTTCTTTCGGAGGTCTCTGTCGTTGATTATAATGTACTTCAATGGCTGAAGATTCGCAGTGCAAGGTGAAAGCCGTGCGGCATCCACACATCTCGTCAGGATGTTTTCTGGGACATCTTTCTGCAGGTACTTTCTGATTGTTCTGCGGCTCGTTATTTTCTCGTAAATCATGTTTGTCTGAGCCTCCATCGCTCAAGTATATAGTTCATTGGTGCGGTTTACTTAAAAACTTCGCAGATGTTTCTAGTTCTCCGCCTTTTCGGTTACTATTTGAACGATTTTTTCCCCGGCTTTCCCGTCGCCGAATGGGTTCGCCCATTCCCTGTCCTTCCCCAGCATGTGTGCGGTTTTCTCTAAGATCGCTGATGGGTTTGTGCCAGCTAAGATGTTTGAGCCTACGTCCAGTGTTTCAGGTCTTTCTGTGTTGTCTCTCAGGGTCACGCAGGGAACCCTCATGATACAGGTCTCTTCTTGCACGCCGCCTGAATCCGTTAAGACGAGCCTAGCGTTGCTTTCGAGCTGCAGGAAACCCAAATAATCTAGGGGTTCGATCAGCCTCACGCCTTTAAGCCTAATTCCGAGGGCTTCCACCTGTTTCTTGGCGCGGGGATGAACGGGATAAACCACTTCTAACCCGAATTTGTCTTCAACCATCTCTAGGCCCCGAAGTATTTCCTTGAACCTTTCCTTGTTGTCGACGTTTTCCTGCCTGTGCACGGTGGCCAAGAAGTAGCCGCGCGGCGATAAGCCTAATTGGCTGAGGGCATCGGCTTTCCTTTGCGATATCTCCAAGTTCTGATAGACGGCGTCAACAACGGTGTTTCCAGTGACGAAGATCTTGTCGTCTGAGACGCCTTCACCTAACAATATTTGTCTAGACTTTTCGGTGGGCGCGAAAAGAAAGGCTGAGCAGTGATCAGCCAGGATGCGGTTTATCTCTTCAGGCATCTGCCGGTCATAGCTCCTCAACCCTGCTTCGACATGCCCAACCTTGATGCCTAGTTTCACCGCGGCTAAGGCGCCTGCAAGAACCGTGTTCGTGTCTCCTTCGACCAAGACTATGTCCGGTTTCTCCTTCTGAAGGATCGGCTCTATCCCGACAAGTGCCCTTCCAGTCTGTTCCGCGTGGGTTCCAGAACCGACCTCAATATTGTATTTTGCCTCTGGGAGTTCGAGCTGTTCAAAGAAGACCCTGTCCATGTTGTAGGAGTAATGCTGTCCCGTGTGGAGAACAAAGTACTCTAGGCCTTGGCTTTGGCATCTGCGGATGATTGGCGAGAACTTGATTATTTCAGGGCGGGTCCCTAGGACAATCGAAATCATCTTTCCGAAGATATGTCCTTCTTGTCTAGATAAGTCTTCCGAGGTATACCAGCAACGCTACTACAAGCGGTACAGTGATGTTATCGTCAAGCTTCGGTATTCTCTCGACGAGGCTTGCAACTGTAGCGATAAAGACGCCGTACCAGCTCAGCCTCCAGAAGCCCAGAATAGCGCATACAATGAACATTGCTGCGGTTCCATCCCAAGACTTGACCTGTCTCTTCTGGGTGAAGGCTCTAACTAGGCCTGTGGCTGAGTCGCCGAAGGACATAAAGAGCATCGGAAGCAGCCCAATCCAGATGTCGCCTAGAGCAGCGCCTACCATAAGCACAATGCCGAACATGATGGCAAAGTGGATCTCGAATGAGTTGTTTTCGATCTGGAACCAGTACATCAGTCCCCGTCTCCTCCTGAAGTACAGGTACCCCGCGAGCATAAGGGCTAGAAGCGTTACGAGCCAATAGTAGTCCGCGTAGAACATGGAGATCACTACGGTTGTTACGCCGCCGCTTAAGATGTGGACTACCTTTCTGCCTACATACTCGGATGGCACGCCCGTAAATCTTTTCGAATATTGATAAAACCACTTCGAAATGTTGTGGACTACCGCAAGGTTCCAAACGAGGAGAAGCCCCGTAACCTGCACTGGGTCCAGCAACAGAAACACCAAGAAAAAACTAGGAAATGCACCTGTATATATAGCTACGCATATTCTCCGCATAATATGTTTAGCCCAACTGCAACAGAAAGTTCTGCGTGTTAACGGACCAAGGTTGAGTATCCAAAGTTCGTGCGTTTCGACCTGTGAATCTTCTGCGGCTCGGAGCGCGAAAGGCGGCTTAACCCAGTCTTCTTCTCAAAATCAGGAGCGCCCACAGCGCAGTGACAAAGCCTGCAGCCGTTATCAATGCGGCGTGGTAGAGGCTCATCTGGAAGGGTTCTGGTCCCACGTCTATCTTTCCGTATGTCTGTGCGGCTTCAACGAGGTTACGTGTATCCATAGTGGAATAGTTGCCCTCTCCTAGGGGGCTAAGATCTTGGGGTGTGCCTATCAGAACCTGCTGTGGAAGCACAAGTAGTGGGCTAATCATGACTGCTACGCCGAGCGCGACCGCCATGATTACTGCGGCTAATATCTCTTTCAGCTTCGATCCCTTCGCATGATATAAAGAGGCTGAATTGCTATATATTACTACGTTTTAGAACAGTGTGAGAGACCATGTTTTCGGAAGCATGCCTGATGAGAACGCGGAACGAAGAGTGATGAAAGATGAGCAAGAAACTTGCGGTAGGCATCGATCTAGGCGGCACAAACGTCAGAGCCGCACTGGGCGACAGCGAAGGACACATCCTGAAGAAGCTGGTTGAAAGGACCGAGAAGAGAAAAGGGCCAGAAGGCGTCAGCAAACAGATAATCCGAATGATCCGTTCACTCAAAGCCGAGAAGCCCGGAGCCGAAAAGATAGAGGGCATTGGCATAGGGTCTGTTGGCCCCTTAGATCTTGGGAAAGGCGGACTTGCTAGAGCCACGAACATCCCTTATGAATTTGTTCCCATTGTTGAACCATTGAAGGATGAATTCGGTTTGCCGACGGATCTCCTGAACGATTGCGCCGCTGCCGTGGTTGGAGAGAAATTCTTCGGGATGGGCAGGGGGCACGAAAACTTGGCGTACGTGACTCTCAGCACTGGTATAGGTGGCGGCTTCTATGTTGACAATCACCTGCTCGCGGGCAAGGATGGAAACGCCCACGAGATCGGTCACTTCACGATAGATTATCGGGGACAGCTGCTCTGCCCCTGTGGGAAGAGGGGTCATTGGGAAGCCTACTGTTCAGGAAACGGTATACCTGCCTACGCTGAGCTTGTGTTGAAAGAGAAGAAGCCAGAGGAAATGCAGGGCAGCCTTCTCGTCGAATCGGTCAGCGGCGATCTGGGCGGGATCACCTCAAAGGTTCTTTACGATGCTGCCAAGGCTGGCGACCCTCTTGCCATGGAAATCACTGAGAAGATAGGAGTCCTGAATGCCGTTGGGTTCGCGTGTGTGATTGACGCTTATGATCCTGCCCTGATAACGGTTGGCGGCTCCATAACCTTGAACAACGCGGGTCTCGTGATCGAGCCTATAAAGCGGCATGTAGGCGAACACGCGCGGAACCGTCTGCCCGAGATCGCTGTTACCCCGCTGGGAGAGGACATTGTGCTCTACGGTGCGTTGGCCATGGTCTTTCATCCGAGAACATAGGGCGTGAAGGAATTTTTTTGTCCAGCGATTGAAAGGACCTTTGTAGATTTGTCTGACAAATTTTTTTCTGTTTTGTCAGTGACTGACAAATGAGCAGCCTACCAGAGCCTTTGTAGATTTGATTAAAAGACCCGTTGAACCAACGGTTTTTTTACTTCACTACTTTATTTGATAGACCGCTATTTAAGGTTTCTTCCACAATTAGCGCACACAAATTCAATTGTTCTTCCAGTCTCCAAATCTATTATTTCGTATTTTTTGTTACTTTTGCAGTATCCACATAATTCATCTCCTACACGAAGTCTTTTAGCCTTGTCGCCCTCAAATTCCAATATTGGGAAAGGAAATTCTATCCTACACTTATAGCACAAAAACTCATATCGCCGTGTCGTGTCTTTTCTAATCTTTTCTAACTCATCACGAGAAAATTTTTTCTCATAACAACATTCTGGACATTTCAAGTATACGGAGGGTGGGCGACTAAAATCAATTATCACTTCTCTTTCTTTTTTCATTTTTTGGTCTCTCCTTATCTCCAAGTTGATCCTTCGAGAATTTAAAATTTGCCATAACATAAGCGGTTTTTCTTCTCTCGCTTCCCAAAATCGCTTAGGCATTGAATCCATAGAGGACCTATGGAAGAATCTTCTATGAATTGCCGAAGACAATACGGAGCATTTCCATAACGGCGTCTCTCACTTCGGGAACGAATGCTATGACTAAGAGTATTATTAAGACTATTATCAACGCAAAAGCCAAAGGGGGAATTTCCCCTCGTGCTTTTCTATCATTTAGGAACCTTCTCAGATATCTTTTCATTCTTATCTCCTCAGTGATAAGTTGAAAATCCAATATTTAAAAGTTGAGAGGGTTAACGCTTCGGTTTCGGTTTTTTCTTTTTGGGTCTGACTTTTACGGTTTTGTAACCAACTACATCCCCGAAAAGCCCTCGGATGGCAACCCTCTTAGTTTTAGGTTTCTTCTTTTTCGGTTCCTTTATCTTCACAACTTTTTGAGGAACTACGCGGACTTCCGTTTCGGTTCCGAGAAGCGTTTCCGTTGTTCTTGTTGTTCGCTTATGACCATATCTCCTATGACAAAGTGGACAGAGGAAACGAACACTTTGGGGTCTTGGGATAACCGTAGGATCTCTGATATGGTGAAAATCGCCTTCATTCATTTTAAGTGAAATTCCACATTTTTCACATTTCCCTTTAGCCCTCTCATAGACCGTTTTCTTAACTTTCATAGGGATTGGTTTTCTTCCTTCGTCTTCTCCCCAGATAGACAAATTATTTTTCCTCAGTCAAAATATCCCTTTTCCAATTTAAAACTTGGCTTCCCAAAATTCGTTTTAGGTTTTTCGTTTATGCGTCTCTCCAGAAGGCTATTTTTTGGTATCTGATGATTGATGCCCATTGTTATGTTGGATCGCGGCTTATCTTTTTGGACGGAAGTGTCCATTTTTCCCTGTTCTGGACGGTTCGGGTGTACACAATTAACCATATTATCTTCTGTGCACTTTGTTCTGGCTTCAGTGATGAAATATGGCGAATAAAGATGAGAACGTTGCCCCAAAAATATTGTGCCTGATAGTTCTGAGCGGCTCCGACGTTTCTGAGGCAACCAAGAACGAAATGGAAGAAGCCGTCGCTGGACTCAAGAAACTTGACCATTGGAGAATAGAAAAGATAACGATGCTGGAAGACAAAAGAACCGATAACTAGCCCGCATTTAAGCGGTCACGAGTCTTCATCAGGCTTAGCTTCGGCATCATAAAGCCGCTTCTCGTACGCACGTTTTGGCTTCAACTTACCCCTATACCTCTTAACATCTTTCCTGTACCCAATGTTTCTCAGCCGCGCCTGAGCAATCGCTATCTTGGTCTTCGAAGGTCCCTTGGGAATTCTGGTTCTACGCTTCGTGGCGAGCGCCTTAAATGACGGGGACACGGGTTTGCGTCTTTGTCGGCGTCTTGTTTGGACTGGTTGAACGGGATTCGATTCGTCCTTCTTGAAGGTTACCTCCTTCTTCTCGAGGTCAACATTCTGCACGCTCCAGCCAACCGTCATCCATGCCTCGGAGGGCGAGCGATTCCTGACGTTGCCCCACCAGTGCACGTTGCTTTTGGCTGACGGGGGCAGATGCTCACCGATGATGTCTTCGACCGTGGCAAAAGTAAGCGTCGCACGGTTGGTGTACCTTGCCTTTCTTGCGAGATATATGCTGAGCGGCGCGTATTTGCTTCTAGAAGTCTTCGGCGCGATCCTTCGTGTCGCGCATCTCAGGCAGATTACTTTGCCCTCTTCGTCGAATATGAAGCAGTTTCTGCAGTAAAGTTTCTTGCACCGGTCGCAGCGGTAAAGCGAACGGTACGGATAAGCCACTTCGCAAAGCGAACACTCTTCTTCTACGAGCGCCATCGCCTCTCCGCACACATCACCCTTCGGATCATACCAGATCGAACCGTGCAGATGGTACCCTTACTATTTGCACCCACCTGTGCCTTGAATCACCCAAACTGAGGCGAGAAAAGAAACCCACGCTGGACCTTAGCTCATGTTAGGCGGTCGGCTGCCCTGAAGGTGTCTCAGCGGTTGCAACCTCGCTTTGGGCAGGCTGCGTCGTCTCTGGCGCTGGTGTTGTCTCCGGCGTTTCCGCGGGTTTGGCGGCAGTCGCCGACAAGGCAGACTTTATTTCGTTTACCTCTTGTTTCGTAGTTTCAAGTCCCAAGGAAATTGCTTTGTTCTCTTTTTCGTAGATTTCATCCGTTATTTCTCCGGCGGCGTGGTGGATCTCAAGGTTTGCTAGGAAGATCTCCAATATGCCGATTTGCTTCTCCAGTTCTCCGGCTCTTGCGTTCATCTTGTTCTTCAGGGACTGCAGATGCGTTTCCAGATCAGCGATTGCCTCCTTCAGTTCTGTTTCCAGATATTCGCGGGTTGACTGAGAGATCTTGCCAGACGCAAATAGTTCCTCAAGCGCCTGCTTCTTCTTGGTCGCTAATTCTAGTTCTCGCATGACGAGATTGAAGGAATATCTCCACAATTCTTATCTCCTCTAGCCTATCTTGTGCTGAAGAAACAAATAACCTTTGTTGCTCTCTGCGCTTGTGGCGTCTATGTGTTTTCCACAAAACGTATGTTTATATGAGAAAAT
Organism: uncultured Candidatus Bathyarchaeia archaeon; assembly: GCA_964513245.1. Classification (GTDB taxonomy): domain Archaea; phylum Thermoproteota; class Bathyarchaeia; order Bathyarchaeales; family DTEX01; genus CAZELO01. The sequence continues at coordinate 77,917 of CAZELO010000005.1, read as the reverse complement.
AATTAATTTCTATAAAAAAGTTTATATATGTATATACATGAATAGATATCGGTGGAACAACATGCTGGAGACCATACACACCGAAAGAAACAAACTTTCACGCAACCTTCACAAAAGAACGGTAAAGAGCTTCATGGACATCCTCATCCTATCAGAGCTGAGAAAGACGACCATGAGCGGCTACGACGTGATAACCCTGATCTACCGGAAATTCAGCTTCCTACCCAGCTCAGGCTCCGTCTACTCGCTGCTTTATGCGCTGGAAAGAAGGGGACTCATCCGAGGAGGATGGCGCGAGAGGAGAAGAATCTATTCGCTCACTCCGAAAGGCGAAGAATTCGTTCAATCGGCTCTAACCATGCACGGAAAGATAGAAGACGTGATGACAAGAATCTTCACAGACAATCACCCGTGAACCCTGCAAAGGAAAAAGGCATCCCTGAAAACCCGTTTCAAACATTAACTATATAAATATCTTTCAGCGTAATAATCAGCGCTGTGGAGAGGTGCCTTTCTAATGGGAGAAGTACCCGCTGTCAAGGTCGTGGATGTACAGAAGACCTATCATCTAAGAGGTGGAGACGTTCACGCTCTGCGCGGAATAAACATCGAAATTCCGCACGGTGAATACCTTTCACTTATGGGTCCCTCAGGTTCCGGCAAGACTACGCTTTTCAACATGATCGGAGGGATCGACAGACCTACCAAAGGTGACATATTCATCGATGGGGTGGACCTGTCAAAAATACCGTCAAAATCAATGGCTTGGCTGAGATGCCGAAAGATCGGCTACATCTTCCAAACATACAACCTAATACCCGTCTTATCAGCCAAAGAGAACGTCGCCTTGCCAATGACCTTTTTGGGCGTGCCAAGGGCAGACAGAGAAAAGAAGGCGGTTGAACTCTTGACTCTTGTCGGACTCGGTGACCGTGTTGACCATAGACCCACGGAGCTCAGCGGCGGCCAGCAACAGAGAGTTGCCATTGCGCGGTCTCTGGCAAACGATCCCGCGATAATTCTTGCTGACGAGCCCACGGGGAACCTTGATCTTAACACCGGCTTCGCCATCGTTCAGCTCTTGTACCGCTTGAAGGCTGAGAGGGGAACCACGATCATCTGTGCTACTCACGATTTGAAAATGATTGACATTAGCGACCGTGTAATCTTCCTCAGGGACGGCGAAGTAGAAAACATAGAACGGAAGAGAGCGCTCGTACTAACACCTAAGGAGTTTGAAGCATAAAGAGGTGAAGGACATGGCGGAGTCCGAGAAAGTCCAATGCCCATGTGGCAGAGTGATAGAAGACCCAGAAGAATACAAGGTGCTTTACCTGAAGCATGAGCTACAAGAAATCGACATTCTCTGTCCCAACGACTCGTGCTACTTGAGAGAACTCGGCTACATAAAATTCGAAGTCGAGGGGAACAAAGCCAAATTCAAAGAAGCGTCATTCTACCCCCCGCTCGTAACATGGAATGCCGGAAGAATCGGATGGGAAACTGCAGAGAAACTCTTGAAGTCGCACCTGAAGGCTGTTGCAAAGAAGCTTGACTGGGACAGATTGAGCAAGGGACCACCAACCAGCTAAATATTCTACACAATCTGAAAGCATATAAAGGGAAACAAGCGTGCCCTGTGGAGGGCCATTTTTCTTTTTTGGTTAGTGTTGTTGGCTAAGTTAGCCAAGATTGCGCCGCGAAATCAATATTTTCTTCTCTCATTTGATTGATAGGGGTAGACTGACAAGCATACTTCGTATATGATGCATGTATACTATATTATTTGAATGGACTCCATTGCCTTCGAGAAATATCGCAGAATGTTTTTGCCTTTTTCAGTTATCTCGTATATCGAGTGGTTTCCCTCTTTCTTCGAGAGGACAAGATCCTGTTCAACCAGCGAACCCAGAACCTTCATCAAGGGTTTCCAGGAGAGATTAGTTTTGTACATTATCCTTGTGGGTTTGTTGGTACCCTTTTTGATTACCCGCAAGACATCCAGATATATCTCCAGCTTAGCCCTCTTTGCAGTCATCTTTTTCTCCTCATCCGAAGAAGGGGTTATGCAAAAATGTATTAAAGGCTCGTGAAGGATGAGTCTGAACTGAAGGTCTAAATCGCAGAACTTTTGAAGCCCTTTTCTCAACCGGCGTTCGGCATCCTTTTGAGCCGCGTCTGAATCTGCCTTGTTATCTGAGCCTTTAGCCTATTCGTAGACCCTCATGCGTTCATACCCTTCGAGGAACTCTTTCCCTCTATCGGTTGTCTGGAAGAACTCTCTCTGTTCCCTTCTGAGGATGTCCAGTAAGCCGTGAGAGGTCAGATACTCCAAGTATTTCTGGAGCTGATCGTAGCTAAGGTTGCACGTGTACAGGATACGGGTCTTCCGCACCGGGCGGCGGCTTGCCGTGAGTATCTCGTAGATGATTTCTAGGCGTCCTCTTTTCACAAAAGTTTCGTTCATGCCAGTTCCCCTTAGCCTTTTTTTGATTAGTTTCTTTCTCTAGCATTCTACTAGAAGACAGCTCTATCTTTATAAGGAATGTTAAGGGCAAACTAATAGGAGAGTTACGAAAATCCCTTATTGTTTTCAGCCAGAAACCCACAAAAAAGCCCAGAAATGCCAGAATGCCTAGTGCAGAGCCTCACTGCTCAGCTCAAGACCAGCTAGGTGGAGGAGAGGCTTTGGTCTATTTCTGTGTTTAGCCTCATACGAAGTCCGCGAGGGTGACTTTTTTGCCCGTGTCTTCCTTGAATTCTATGTTCATGGGCTTGAATGTTTGGTTGAGAGCCGTTCTGAGGTTACGCACATAATCTTCTACGTTAACATCACGCGTGTCCTTCATGAGCTCAGTCGGTTTGACGGTGAAGTTTCTGCCGCGGTACTGGAAGGGCTTCACCTTCACGAATTTGACTACGTCCCACTTCTTGACAGGCTTTCCTGCATCGACCAGCTGCAACGCGCATTGGTAGGGCTGGTGCAGCGTCTTTTCGCCTGCCTTGTCAAGAGGGTCTTCGTGGACCTCCACGGCGTATTCCAAGTCTTGCATTGGCACTCTGTCAGCCTTGAGGGTGGTTATGGCGTCTCTTACGACTCTCTGGACGCGTTCCTTTGCCTCCTCATATTCAGCCTGATTCCTAACGTTGGCAAGTTCCTTCACGCAGTTTCTGAAGGTTTTCTCGATGAACGGAGGCGAATTGGACTTGATTGCGGTTACCCCCTTCACGTCAGGCGTCCCATCCAGCATTATTCCGAAATAGGCTTTCATCGCCATGGGCAGGACACAAAGGGAGTAACGCACGTCCACGGCTAGATCCAAGTGGAGGCGTTCCTTCACGCTTCTTATGAGCTGGTCTACTTGTTCCTCTTCGGGGTCGTCCAGAAACAGAGAATCCGTGTCCCCGTAGATGGGGTGTAGCCCCGCTTCCTTAGCCATGTCCCATGTTGTCTGCAGGCTGTGGCGCCCATAAGCCGTGATTGATTCGGCAAGAGAGGGACGGGCAAGACCGTGAATTCTAACCGTGACCCCGTAGCTCGAAACCAGTATCAGCTTTAAGAGTTGAGATGTGGCGTCAGCCAGTTTTCTCTCTTCATCCGAGATGTTTTTGTCCTTGGCTAGGGGTTTGAACCAGCGTATCCGCAGGTCTTTGATTGAGCCTGTGAGGACGGAGTAGACTCCCCTTCTCTTTCTGCAGACGTGATGGTTGAGCCCAGGCACCTTATTGTCGGTGCACTCGGCGTGGGGACAATCTATGGTTTCGTATGAGAGGTTATAGGCGTCGATGAGGCTGGGATAAAGGCTCTCAAAATCCGTGACGACGGTGTTAAAGTAAACGCCAGCCTCAGGCGGAAAAGTCAGCGCCCCCTGCACCACCCTTATAGCTTCGCCGCGCCTCAGCTCCTTAGAAGTCGGGATGAGAATGTTGTTTCTCCTGAGATGATTGTGAAGGATGGACTTGATCCAGCCGCTTACCTGCCGATTGGAAAGCGCCTCAGGGACAGGAAGGTTTGCCACTCTGGAAAGCACGAACGCAAGGTAATACTCTTGAGGATCAACCGCCCTTTCCAGCCCAAGTTTTTCAGGGCTGATCTCAGGAACGGGCTGAGAGCAAAGGGTGAACCACCTTTCCAGCAGCGCATACTTTTCGGTGTCATCTCTCCTTAGGTAGCGGAATCGGTCTTCGAAATTTGCCTTCGCCTCTTCCGGCACCTCGAAGATCGGCTTTAATCGGTCTCCTTGGATTGCGTGTTGGGCTCCGAAGACCAGCCCACGATCGTAAATGTAGCTCAAGACATAGGGAACCTCTGCTTCCCAGGACTTCTCAAACTTGTCTGAAGCCCGCCTGAGCCCTAACGGGTCTCGTATCTCTACCCTTGTCAGCTTTACTGCTTGTTCAGTGAAGAGGTCAGTCTTCGTTTCTACGCGGGTTTGGGCGCCCAAGCCTTCAATGATGCTCTCGTCGGACTCGCTCAGGGGATGGGGAACAAAAAAGTAGGACCTATAATTCTTGTCCAAAACCTGCTTCAAGGCATTCGCGGAGGTGTCGAAAAGAGTGAGCCGCACACCTTCCACTGCCGCTTCAGCGTCTATAAGATAGTGAGCCAGAGGAAACATCCCCACAAACTAAAAGCTTCTATCTTCATCTATTAATCTTTCCTTGTCTATTTTCAGAAGCAGCGAGCGTGCGTAGAATAGCACAGGAATGACGCATTTTGAGGCAGTTTGGAGACGCAAGACTCAAGTTTGGCTCAGAAATGTGGGGATTCCTAAAAAGTGGCTTAGACTACTGTCTATCGTATTCTTCGATGTCTTCGCTCATTACAACCAATTCGATGTTTGCCAGTTTGAATAGCTCTATTGTGTCTTTGTCCGCATGATAGTGCCTTTCACAGACCACGCGCTTGATACCAGAATTTATCACCATCATCGCGCATATTCTGCACGGGGTCATCTTACAATAGAGCGTTGCGCCGTCAAGAGGTATGCCGAATCTTGCAGCTTGAATGATTGCATTTTGTTCTGCATGAAGTGTGCGTACACAGTGCTGTGAAACGCTGCCGTTATCGTCGATGACTTTGCGCATATCATGCCCCACTTCATTGCAGTGCGGCAGCCCCATAGGCGAACCAGCATAACCAGTTGTCATGATACGTTTGTCTTTAACAATTACACACCCAGTCTTTCCTCGGTCGCAGGTACTACGCTTAGAAACAGCTTCGCACAAATCCAAAAAGTACCTATCCCAATCAGGTCGCGCCATAATGACCACCCTTAACCTTCAACCTGACGAATTAATTAACCTTTTCAAATTCTAAAAGAAATACGCAGAAAAATTGAAACTTAAGATGAACTTAACAGCAGGGTAAAAGTTCACATTCTAAAAGTTCCCACAAAAGACAAGTTTTAGGCTGTTCTTTGCCCATATCTTATACGATCTGAATCAAATTTTCGTTATGACTTTATTGTTGAGGGCTCATGTGTCTGCTGAAAAATTGTGTAGGCTATATTACACTGGCTTTGGACGGGCGAGAAAGAAAGGTTAAATAACCTGCGTCAGGGATAGGTTAGTAGGGAACGAATGGATTATTTCCTGGGGGCATCAATCCAATGGGTTCTGTGGATGATCTCTTGAGAAAACCAGTTCAGGAGCTCTCTTTTGATGAAATCGTTAGACGTTCATTTCATCTCTATCAGGCTAGGTTTGTTGACTTCTTAGTGCCTTTCTTGGTTGTAGGGATAGCCAACGGAACTATTAGTGCTGTGATGAATTTTGTTGGGTTTCTGACGTATCCTATCCCACCATCCAGACTAGACTTATCTGGACTCCTAGAATTATTTGTTGCAGTAATATTGTTAGCAATCGCAAGCTGGGTTTTAATCACCATAGCAAATGGTACAGCTGTAAAATACTCCTCAGATATTTTAGAAAAAGGTCACGCTAGACTTGATGAGAGCTTCAACTTCGCTTTATCCAAGCTCCTCTCGTTGCTTGGATCTGGAATTCTAACATCCATATCGATCATCATAGGTTTGATATGTCTTGTAGTTCCCGGCATAATACTTGCGATCATGTTTTCTCTAGTGGTGCCAGCAATAATAATTGAGGGCACTGGCGCACTGGGAAGTCTAGGAAGAAGCGAGGAACTAGTGAGTAAACGTTGGGGTAGAACCTTTGCGGTCCTATTCATTGTACTCATCATTGAGGTAATCGCATCCGGGATAGCGGCTGCAATAAGCGGTCCATTTGGGTTTGTAAGCTCGATTGTTGCGAATGTGGCCAGTGCCTTTGTTCTACCTCTTCTGCCCATCACAACGACTTTCCTCTACTACTCTATGACCGCGAAGGGGAGCGGACTTGTACCTTCAAAAGTTGAACTGACCGAGAAACCTAAAGAACCTACAACATTAACAATTCGTTACTGTTCTCAATGTGGTAAACCCATAAGTCCCGACGCCGATTTCTGCCAAAACTGCGGAAACAAAATAAGATAACCTCATTCCAGCAAATTAGTTCGGTAGCCCGAGAAAGATGGAATTTTCAAATGGACAAAAGAATCACTGCCATAACTACAGCTCCCATAAACATGTTTCCACTATTGTAGATCATCTGAAAACAGATATACACGGAGCAAATGACATTGGTTTCCTGAAGAATGAAGCAAGAACGTTAGAAGATTTAGAATGAAGTTCTCTTTCGTAAACCCTGCGACCAATGAGACGATGCGCAGGGGCGAGAGAACAAATCTATCAACAAAACGCCTAAAACGCTCTGTCTGGTTCTCTTTTTTTAAGCACAGCCAAAATCCATTCCAGTCGCAAGAGGTTGCCAATCCAGCTTAACCAAGTCGTTCTCCCATTTGTTGCAACACAAGAGTTTCCAACCTGCCACCGCTAAATAAGGCATCCAACCTGAATCATAAAAAAGAAACAAACGTATTCAAAAATTTAGATTTGGTGCGGCCACCGGGATTTGAACCCGGGTCACCGGCGTGGCAGGCCGACGTCCTGGACCAGACTAGACTACGGCCGCTCGAACAGGAAATCTACGGCTCTCCGTTATTAAAATCTTTTTGCATTTGGGCTTCTGGGCATCTAGAACCTGCTGTTTGTCAACTTTCCGATAGCATTATTCCGTGGCAAGCCCAAGAAATCGGACCTCCTTTTGCAGATAACCGCAAACATTTAAGCGGATTTAGCCATAAATCTTTAATTCCATCAACAACAGAAGAATAAGTTGTGGCTTGGAATGTCGCTTCCTAGGATGGTTGAGGTCAGGCAGAAGATTGTTGCACCAAAAATCGAGGACTTCGTTTCAGCCGTAAGAAGCGAACTGAAAAAGGCTGGGCTACGCGAACATGTCAAACCCCACATGCGCATAGCCATAACGGCTGGCAGCCGCGGCATCGCGCACTATGCAGAAATCCTAGCCATAGTCGTTGACGAGGTGAAGAAGATAGGCGGCGAGCCCTTCATAATTCCGGCCATGGGCAGCCATGGGGGCGCATCACCTGAAGGCCAGACGCGGGTTCTGAAGAGCCTCGGCATAACGCCTGAAAGCATTGGAGCGCCAATACATGCGTCGATGGAGGTTGACGAAATCGGCAGACTGGCGAACGGTGAACCTGTCTATGTCGATCAACTGGCTCTGCGTTCCGACGGCATAATCGTAGTCAACAGGGTCAAGCCGCACACGGACTTCAAGGGCCGAATAGAAAGCGGACTTATGAAGATGATGGCCATAGGCCTCGGCAAGCAGAAGGGCGCCGAGATGATACACCGCTATCAGGCTGAAGGTTACCACGAGAATTTGCCCGCGGCAGCCAAGCTCATATTGAAGAAGGCGCCCATAATCCTGGGACTCGCAATCGTCGAGAATGCTTTTCACGAGATAGCCAAGGTCAGAGCCTTGAAACCAGAAGAGATTGAGCGAGAGGAGACGGAGCTCTTAGAGGAGGCGAAACGGCTCATAGCGAGGATACCCTTCAAGGAGATAGACCTGCTCATTATTGATGAGATCGGCAAGGAGATAAGCGGCATCGGAATGGACACCAACGTCGTCGGAAGGTTCTGGGTTCCAGGCGAATCCGACCCGCGGACGCCGAACATAAAACGAATAGTTGTTCTAGATCTTTCGGATGGGACCCATGGAAACGCGATAGGCATTGGCTTGGCGGACATAACGACCAAGAAAGCAGTGGACAAGATCGACTATCAGTCAACCTTCGTCAACTGCCTCACAGCATGCTGGACAGAAACCTCAAGAGTGCCTGTCTTCCTACCAAGCGACCGCGAAGCAATATCGAAGGGACTGATGCTGTGCGGGCCAGTCAACCCCGAGAAGGCGAAGGTTGTCAGAATCAAGAACACGCTTGATCTCAAGCAAATGTGGATCTCCGAAAGCCTCTGCGGAACCGTGAAATCGGACAAAGGGCTTTCAGAGCGGATAGAAACTCTCAGCGAACCCAGAGAGATGCAGTTCGACGTGCTGGGCATGTTGGCAAGATAAGAAAAATGTGTCATGCCTTTGCAGAGGCGTTTCCCGAACTATCGATTGAAAATACGCGATACATGTGAAACGTCAAGTCTATTTACCGCGACTTGATTGGCAAACACTTCCTGTAGAGGGCTAGGCTGACTAAGGAGCACACCGACGCTGGCTTCGCCAAAAGAAAGAAATAAGTGTACGGCATCATAGGGTTAAGTGTTTAGGAGGAACAGCGAATGAAATATCAACAGATCTTGGAAAGCCTGCAAAGGGCAGAAAGAACGAGAACTCCCATTGGTCCCGTTTCAGACATGGTCCCAGGGGGACTAACCTTAGACGAAGCCAAGGCAATAGCTGAAGAAGGAATCCGCCAAAGGCTCGAAAGAGGCGAAAAAATGGCTGGCTACAAGGTTGGCTTCACAAACATAGCCGCTCGGCAGAAGATGGGTCTGCCCGGCTCGACATATGGCTATATCTTGGACACCATGGTTATGAAGAGCGGCGATGTCTGCCGCATGGATGAACTGATCGCCCCAAGAATCGAGACCGAAATCTGCTTTAAGCTTAAAAGTCGCCTTTCGGCAGCAGATCTTACTATTGAGAAGGTCTTGAAGGCAACTGAAGGCGTACGACCTACCTTTGAGATATGTGACGCCCGCATCAAAGACTGGAAATGCCCATATCAGGACTTCTTTGCAGACAACGGGTTCTCAGGCCGCATCGTGCTAGGCGGCAACGGCTGGACAGACCTGAAGGGCATAGACCTAAGGGAAGTCAAAGACGTGATCTACAGGAACGGTGAAAAAATGGCTGAAGGCAAAGGCTCAAACGCGCTGGATCATCCAGCAAACGCCGTGATCTGGCTGGCTCAGGAACTGGAAAAACGCGGAAAGGCTATAGAAGCAGGCGAGCTAGTCATGACGGGCACGCTTACGCCGATAACTCCAGTAAGCCGCGGAGACAAGTACAGAGCCGAGTTCAGTTCTCTCGGCGAGGTAACCGTTACCTTCGTCTAAGCGTTGGAGCTTGTCTCACTCGCAGCCGGACGGCTTCTTGTATGGAATTAGACACAGGAAGCTTAGCTGCCCTCTTCCAGCGTTCTTGAAGCAGTGGATGACGTTGGGCGGGATGAACAGAGTGTATCCTCGCTTTACTTGTGTCTCCGAGTCGCCGCAGGTCACAGAGGCTGTTCCTTTCAATACGAAGACTTCGTGCTCCCAATCATGCGAATGCAGAGGCGTCTGTCCGCCGGGTTCAACCTCGAACAGCCGCATGGCAAAGTTGTCCGCGCCGTCATCCTTCGAGATCAGCCACCTCACGTACAAGCCCTTCGCCTGTTCTTCTTCAACTTTCTTGTTCGGCACATTTGTATAGTGAACAGCTTTAAACATTGTGATCTACCTCAATTTATGGAAATGTCTAAGGTGCCTCTTGTATAAAAGATTTGAAGGCTCCTTCGGCATATGACTGACCGAAAACCGCGGTGTACCCTGCGACTAGAAGATTCGGCTTAGCATAGAATCCTTATACAGACGGGAGCAGGCACCTCGGTCACATGCCCTGTCGGCTCAAGTTTACCTGTCCGCGGGTCTATTCGAAAAGTCACGATCGTGTCTGTGTTTTGATTTGCAGCCAGCAGAAAGGTTCCAGTCGGGTCGATGGCGAAGTTGCGGGGGGTCCTGCCCTGCGTCTCTTCGTGGTCAACGTAGATGAGTTTGCCTGTAGCCTCATCAATTGCGTAGATGACTATGCTGTTGTGACCACGGTTGGAGCCGTAGACAAACCTTCCGGATGGAGAGACGTGCACGTCTGCGCAGTAGCTTGTGCCAGAAAAATCTTCGGGAACGGCTGGAAACGTCTGCAGCTCCTTAAGTGTGCCATGCCTTTGGTCATATGCGAAGGCGATCAACGTGGAGTCAATTTCATTGATCAGGTAGGCGTACCTGCAGCTAGGGTGAAAGGCTAAGTGGCGCGGTCCAGCTCCAGCTTTGATTTGAACCCAAGGCTGATCGTTTGGTTTCAATTTTCCCTCGGTCAAGTCAAGCTTGTAGATCATGACTTTGTCGGTTCCGAGATCGGCTGCAAAGACGTACCGGTTCGTGGGGTCGACAACGATGGAATGTGCGTGAGGACCCTTTTGCCTTCGAGGGTTGATGCTTGAGCCCTGATGCTGAACCACGTCCGTTGCTTCGCCCAGTTGCCCGTCTTCTCGAATGGGAAAGACGGATAGGCTGCCGCTACTATAGTTCGCCACGAGTACGTATCTGCCTGTCTTGTCCACACTCAGATAGCATGGAGCCGTTCCGTGGGAGGGCTGCCGATTCAGAGGGGTTAGGCTTCCCGTTTTCAGGTTGATGGAGAAGGCGCTTACTGCGCCGCCGGGATTGCCATCGATCTCTTTAACTTCGTTGACTGCATAGAGGTAGCGGTTCTTGGGATCAGCAGCTAAGAAAGAAGGATTAACCGCCCCGGCGGTCTTGGTGACGAACTTCAAAGCGCCCGTGGACAGGTTGATGCGATAGACGTATATCCCTTCTCTCTCGCCCCGCGTGTAGGTTCCAACACAAACAAGAAGGTTCTTCGACATGGTCTTTATCTTCTCTCTCGGCGCATATATGAAGGTTACTGACTGGGACGCTGTCAACCCAAGAGTCAACAGAGCTTCTTTTAGCTGTCTTAACATCAAAAGAGATGTGTCTAGGATTAACGGAAGCCGAATGGTCTCTTGTTTTTTCTTGCCGTTGCTAGAGCGTCAAATTTGTCAGTTGCTGGTCTGCTGCCTGTTGGATGGTCAGTGTGATGCGGGTGGCTTCAAGCACATCTGCTGTGCTCAGTGATGGGGCTTTGCCTTGTATCTCGCTTATCAAAGAAAGGAAGTAGCCTCCGGGGATCGATGGTTCAGGCTCAATCAGCTGCATCTCCTTTTCGCCATTTCTATAAAGCATTGGGCCTTCGTGCGCTTTGTCCACTTCAATTACGCCTTCTTGTCCCCAGTAGGTGAACCGCCAGTACATGGGAAGGTTGTAGCCGAAACTGTTAGGTGCCAGATACGAAACGTCACCTAAGACTCCGCAGCCGTCATCCATAGTCAGCATGAACTGGGCGGAATCCTTGAAATGCGGAACCTGTTTGAGGCATGCGTTCCAATTGCGTGCCGCGTTAACTGTGGTGAAGCGTCTACCGGTGATCCATGGAATCAGGTCTACGGCATGTACCGCAATATCGTTGATTGTGCCCCCATGCTTTCCCTCTTCGAAATACCATGCTGTCCGGTTACCGTAAGACAGTGGATGCTGACCGCCGAACGAAATAGCATGGATCTGACCGATAATCTGTTCTTCAAAGATGAGCCGACGCAGCTTTTTCTGCTTGCCGAGGTCGCGCATGTCAAGCTGGCAACCTACGCACAGACCCTTCTCTCTCGAAAGGCGTTCTATCTCGTAGAGTTCCTTAAGCGATGTGCAAAGAGGCTTATCCGAAAGGACGTGCTTTCCACGTTTTAAGGCTTCGATTTCTATGTGACCGCGCTTGCTGAAGTAGTCGCCGACCGCGACAATGTCGCAATCAACTTCATCAAGCATCTTCTCGTAGTTATCGTGAGCGATCTTGACATCGCCGCCGACCATTTTCCGCCGCGTGTTTTCATCTTCTTCGCAGGCAGCGACAATCTCAAGCCCGTCGATCTTCTCTGCGTGCCTATACACGGTCAATATGTGTCCGTGTCGAAAGCCCATGAAGGCAACGCGTAGACGGCTCATACTTCCAATCGTCCCTCCACATCTTCTCCGTTCGTCAAGTTGTCCTTGCAATCTCTTTGGAGGATATATGGATTATGGTTCATGCCTCCGATACTGTTAAGATAAAGTTCTTAGATTCAAGATGCCCCCCTCTTTTTTTGGTACAAGCAGAAAAAATCTTGGTTCACCACTAGGTCTGTTTGTTCTAATCTGCTTGGCTGGTTGAAGAAGTTAAGCGAGAAACCTGTCTCGCTGTCAGCATAGAGAAGTCAATTCACGTTCTATATCCTTTATCCCTTTTACTGCATCGTGAAAGTTTTTATTTACATCTGCTGCTGTGATTGGCTTCATCTTCCTCTTCGCCAGACCCGCAAGAACCAGCGAGACTCCTGCAATATCGGATGGAAAACCGGGAGGGTCTGGAAATGCAATTAGAGCCATGCCGATCTTGATCAGTCGAGCGCCTTCAGCATTTTCTGTTTCTGTTTTTCCGATTAGTCGTTTCAATGGCTTTGTTGTTTTTGCAGTTTCCTCCATTGCTTTGCCGAACTCTTCATAACTTTGGCTTAGTTCGCGAAGCAACGAAGCAATTTCTCTAGCTTCCATTTTCCGTCACTGTGCTGTTTTTCTATCCCAGAAAGGGTTCTTATACTTATATAACATACTCGACTATACAGGGTTAACTAGAGCCCAGCGCTACTTGCTTCCTTCATTACTTGTTTTTGTGTATTTAGTGTTTTACAGCATGTAGATGGATGTTTAATATGAAAAAATGGTATTGCGGTCAATCCGGTCTCTTTAAACTCGTCTATGTCTCTACCAGACTTTTCCCGTACCTCGTCAACGGTCCATGGATCGATTTCCAACCTTTCTGCCGCCTTGAATTGACCATGTAGCCTCCAAAGTTTTGCCCCTTACATACACAGCCGACGCATTGACATGAACAGCCTCGTTGGCATCATTAGAAGGTCGATCTCCGCTTTCTTCGGGGACAAAAAAGGTGGGAATTGGGGGGCTCTGGATGCAAGTTTTCTGTCTAGAGAATTCCAGCATCTCTCAGAATTTGTACTAAAGAAGCTAGCGATACCGTTGCTTGAGCTATGGCTACATACTTGTTTTCTGCCAGTTCTCTAATCGTATCTATCCCAAAAGCTTTCTTTAGAAGAGCTGCATCTCCCTCCGAGACTCCAGATATTGCAGACACAGGCTTCTCTGCAAGGTTTTCGTATTCCTTAGATTCAAACTTTCTATCTAAGATCTGTCCAGAACAAGCTGAGAAAAGATTGATCCCTTGAGCCAGTCTCACATATTTGTTCATGGCTAGATCTTCAACTGTCTTAATCCCGAAGGCCTTCTTCAGGTCTTCTGCATCTGATTTGCTGACTCCGCTTATCGCGTCTACTGGTGCTTTTGTCAATTCTAAGATGCTTTTGTCTTCGTAGGCTTTGTCAAAGAACTTGACTATGAACCCAGGTTCCTCTTCCATCAGGGTTATCTCCGCCATAGAATATTCGTTTGCCGCAAAATAAACATTCACGGTATCAGAATGAGAGATATTATCTTTGAGACTCGTTTCCTCAACATCGCCGCCTAATGGCTCCTCTAAGAGCTTCATGAGCGTCGCCATCAGGCTCGTTCATAAAAGCCGACGGGGGGATGCTGAAAATAGGTAAAGAAAAAATATAGCCCAGACAATCATATTTTAGAAAAATGAAGAAACAAAAAAAGAAGAAACGTAGATACAAACATAGGAGATTAAGAAAAGCAAGAGAAGTGTTCATAATAGATGGAGTCCGCCTAACACTCAAACAGATAGAAGAGAAATGTTCTTTTCACCCTAATTGTGGACACATCTACGTTGTCATGACTTCTTCCAAAAATCTGAAAGGCAAGATGAAAGTCTGTAACGGCACATTGAACGACTTGAAGCTCTACGCAGAAATACTGAAAGAAGAAAGAAAATAACCTTTTCTTGACGTTGCAACAAATTAAAATGGTAGTCCCTTGAATTGAAATGTTGGGCTGAGGGCTTATGAAATGGAAGGCCATAATCTTTGACTTCTTCGGGACGCTTGTGGACAACTTCTCTATCCGAGAACATGAGCGTGCGCTGTCAGAAATGGCTGAGGTTCTTTCGGCAACGGGAGATGATTTTACAAGGATGTGGGTTGAAACCTTTCCTGAACGGGCAACAGGTCTCTTTCCAACCATAGAGGCAAACATTGCACATATTTGCCGGGTTCTCGGCTGCCTTGCTACTGACGCTCAGATAAAAGCAGCCTCCGATATACGATTCCGTTTTTATAAGAAAGCATTAACTCCACGTCAAGGAGCCCTAGATACACTTGCCCAGCTAAGAGCTGAAGGTTATGAAATTGGTTTGATCACTGACTGTTCATCAGAGCTCCCAGTTCTTTGGCCGAGTACGCCGTTCGCTCCTTTGATAGATGCGGCAATCTTCTCTTGCCACGTAGGAATGAGGAAGCCCAACCCAAAAATCTACATACTTGCATGCAAGCGGCTTGGCGTTGCACCGCAGAATTGTCTGTATGTAGGTGATGGAAACAACAAGGAACTTACAGGAGCATCAGCTGTCGGCATGCAATCCTTGTTGATCCATGTGCCTTACGAAGAGACACGTGACGCCTACCGCATGGACACAGATGAATGGACTGGACCCTCCATCTCAGACTTGAGGGACATTCTGTCCTTCGTTAAGACGGCTACAAGATTTGTAGGAAACGCAAGTAACCCCAAAAAGTAAGGAGGGTTCGTTGAAGAGCGTGAGAGACGGAGTCCGAATCCCTCGTAAGCTGGTGAGTCTCCCGCATATCCCCCTTCTTTTTTGAAAGCATTGACCGCCAAAGGATAGTGGAGGACGCCGTGCCTTCTTTCATGAAGTAGCATTTATGGCGATGCATACATCACCGCCTGCGTATGTTCACTAGTCTTCTGGGTGACGCTGCGTAACAGACCAGAGGAAACGTGGGTGATACCCGAAGGCTGCTTCCGCTCGGGTGCAGCTCATGGGAGAGCTGTGATCAGGAATAGGCTTCATAATTTTCGTCTGGCTTCCAAAGTATTGTTCGATCAATTTGGCAGTTGGTTCTGACAGCACAATACGTGATCCCGTAATATTGTAGGGTCCAGAAGGTACGTCTTCCGCTTCCAAGGCTAACCGACATGCCAACGCAGCATCTCTGGCATCCGTCAGCGTCCAGAGTAGTCTGGCGCCACTACGGGGGTATTGCGCCATCTGTTCGATCTCTTTATCAAGCTCTGTTGGAGCTCGAATCCCCATAAAGCGAAAGGACAGAATCGTGAGTTCCCAACGGGCAATGAAATAATCCGCAGCCTGTTCGCTGGCCATCTTGGAGAGGGCATAAGAGTTAGCTGGGCGCAGCGGATGGGCTTCGTCCAATGGCACATAAACCGGAGGGGCTTTGGCTAGACCGTAGACCTGCGCACTTGAAGCGGAGATTATACGTTTGATTCCAAGGTTTGCGCAGGCTTGGAATAGGTTGAAGGCGCCTTTCACGTTATCTCCGTAAGTATCCGTGTCTGGAACTATGCCGGCATTGGCCCAAGCGGCCAGGTGAACTACGGCTTCAGCCTGTGCCGACGCTAAAGCTTGGTAGACCTCGCCAGCTTTTGTCATATCTATTCGCATTGTACGACAGGGGGAATCAGTCCATGGGGAAATATCGATGCTGGTTACGTTGTGTCCCGATTCCACAAGTTCTCGTACAACATAGCGACCGATGCGTCCGCTTCCTCCCGTGACCAAAATCTTCATGCAATCTTCTCTCCATTTTTCAGGCGGTCTGTCTTACCCCTGAAATATATTTGGTTCCAGATTTAATATTTTCAAGGCTGTGCACAGTTGTTTCTATCTGTTTCTTAGGTAGTTGATCGCAGATAAGGGTAAGTTCTTGAAGCGGGATGGTTCTTCCGTCTGTGTCTCACTCTTGTTGTTTGCTGGATGAATGTGTAAGCCTTGGGTTATCTTTAAGACTGATGCTGGTGCTGGACTTATCTTTGCCGATTATCCCTGAAAAAATCTTGTGAAAATTGGCTGAAGGTTCAAATTTGGCTGGGGATTCCTTTCCAGAATCTTGAGGCTGAGTCTGCGCAATGTCCGCGGTCTTTTCGGATGCGTTCTGTTGAGGTTTCTTGTCTGAAGAATGGGCTAGCCTTGGATTGTTCTTCAAATCTATGTTTACACTTGGCCTCGATTTTTCGCTCACCGTATCTGAAAAGACCTTGAAGAAGGTCGTTGAGGGTTCAAAACTCTTTGAGGGCATATTTTGTTTGCGGTCTATCTGCGGCTGTGCTGGAACGGGGTTCTCTTTTCGGTTGAAGATTGCTCGGGTCTGTTCCCGTATCTCTTCTGCAAAAGTTTCACGGTGCTTTGTCATAGTGGATGTCGCCGGTTAACTCCGTTGTATTTCGGAGACTATATCATTTATGAATCTGCAACAGATATTCAAAGCATGCTTGCTAGCTAGTTGGCAAACAAAAGAGGGTCAAGCCTAACTATTGCACCAGATAGAATTGCGTGCATTCCAGCGATCTGTTTCTGATGCCTTCTTTTTCTTCTGCCACGCAAAAGACGGCGTTGCGATCAAGGAGCCTTTTTGATGATCGGTTTCAACTCTTCTACGGTCTTGTTGAGAATAATGTAATCAGCGACTGTTTCTATGGTTTCCACTGGAACTAGAATTTCTACCTGTTTTATGCCGGGAGTCTTTTCCAACGTTAATCCGAAGGGTTGCAGCATCTTGTCTGATAATCCCATTACTAGGTGTGTTGCTTTCCAAGTTGGTATATCTAGTTCAACACCTGTCACTGTTCCCAACTGCCTAGCGTCTTTCGAAAGCACATTTTTCCTTTCCAGTTCGTGCGGACGCAATCTTGGGACACCACACGCTTAAAGTGTTGTATTTCATGAACTATATCGTTTATGAATTTGCAAAAGATAGTCAAACATTATTATCTGTTGTAATACGCCTTTACGTGTGGGCGCGTTAGGTAGTAGATTATTGCCGCATATATTAGGATGCTGATGATGCTTCCGGGAAGACTGAAGATCCCTGACAGTATGCTTATCGCTGCTAGGACCATTGTGACTGTGCGAGCCCACCTCTTGGCTGCCCACAGACCCCAAGCCATCACCAAACCTACTATCGCTATTAGCAGAACTATGACACCAATAGCCATCAAGACTGCAGTTGTCAAAGATGCGAGCTGCACGCCAGCGAATGCCTGAGCCCACGGCATCTCGCGGAAAGCCCTCTCCAACTCTTGCTGAGGAATAACGCCCCATCCTCCAGCTGCAAGAAAGACAGCAAGCCCGTTCAAGGCGATTCCACCAATTAATGTGAAAAGGCTGACTATGGCCTCCAAGAATGCGAGGACGCTGATCCCTACAGGTCTCGCAACCAGATGCGATGGTCTTTTCCTCTCAGGAACCTGTCGAGGCGGAACCTGTGGAGCGGTCTCCACGACTATTGGTGCTCCGCAGCTGGGGCAGAACTTTGCTCCTTCCGCCAACTCTTTTCCGCAGTATCCGCAATAAGGCAAATCTCAACCCTCATTTACATGAATAAAGAAAAAACAATTTATATTTGTTGCGTGCCCATTTTTTCAGCAGAAATTTTCTCTAGAAAAGCCTTTCCTGTTCTTGATTCTAATCTAGGTCGTCAGAGAATAACCTAATGGTCTTCAAAAAAGGAGTAACCACAGAAATGAGGGGTCCGTATCCTTCTGTTTTACGGCATCGGAAGCTTCGTTGGTTTGCCTGTTCTGGCTGACATGACGGCTGCCAAGGTGACTTCCAAATCCTTTAGTCCCTCGCTGTAGGGGACCCTTGTCTGTTTTCCCTCTGTGACGGATTGAATGAAATGCATGTTTGCCTCAAGTGTGAGATCGTGTTCTGGGCACTTTATTTCCACGGCTTCTCCGTCACGTATAACCTTGATTCCGTTGAAGCCGTTTATCTGCAAGTTCTCAGCGACTACGTGGAAGCCGCTTACCTTTCCGCCAGGCTTTGTGGCAGAGGTGTTCGTAATGTTCCCGATGGCGCCGTTGGCAAATTTTAGGGCTACTACTGAGGCGTCTTCAATGTTGAAGTTGGGCAGTTTCTTGAGAAGGTTCATCTCGAAGTATGCGAAGACCTCTTCCACCTCGCCCACGAACCACCTTGCCTGATCCACCACATGGGTAGACTGTTCCACGAGTTGTCCTCCGCTGAGCTCCACCCGCCTCCACCAGTGTTCTGGCCCACCAGCCACCCTACCGTAGCCTAAAGATTGAAACAGGGCTATTCGTCCCCCCTCATTCTGGAGGATGTCCTTTGTGGCGACCAATTCCTTTTTGAACCTTAGCTGATAGCCAACTTGGGTTATTACCCCTGCCTTCTCTACAGCGCGGTGAATCTCCCTTGCTTTCTCCATGGTTAAAGCCACGGGCTTCTCAACGAAGAGGGCTATGCCCTTTTCGGCGCATAGAATCTCTTGGTCAGTGTGGGCAAAAGGCGGCAGACAGACATAGCAAATGTCCAAATCCTCCGTCTTCAACATTGAGCGATGATCCACGTAGGCGTTTCCGCCGAACTTCTCTGCACACATGTCTGCCTGAGCCTTCGCAATGTCGGCAAAGGCAACCATCTTCACCTCGGGCAAGGAACATAGACATTTCATATGATCCCGAGCCCTTCCGCCGCAGCCGATGAAACCGACTTTTAAGGGCAATCTTTCTCCACCTTTGAGCTTAATTTCGGGGCGAGTGAGGATATAAGACTTTGCCGTTTCTTCCACAAAGACCGTTGAAAAAATCACAGCAGGCCCGTTGCCATAGTTAGAAAGACACATGTTTACTTTGGTGCGGGGGACGGGGTTCGAACCCGCGCAGCCCTGCGGCAGCAGGTCCTAAGCCTGCTTCCTTTGACCACTCGGACACCCCCGCTTTGGCAAGCGTGCAAAAAGTAATTGAGAACCCATTAATAACTTTAACCAGCGTCAGTTATTGTTGGGGGCTCCTCTAGATCAACAGCGGAGGGGCTGAACGGATCAGAAAGTCCTGTAATGCTTTTTGGCAGCCTCGGGTCAGCGCTTCGTTTTGACGTAGCCGTTAAGCTTGGTTATCTTTCCCTCTGTCTCTAAGAGCCGTAGGATGCTGTCGACATCGTCCTTTGCCAGATCATACTGCTCTGCCGCTGATTGGTAGACTTCTTCGATTGAGGCTTTTTCAGCGTCCTTGATGAGCTTAAGCAGGTCAACTTTCTTGGTTGCGAGGTCCACACGTATCTCGGAGATAGGCCAAGCCCGTTCGAAGAGGAATAATAGGATCATCTCTTTGCCGTCTTTGGTTTCGCATAGTGTAGCTAGCCTCTTTCCTATTGCTTTCTTGTCTGTGGCTTCTTCGTAGGGCACAACCTTGAAGTTTGCCTTGATTATCACGGGTACTTCCTCGTCTTTGGCTATCACGTGCCTCCTGAGCCGTCTCTCTTCATCCATATAGGACAGAGATATGATATCATAATAGCAGTCTTTCACGAGGCTCTGCTGGAAAAGCATCGTGTCGCCCTCTATCTGCGCGAAGCCTTCACCAGGCGGACACTTCAATGCCTTCACCGTGGCTCTGTGCATCTCTTCGTCCGAGCAGACTTTGAAGAGCCATTCACCCGTAAGCGGATCGCTCACCCTATAGAAACGTACTTCGCCCTCGCGCAGTTGCCTTAGGCCCATGTCAACCCACGAGTCTTTCGCGCGGTCCTCGACCTTCAAAATTCGAATCTTGGTCTTCTCCAACGAACTCAATACGCATGTCTCCCTACCAAACATTATACCCCTTTCCTTATATTAAACTGAGCTCGTACAAATGTCCGAAAACGCTGAACACGCTAAGGCTAATTAGCCTGAACGTGACAGATTGTGAGGCTGTAAGGTGCGTGACATGTGCCCAGACATAATATCCCTCGGCGAGATACTTGTTGAGATCATGCGCAAAGAACTAGATGTGCCCCACAGCACCCCCGGCGTCTATCTGGGACCGTACCCCAGTGGCGCACCAGCCATCTTCATAGACGCAGCGGCAAGATTGGGCACCAGCACAGGCTTCATCGGCGCGGTCGGCGAGGACGAATTCGGCCAGCTCCTGCTCAATCGCCTCGGCAGGGACGGGGTTGACGTCAGCTCTATCCGTGTAGCCAAAGGATACACAACGGGCACAGCCTTTGTCATGTACTACTCATCCGGCGCGAGGAAGTTCATATTCCACCTTAGGCATTCCGCGGCAGGTCAACTCTGCTCAGATGACATAAAAGAAGGATACTTTCGAAGCGCCAATCTCCTGCATGTGATGGGTTCCTCCTTAGCCCTGAACGAGAGCAGCCGAGAAGCCTGTTACAAGGCTGTGGAGACAGCTCGGCGAT
This sequence comes from uncultured Candidatus Bathyarchaeia archaeon, assembly GCA_964513245.1. GTDB lineage: Archaea > Thermoproteota > Bathyarchaeia > Bathyarchaeales > DTEX01 > CAZELO01. The sequence continues at coordinate 57,256 of CAZELO010000005.1, read as the reverse complement.
CAGGCGTAACAGTGTCATTTGATCCTAATCTTAGACCTGAGCTTCTGGACGTAGAAACTATCAGAAAGATATGCGAGCCGGTGATCAGGGCAAGCCGAGTCGTATTGCCCAGCAGAGATGAGGCAGCAACGCTGACGGGAAGCAGGGACCCGGTTGAGGCGGGAAAGAAGCTAACAGGTATGGGACCAGAGATCGCGGTCATAAAGATGGGGAACAAAGGCGCAGCGGCAGTTACCGGCGAAGAGACTTTCTTCGAGCCGCCATTTGATGTTTCGGAAGTCGACCCGACAGGCGCCGGAGACGTGTACGACGCCGCCTTCCTCTGCGGTCTGCTGAAAGGCTGGTCAATGCAGAAGATTATGGAGTTTGCAGGGGCATCTGGCGCCATAAAGGTGACAAAGTTCGGTCCGATGGAGGGTCCCACATCCATCAGCGAAGTAGAAGGGTTCATCGCCAAAACCGAGAAGAAGTCGGTCACACTGGAATCACTGTGAATCCAGCAACAGCGGGCATTTGTTTGGCATCTGTTTTGATTTACATTATAGGAAAAATCATTTAAGCGTAGTAAAGCTATTCTTTGATGGGGATAGCTGAAAATGGCTGAGAGAAAAATTAAGATGATAGGCAGGATTACCCATTACTTCACGAAGATAGGCGTCGCCGTGATAGAGTTGACGGACACGCTTTCGGTCGGCGACAGAATCCTCGTACGCGGCGCAACCACAGGCTTCGAGCAGACCGTGCAGTCAATGCAGATAGAACACAAGAACGTGGCCACGGCTCAAGGCGGCCAAAGCGTAGGCATGAAGACGGCTCAGAGAGTTAGGGAAGAAGACAAGGTCTACAAAATAATCGCATAGCAAGCACAAGGTTCATTTCAGAAGTTCTCTTCAGAATCCCTGCCAGAAAGCTTAGGGGACAACATAAGGGAGCCTCAGGACCTTTTTGGGTTGTGAACTGTTAACTTGGAAGGATCACAGTTTCTTTGCGAGGGCTGGTTATTGTACTGGTCACGCCGATGTGCATGTGTTCTTACGATGAATATGTGTCGAGAGAATTGGTATTTGGAAAACCTTTTAGGTTATGAGAGAGAACACTGAGATAGGGAAGAACGGGGAAAACGTGGTGTAAGCATGTCTGTCTGTTTGGAGAGGACATTCCTGATTCCAGATGCCACTGTTGACAGCGTGACCGATGTCTGTCACAAAATCTTGAGGGACATGCGCCTGAAAATAATTAAGAGGGAGGCGGTTGAACAGGAACAGACGACAATTCTTGCGGGTGAAGGCTCACTAATACCGCTAATCACCAAGGTTCTGCTGTATCCCTTAGGTCTAGATGACTATGTTCAGGCGGCTCAAAGATCAGGTGTCCACATAGTGATCTCACCAGCCGACAAGGGAGTATACCTCCGTGTCTGCGGAATCGCGCTTGGCGAAGCAACGGGAAAACCCGAAGAATATACAAAGGAAGATTTCATGGAGGAAGTGACAGACACGCTTGAGGCATGGAACTTCGAAGACAGATTCATCAACAGGATAAAAGCAGCGTTCCCTAAGACCAAGGAAATCGATCAATAAACGCATAAACAAAGAAACACGAGAACCTCTTGTCAAAGTAGCTCCATATCAAAATGGCACCTGTGGATCCTGACGTTCTTCTTCATGCCCCACTTCACGAAAGCCTCCTTTCATATGTTCTCCAAACACCAAATAATTGAGACCCTATCCTGACGCAATCTATTTATGCCTTGTAATGCTTAGGGGCAAAGACACTTCAAGGACTTGTTGATGAACTAAAAAAATAGGCATTAAAGCAGAAGAAACCTAGAAGCCCGAATGATAGTCACGGAGCATCCGTCAACTATAAGAAGAAAATGCCCAATATTATTGTGAGCCAAAGCAAAAATCACGCACAGGACGAATGAAATAATGAACCGTGCTCTGCAGGGTTATAAGGGTAAGGCTAAGCAAGCGTTAGTGGAAGCCGCGGTGGAGATCGGCGACCTTTTGAGGGTTACGAAGGACGCGGTTGCATATGAAGGGGTCCTCATTCCGAGATCGGAATATGGCGATGAAAAGCATATTGTCATCAAAAACAGATCCGGCTACAACGTCGGAATCGAGATAACGCCAACAACAAAGATCGAGAAGATCAAGGCACAGACCAAGCCTTCCTTTGTCCCGCCGCCCCTGCCGCAACAGAAGAAGGACCTGCCACGGGTCGCGATAATCAGCACAGGCGGCACCATAGCCAGCCGAGTGGACTACAGAACCGGCGCGGTTCGACCGGCGATCTCTGCCAGCGACCTCTATAGCATTGTTCCTGAGCTTTCGGACATAGCCATAATAGACACGGAGATACTCTTCAGCGTCTTCAGCGAAGACCTAACGCCGAGTCATTGGACAAAAATAGCCAAAGCCATAGCGAGGCACATAGCCGAAGGCGCCCAAGGAGTCGTCGTAACCCACGGAACGGACACAATGGGCTACACAGCCGCTGCCCTAAGCTTCGCCCTGCAAGACCTGCCCGTGCCCGTTGTGCTTGTCGGCGCACAGAGATCAGAAGACAGACCCAGCTCCGATGCGGCATTGAACCTGATCGGGGCTACTCTGGCGGCAGCTAAAGCACCCTTCGCCGAGGTCGCCGTTGCCATGCACGAGTCGATATCGGATGATGCCGTGGTTCTACACCGCGGGACAAAGGTTAGAAAGTGCCACACGAGCCGCCGAAACGCGTTCAAGACCATAAACGCCGAACCCTTCGCAAAGATACTAAACGGAGAAGTCGTCCTTTTAGCTGAAAAAATTCGGTCACGGGATCCTGAACGGAAGTTGTTGTTGAAGCAGGATTTTGAGGAGAAAGTTGCGCTCATCAAGTTCTACCCTGGCATGAACCCGCAGGTCATAGAATGGCACGTAGACGAAGGCTACAGGGGCATAATACTGGAGGGAACCGGACTAGGCCACATCCGCCGAAAATGTTTGCCTCAGATAAAGAATGCCATAGAAAAGGGTCTACTTATAGGCTTGACATCTCAGTGCATTTGGGGACGAATAAACATGAATGTCTACGCCACTGGCAGGGACCTCATGGCGATGGGTGTCGTTCCTTTGGGAGACATGCTTGCAGAGACAGCCCTCGTCAAGCTTATGTGGATTCTCAGGCAGACCGATAATGCAGAGGACGCGAAGAACCTGCTTAGAACAAATGTTGCAGGCGAAATGTCCGAGCGAACGGTGGAAACGGCTGAGTCGCTCGGAACAGCAGAAAGGGAGAGCACAGATTAAGATGAAGCCTGACTATTCAGCTATCGGCCTCAAAGTGGGCTTAGAGTGCCACCAGCAGCTTGCTACCCGCGAAAAGCTCTTCTGCGCATGCAAGCCAGAGCTCTTCAAGGATGAGCCTGAAATCACGTTTCTGCGGAGGCTGAGACCAACCCAGAGCGAGCTGGGACAGACAGATCCAGCGGCTTTCTTCGAGTTCCAGAAGGGCGTGAAGGTACTTTATGAGGCTAACCGTGGGACTTCCTGCCTCGTCGAGATGGATGAGGAGCCGCCGCATGGGCTTAACCGCGAAGCCCTCGAAATTGCCCTGACCGTGGCGCTTATGATGGGAGCCCGACCTGTTGACGAGGTCCATGTTATGCGCAAGATTGTCATAGATGGTTCGAACACGACTGGGTTCCAGCGTACCTGCGTCGTAGCCTTCGACGGAAACATGGACATCGACGGCAAAAAAATACCTATCCAACACATAAGCCTCGAGGAGGATGCGGCTAGAAAGATGGGTGAAGAAGGCTTCACGATCCGCTACAGAATCGACAGGCTCGGCATACCCCTCATCGAAGTCACAACTGGACCCGACATAAAGACGCCTGAAGAAGCCGAAAAGGTAGCCCTAGCAATAGGTCGGATTTTGAGAGCGACACGAAAAGTCAAACGAGGCTTAGGCACCATCCGCCAAGACCTCAACATATCGATCAGAGACGGCGCCCTAATCGAGATAAAAGGTGTCCAGCAGCTGGACCTAATCGCGAAGGCTGTTGAATACGAGGTGCAACGCCAGCTCAACCTGCTCAAGGCAAGAAAAGAACTGCAAGAACGTGGTCTGCAGGAGACAGACATCAAAGAAGAATTCGTCGATGTCACGTCAGCGCTTGCAGAATGCAGCTGCCGCATCATCAGAAACGCAGTGAAACAGGGCAAACGAGTTTTAGCTGTGAAGCTGCCCAAGTTCGCTGGGCTTCTGGGAACCGATCTCGCGCCGGGCTTGAGGCTTGGCACAGAGATGGCTGATAGGGCAAGGTTCTGGGGCAGAGTAGGCGGCATACTGCACACGGATGAGCTGCCATCTTACGGCACAACAGAAGAAGGCATGAGCAAACTGAAGGCATTAGTGAAGGCTGAGCCCGAGGACGCCGTTGTCCTTGTCGCAGATGCCGCAGAGAACGCCATGGACGCGCTCAAGGCCGTTGTCGAAAGGGCCAGGGAAGTCCTCAAAGGCGTGCCTGAAGAGACCCGGGCACCTGATCCTAATGGAACAAGCCGATATGCGAGGCCTAGACCGGGTGCAGCTCGCATGTATCCTGAGACGGATGTGCCGCCGATAACAGTAACAGCCGAGTATGCTAGTCATCTGCGTTCGTGTCTTCCGGAGCTGCCGGAACGGCAGACAGAAAGGCTTGTGAAGGTCTATGGTGTCAACGAGAAGCTGGCGAAGCAGCTGTTGGACTCTGAATATGGGGCCATCTTCGAGGACATCGTTAAGGAGACGGGTGTCTCGCCTACCGTTGTGGCGGCGACGCTTACTGAGACCTTTAAGGCTCTGAAGAGAGACGGCGTCGAGGTTGAAAGGCTCACAGAAGACCAGATAATGGCGACCTTCAGGCTTGTAGGCTCCGGCGATACGGCTAAGGAAGCCATACCAGAAATCGTGACATGGCTTTCGAGGCATGAAGGTGCAACGCCCGCTGACGCTGTAGATGCGTTAGGCTTAGCCACAATCTCTAGACAGCAGCTTGAGTTCATAATAGAGGGCATCATCAAGAAGAACGAAGCCCTCGTAAAAGAGAGGGGCAAAAAAGCCTTCGGGGCGCTTATGGGCGCAGTCATGAAAGAGCACAGAGGAAAAGTAAACGCTGAACAAGTCAACACTATACTGAAGGAAAAACTTTCCAAGGGACGAAGAGAATAAGCAATCCTGCCAAAAAACGAAAGTGAAATTAGGAAATTTAGATTCAGAATAACTTCATTTGCTCAACAAGATGATTTAAAGAATAATGAAAGGAGTTCATCATGGAAAACAGTGAAAGATTAAAGAAAATGCGTAGGCTTGCATATAGATTATCTAATGACCTGATTAATGAGAAATATGCTATTGGTGTCTTGTTATATGGTTCTGTGGTTTCTGGTAAAATTCATGGAAAAAGCGATATAGATATCGCAACTATTTATGATGGAGATGGTGATGCATATCCTTTACATGAAGAAAAGGTTCTTGAAAGCATTAAGTTAGATATCTACAGATATCCGATCAGCAGTTTTATACATACTTTTGAAGACGACCAATATAGAGGAAAAACCGATTCTTGGACGAAAACAAGTCTTAATGTTCAATTAATGAGAAGTTGTGAGATAATAAAGGACCCTCAAAGTAAGTTGAATGAGTGGAAAGCCAAAGCCAACGAGTGGTCTTGGAGAGAAAACGAAATCAAGCCTCTTATGGATCGATCTTATGATGCTATGTTCTTACTGAAGGAAGTCTTAGCAAAGAAAGAAGAGTTTAACACACTCCTCTGTCTTCGAGATATAATCGCTCTTCTAGTCTGTATCTGCCTGATGAAACACGACTTGATCCCTGCTTGGACACCCAAAGATCCTTTATCAACCCTTCTCCCCTTAAAGAAAAAGAGGCATCGGGAATTTGTTGATTTCTATATATTAGTGAATGGTTTAGATGAAGTAAACTTGGCGTCATTTCCAGAACTACTTGACGAATTGGACAAAATGATTAAGCAAGAATGTGGAAGAGAAGAGACTCTCGCATTGGAATCTTATGAAAATGCAAGGATATGCCTCATGAAAGGTGAAATATATGGAGCTGTTCTTTCAGCAAGGAATTCAGGACAACTATTAGGATTACATATTCTCAAAAAACGAGGTATTAGATTAGAACTTAATTGGCCTGATCCATATGTTCACTTAGAAATGGTCAATGAATGCCGTGCCGTCGTTCCATTTTTTAATGATTGGTACAAGAGAATCCATGATTACACCAAATACAACCTAAGAATTCTTAACAGGCTTGCAAGAGAAATAGAGGGGATTAAGAAAGAAATCGAAGAATAGCCAGATAGCTAGTATTGGAAACGGGGACACTATCGTGCGGCTTGACTCTCTTAAAGTGACGCAGTATGTGTTGAGTAAGCAACATCTGCTCGAAGGACATGAAGCCACCGACGTGTTGGAGGCAACAAGGGACATAATAGGTCTTCATGCCACGGACAATGTGACCCCGTATCTTTCATTGTTTGCAAGAGTCCGTGGCTTTGAGAAAGAGCATTTGGACCTAGAGCTCTATCAGAATAGGAGCATGGGAAGAGTCGAATGCATGAGAAGCACCCTTTTCTTAGTACCCAAAGAAACGGTTCCAATAGTGTATCAGATTTACAAGGGAGGACTGCCTCAAGGGTTACTCAAAAACTGGGAGATGTCCATTAAAGAATACGAAGAGATCTCCCACCTTGTTCTGGAAGCACTGAAGAATAAGACCCTGACAGCGATACAGATCAAGAAGCAAGTTCCAGACAACATTAAACGCTTGCTGGTCAGAAGGGTTGGCAAGAACATTGTGAGGGTTACCAATGTCGGAATCGTGCTTCTCTGTATGCTGCGTCAGGGAACTCTGCTGAGCATGAAGCAGCCAGGCGTACTGAAAGCAGGGGGTCCAAGCTATTATGCCCGTTTTGATTACTGGTTTCCGGATGTGAATCTTGATGAGACACCCCGAGAAGAGGCTCTGATTCGGCTGGTCGAACTGTACATCCAAGCATACGGTCCGGTAACAGCGAGGGACATTAGTTGGTGGTCTGGGTTTAGGATGAGCACTACACGGGAGCTGTTAGAATTGGTTAGGTACGAACTGATGGAATGTGAAATCTATGGCTTAGACTCAGAATTTGTTATGTCGAGAGCAGATTTCAGCCGTTTCGAACATTTTAAGCCGATCAAAGGACACAGCGTCTCGTTTTTGCCGTATGAGGACTCTTACATAAAAGGATACAAAGAAAGGGAAAGACTGATCCCCCGTGAAATGCATGACAGCGTCTATGTTTACGGAGAAGCCATGCCGAGCATATTGATTGATGGGCAGATCGCTGGAACATGGCGACTTGAAACTCAGCGAGAGCCAATGCTTGCATTTCATCTCTTCGAGAAAATCGGAAAAAGCCTACTCAGACGCGTGCGGCTTGAGGCTGATGCTGTAGGTCGTTTCGTTTCTGCAAGCAAAATCAAGATAAAAGAGATTTGACGCCCTTATAGTATGAGGTTGCACCATGGTCGAGTCGCGTTTCGCTATTGGCCTTGTTGGAAGCCCCAGGAAGGACGGGCATACCGCTCTCATCGTCCGTCACGCCCTGCAACTACTTGAAGGCGCAGGTTTTAGAACCGAGGAAGTGAGCTTTGGTGGTGCCAAAATAGTTCCGTGTGGAACCAGCTGCGATTATAATTGTTCCCGTCAACCTGTTAAGTGTCCCGTAGATGATGATGCCTCGAAAATCTATGAATTGATTAGAAGGGCGGATTTGATAGTTGTCGGTTCGCCTGTATATGGAGGGCTACTTCCATCAGTCATGTATGCCTTTAAAGAACGCGGCCAAGGCTTGGCGGACAACTGGCCCATCACAGGCAAGGACATCGTTCTTCTTTTGAATTGCAGGTGGGGCTGTGAACGACCCATGCATGACCTTGAAAGATTTTTCGGAGCAAAAAGCAGGATCGTCAGCAAAGCCGTTATCGCTGTTTCAAGCAGAGAAAAGCTCACGCAACTGCCATGTGAGGAACGCGATAAAGTGAGGAGAAGCCTATCCCTATACTTGGGATCAACCTAGAAAATGCAACATTTTCGCAATAGATCAACGGTCTTCTCATTTGCCATGTTCATCGTAGGCTTCAAGCATGGCTTTCACGTACTCTTTCAGCTTCTCCGGCGGGATTTCTGGGCTCAGGGTCAAATTTATGGAGATGTTGACTCTGGGCGTTGGTGGCTGAAATTGGGGTGGTGGCAGATGCTTTCTGGCCCTGCTGCGTGTTCTGGCGGTTCTGCTGGGCGTCGAAGGCTTGGGCGTCGTTGGCGTTTCTTCGATTTGAAAGGCATAATTGATCATGTCTAGGAAGGCTGTGAGTCCCACTTTGTCGGCTCTCAGGTCGCCTACGACCCGTGGCAGTTCAATCAGCGTCGCGTCTCTGCTTAGGTTTTCGCGTCTAGCCCGTTCGACGAATTCTGCGAGTGTCGTGTCTTTTGACAGGATGCTTCTGAGTATCTCTTTCGTGAGGCTGCCGTTCGGGTCGATCCTATGTGCATGCGCGAATTCTGCGGCTTCTTGACATAGGCGGTATTTGCCGGCTTCCTTGTCGCTCTCTTCGAGGAACCCCCAGCTCTTGAGGAAGTTGTTGTTTCGGCTGATGTTGTGCAGCGTCACGTTCGACTTGCTGACGACGTCGCTTACGCCGACGTACTCCCTGTCTGCGCCCGCGTTCAGATATGCCACGAGTATGTCGCAGAGTTTCGAGAAGCTTAGGCGCCGAGGAAACGATTTGCCCGTGCTCAATGTCAATCTCGCTCCAGAGCATATCTCTGTGCTGGGCATATAAAATTGTTCTTTCGGGCTTCGCAATCTGAGCGGCACGGGTTTTGGTAACTCTTCGGGACTTTTGCTCCCTTCAACCCTGACTGTTAACTATCGGAACTTCTGTGAATGTTAGATAGAGTTTTTAATTAGCAATGTTTGTTCACAATGTTCTGATATATTCTTGAAACTTCTAGAGAAGTGATTCATTCGGGAGCTGTAGTCTTTAGATACAACTCCCCTTTTTTGTTCTCTTTCTTGTTCTATTCTCTAGGATCTTTCATAGCTTTTGAGAGCTCTGTAATTGTAATTGTTTGAAACATACTATTGAGGAACATGAAATGACCGTAGTCTGGATTGATTGGCTGTTAGGGAAAGAAGTAGCATTGGATTGGTCTCGAAAATATAAAGAACATGAGTATGTTTTCGAGTGGCATCAGAAAAGAAGGGTAGCTTGGAGAGGTAGTATTATTTCGATATACGACAGAGGATATGGCGTTGGGAAAGGACATAGACGATACGAAGTTTACTTTGACGGGAAAAGAGAGAAAGGAACAAAAATATGCGATAATCTAGGGATTGAGTACGAGGGAGACTCAGCTCCTAGAAAGCTATGGAACAGATATGAGGGATGTTAGTAACAGCAATGCTAATGGTGGTTCCCCTCATCTTTCCTTATCAGAGAAAGTCACTTATTCGCTTGAGTCTAGGGCAACCCTACTTCTTGAGCTAGTGTTTTTCTGTCTAGGTTCATATGTGATCTTATTAAGTTGTAGTGAATTCTGAATCCACAGATCGTTGTTTGTGCATTTTTCTTCTAGCCCCTCACGTTTAAATGGGCTTATTGGCTTTAAACGTTGTGAACATTTCTCAACTGCACAAATGTACTTGACTACATGCTTAAAGGTTAGCCCAAGGTTTCTGTTCTTTCCAACCCCTTCTGTATGTCTTTCTTCAGAGTTTCAGCTTCAGGGAGCTCTGCTGAAGCTAACCTAAAGACTTCTTCCTTGAATCCCTGATACAGTTTATTGAAAGATTCTTTATCTTTAGCCAAGTAAGTAACGCTATTTCCGACTTGCTCAGTTACCAAAGTTTCTTTAAGTAGTTTCTTCAAGGTCATCTGAACGGTTCGTTGTTGTTTTATCGCACTCAAGAAGAAGTTTCTTTCTATAGGAGCTACTTTGTTTCTAATCCATGAAGCTCTGTCTCGGCGGAGTCTAGAATACAAGAAGTCCACAAAATTGCGCCAATCTTTGAGATGAAGCGCAACGAGATTGTCAAGGTCTCCATATTCTGGAGCACTTGTTGAGAAGTAAATTGTCCTTGGCTTATAGTATTTTCTCCTTCCTTCTCGTTTGATTTCAGATATTAGGCTAGGGGCTATGTTTTCAATAAGATCCTGCTTTAAAAGGTAGTCCACTAAATCTTCGAATTCTCCTCTCCCATAAGCATCAATTTCGACATCGTGGTATGCTTCTCGCCAATCATTACTATTATTTGCAGAAAAGAACCCTGCGAATTTTACTTTATCAAAATTCCAGAGACCCTCGAAAACCACTATCGACAAAAACAGCTCATCTCGGTAGAATGCTTCATCGAGCCAAGAACGAAGTCTCTGAACATCACTATGAAGACCAGAGATTTCGATATCTCTATGTAGTTTCCCGCCTAGGGCTTCCGTAGTGGCATTTTTCCAAACCTTTATCCTTTCAGGAATAAACCATCCTGCTTGCTGGAAATACCTAATAGTTCTGTAGCAATAATCAATTCTTGACAACGCCCGTCTCCGAAGCGATATACTCATGGGAGATGCCAATCTTATGTAAATTCCCATCTGCTTCACCTCAAAAGATATTTATTCAATCCGTCATACATTCTATTGACTTCGTGACTGTAGAAAAGTAGAATTACCCAAACCTTAGAACCAACCTTGATAAGGTACGGATTATTTGTTTCACGTTTCCTTAATATATAGTCTTTTCTTCTTTTGAAGATTCTCTGTTCAAAACGGTTCAATCTATCTACCACTATGATTGGAATGTCTATTTTCCTTCCAAGAGTTAAGAGACGGTTCACGGTACTTTCAACTTGTTTCACACCTGTGTGTAATGTGGAACCATATTCAATAACAGCGAATCTACAATCCTCATAGTGCGAATACTCGTCCGCAATCTTTAGGTCTGGTTCAGGGTCTAGACCGAGTGTAAGCACATCATGTTTGTCATCGAGATCGTACCTTTTATCCAATCTCTGACCATTGATTATCGGAGCTTTTTTTAACATAAAAATTAGATTCCCCCCAATTATACCGTTTTATCATTATTAACAGTATTTAAGATTTTAGCTTCGCAGGCTAAGCGGAACGATAGGCTTTTAAATTTTGTCAACAATATCTGAGCGATTATGGCTGAAGTGGTCAAATGGGCAAAGAAGAATCAGATCTTGAACTTCTCCTAAAATACAGGGGCATGGAAGCCAAGTTTACTGGAAAACCAGACGAGGTCATCAGGGCTCTCTTCGGCTTCCTGAACAGCGCCCTGCCAGCATACGAGTTCGTTTCCGGGTTGACGCTCACGGTGGATCTAGAAAGGCTGCTGAAGGGCATAAAGGGGTTGATTGCCTTCACGCCTGAAGGTCCCGTCACGAATGTGTCGAAGGAGAAGCTCGGCGGCGAAAGAAACGTCATAATTCTTCATCTGGTCAAGGCCTACGTCGGGTACCAGACAAAGCGGCTTGAAAAAGACTCTCTCTCAAACGCTGAGTTGAAGGCGGTAACCAGCGGAAGATCTGGCACCGTTGCAGCTCGCCTAAGCGAATTGACCAGCCTAGGCTGGGTTGAAAGAGTAGGCCGCGGCGAATACCGGCTGACGACGCTGGGTGTGCAGTCTTTTTTGGATGAGGTTCTGCCTAGGATTAAGCCTGAAGGGTGAAATTAGAAGTGAGCGAACAGAAGAGGCTTAAAGCCCACATCGAATATGGCGATGTCAAAGCGGACTTCGAGGGCGACGTGAACCAAGTGTTCGAGGCGCTGGTCCGCTTCTTGACAGAGGTCTATCCGAATCTGGAAATTTTGGAAAGAATCGTCTTCACGCCTGAGTTGACAAGGCTCGCGGACAAGCTAACGGGCATAGTCGAGATCACGCCTGAGGGTCCCATCCTTGTTTCAGACCTCAAGATGTCAGCCCGAGAAGCCATCTGCATGGCACTGTTGGGTGCGCATGTCGGCAACAGGTTTGGAAAACTGGGCAAAGAGACGCTGTCGTCAAGCGATCTGGCGAAGCTTACGGGGAAAGCTACTAAGACCATGTCGAATGAGCTGCCCGGCTTAGCCTCGAACGGGCTTGTTGAAAGAACGCAGGAAGGCGAGTACCGAATAACCGTGCTGGGCATGAAACGGACAGAAGAAAGAATAGACAAATACGAACTCGATCACATCTAAGACCGAATAGGCTCCTCATTTGTCTGACAATTTTTCGTGTGTTTTGACAGTGACTGACAGAAGAAGAGCCTACCAGAAGGCTCAGTAGATTTGATTAACAAATAAAATTCCGAATTGATTATGATTATCAAAGGAGTCAATCTGTGCTTTTGTCCAGCAGTCAAGACAGCTCTGTTTGTGGCGCTATGCCGTCTCCGTTTTGTGGTATGACGAAGGGGTTGAGTCTCCACTATTGTGTACACTATGTGGGGAATTCTCTTCTTTGTCGGACAATGATTTCTGCGGGTTGTCGGACAAAACAGAAACAGAACTTTTTGGTGCGGCCGTGTAGGTTTAAAGATTAGTTTGGATTCTTGAATTTTTGAACCTGCGGTGTAGGTGTGGCTTGAGATGAAGTTTTATTGTCTTTTTGGCTTATATGATCTACGATCAAGTCCATCCGAGGCTTCCTTGTACCTTACATTTTCTCAAGGCAGCTAAGAAGAGTTTAATGCCGACTGGGAAAGTAATAAGAATAATCACGCAAAGGTTGAGTATATAGGGATAAAGGAGTTCCATTAAATTTCTGCCGATGAACGCTTGTCTCTGCATATAGAATACATAGGTTTGAGGAAGGCACCAAGCCATCTTATAGAGGAATCCACTTGGGTCAATGGTGAGGAGAACGGAAGGATCGTACCACATTCCTGAAAGGGCGGTGGAGAAAACTTGGAAGAACCAGCTAACAGGTTCCCATCTCTTAGTGACGAGTTGAACTGCTGCGCTTATGATCCCAAATCCCCACATTGAGATAATACCTAAGAGGAGAATGCCGGTTAGTGTGGGCCAGTTCACGGTTGAGAGATCCATGCCAAAAAACAATACGCCTACTGTAGGAAATATGAGGAGGTTTAGAAGGAGTAGCATGGACAAGGGGTAAGAGAGTTTTCCAACTGTAAAAGCAAGTATGCTTACTGGTGACATCAATATTCTCTCAAGATTTCCTGGATTCACGACCGCTCTCGGATGCATTAGACTTTCAGTGAGGAAGTTGTTAAAGATCATTCCGACTAGGAGAAAAGTTGAGTAGCTCATACCCTCATATTTGCTCATCATTGGAGCCATCGATGGACCTACGGTCTTTCCCAGAATACCCAACACGCATGCCCAAACAAACATCCCTAAGGCTTGAAAGAATAGGTCCAACCTATATGAGGTTGCGTTTATCAGATCGCGCCTAAAGAAGGCGAAGATTTGCCTGAAGGCTGAGAAACTGATCGTGTTTTTTACGCCTCCGTTAGTCTTAGAAAGGATTCTTCAAGAGAGGGAACACGCCTATTTAGAAGGAAAATGTCTCCTCCAGTTTTCATTATCTCTCTGCAGACTTTAGGCGCGACAGCATCTGAATCTGAAACACTTATCGTCAATTTGGCATGATCTGTGTCGTCACCAGTCACACTGAGCTGGACAACTCCGTTTATTGCCTTAATTCTCGATATGATCTGATGTGAAATGGCGGAGGTTTCGATCTCTAGAAACTCATTTGGTTGGATTAGCTGTTTGATTCCTATCGGGGAGCAGCATGCGATGATCTTTCCGTGGTTAATGATGGCAACCCGATCACAGATTTCCTCCGCCTCCACCATGTAATGGGTTGTGAGAAGAACGGTCCTTCCCTGTCTGCGGCAAAGCTCATTCCTAAGAAAGTTCCTAAGCTTCCTAGCAGAAGCAACGTCAAGCCCCAATGTCGGCTCATCAAGGATCAACACCTGTGGATTCGAGAGAAGTGCTCTGGCAATGTCCAGTCTCCTTTTCTCACCCGTTGAAAGTTTCTGGTACCAGTCGTCAGCTCTTTGAAGCATCTCTGTAAGTGCCAACACCTCATTTATACGGTGTCGTACCTCATGTCGTGGAATAAGGCAGAGGTCGGCATAAAAATGTAAATTCTGTCTCCCTGTCAGGCGCCCATACCAGCCACGATCTACATCAAGTACTGCGCCAATCTGAGTCTTAACCTTCTTTGGTTCCCGCTCCACATTGAAACCGTTCACATATGCTGTCCCATGAGTAGGTTGAAGGAGTGTACAGAGGATCTTAATCAAAGTTGTCTTGCCAGCGCCGTTAGGTCCAAGCAGGCCAAAAAGTTCGCCATATTTGATTCTAAGGTTTACCCTATTGAGTGCCAAAATCCTCTTTTCATTATGCCTACCGTGAAGTGTTTTCGTAATCTTGTCAACAAGGCCTGTATTCAGTTTTGAAGTTGATGTCTTAAGTATGTACTCCTTTTCAAGATCAACCGTCTCTATGGCATACTCAGACATATTAATCCAAAGAAACAACTTTTGCACATATTTAAGTTTAAAAATAAAAGCCCTCAATATTTCTCATTAGTCAATATCATTCACCTTAAAGTATTTACAGTATTGGACGAAGCCAATTGAACTACGACACATGTAAGTTAAGCCATTATTCGTCTTGTTTTCATGACTTTGACAAGGTTTAGGAGCGTACGTGGAGCTTTCAGTATAATTATCTTGTCCCACGCTATGAATCAGTCAGGTCAAGACGGTACTTCTGTTTGTTGGCTGCGACGACGGCAAGCAAGATAGAGATTAGAATAGGTGGTTGTTGCTGAGTGAGGGTTTGTCGCCGACGCCGCTGACTATGACTTTCGGCAAGCCCAGTTTTTGCAGTCTGTGTGCGACGGTTTCGGCGTTTTCTTTGAATGTGTTGATGAATACTGATGGGCCTGTGTCCATGGAGTACCACGCTTCCAGCCCTTCTGCCCGCATCTTCGCAACCTCTTTTATCACTGCAACAGTCTCAGGTTCCCAAAGAACCATGCGGGACCTGCCGGTCATCGTAATCGCATGCAGATTCAAGCTGTCTTCTTCGGCAAGTTTTCCTATGGTCGCAACGTCGCCGTCTTTTATGGCTTTCTTCATGTCTTCAACCATGCTGCCTATGTTTTTTAGCCTTGCTTGAAAAAATGGTGAACTGAGAACCTCCGCGTGAGCATCGTCAGTCCTGACCGCGGAAGGAACGGGCACGATGACCATAGCCAGATCAACAGCTTCCGGCTTGACCAACTGTTCAGCGTAAGACCGTCCGCCTCTGTCTGCGTACCATATTGCGAAGCTTCCTGCAAGACTCCGGGTGGCGGAACCAGCGCCCAGCCTGACGGCTTCACAGAGCGAAACATGATCGATGTCTAGGCCTAAAGAGGCGCTGGCTGCCACACCTATGGCGGCGAAACCTGAAGCTGAGAAACCGAGGCCCTTCCCCTCAGTGAGGCTGTTTTTTGATGCCACCTTGAAATGCCCAGAATAGCCCGCCACGGTTTTGAGCACGTTAAGCACAGACTTGACCCTTTCACGGTCCCTTCCCACGATTCTTTTTCCATTCACCACTATGCGGTCTTCTTTCAGCGAATCGTCAGCCTCAACCGTCGTAACAGTATGCAAGGCCCCGGCACAAACAGAAATGCTATTGTGAAACGGAATCCTGAGCTTTGGATCCTTCAAGCCATGATACTTGATCAAACCCTGAATAGGATGCGCAACAGCCGACGCCTTCACAGCCATGCTAAACCCCAGTCAGAATAACAGGTCAGCCGCTTAAAAATTCTTGCACAAAAACTCATCAAGCCATTCGCAAAAGTCCGCAGGCTCGTGAAAGTCGATCTCCACAAAAGGAGCTTCCAAGCCGAGTTCCCGCATCTTCTTTTCTAAGATTTCAAAGAAGAGACCCTTCTCTTCAGCATAGCATGGCCGTTCCCCTACTCTACGTGGAGCACAATTGACGCCGCAGGTGGGTGAACGTTTGACGCCTACGATGGCTAAGACCCGAATCCTTGGCTTGCTACCTATCGTCATCATGGTCTTCAAATTCGCGGCTGCCACTTCTGCAAGCCTCTCACAATGCTCGCGGAATCCGGGCATGTCTTCGTATTCGTCCTTTGTCCGTGGGGGTCGCGGGTTCCCGCAGAAGGTGAATTCTGGGCAGGGTAACTGTATTGCTCCGATCTTGTGTCTCATCAAGATTTCAAAGACCTCGTTCACGGGTCCGCTGGCTTTGAAGGCTTTGTTTTGTCGCCATCTTGTCGCCTGATCTAGGAGGCAATGCGCCAAAACGAGGACTCTGGCTTCGTCAGCCGGGTCTTCTCTGCTGTTGTTTGGGTTCATGGTCTTCACGTCTCGGCAAAGGCTGCCGATCTATGCCTGCGAAGGGCTGGGTGGGCGCTTCTGGGTGTAGAAGTATCTTCTGGCTCTTCCCTCTCTGGTGAGCAGCCCCTCTCTAACCATGTCTGATAGGGTGTGCGCAACGGCTGTGCGGTCGAAATGGTAGCCTATTCTGGCCATCTCGCTGTGAACATCAGCTAATGCCCTCGGCTCGGCGAACCAGCCTTCCCTTAAGAGGCGTTCTACGATTCCTCTGCATGTATCTGGTCTTACACGTTTCTGCGGCTGCTCGGGCTGAGCAATGGGCTTGCTTGCGTAATCAGTTACGCTTGAGAGGACTTCATCGACGACCTGTTTGACTTGGTCTTCTCGGCATTCGATCTCGAACTCGATGGCGCCGACTTTCATCTTGAGATGGATCGAAGGCTTTTCCAAATCTTTATCTTCTGTTGCCATTTACTTCCACTTACTTGCTATATTATCGGTATGTATCGCCACATATTGTTTATTGAATTGCGCAAGTTGCACATGCGCAACACTTATATATCCGTACCACACCTAATTGCTAATTGGTGAATGTTGGTGATTGAACAACAACAATATGCAACAACACCGAAATATAACTTTTCACAAAAACTAGCCGAACCCACGCTCCCAGAAAGGCTAACTGAGCTAAGCCTAGACTCCATGCGCAGCGCGAGAGGCAGCCAGTTCCTGCCGTATGGCGGGGGGTTACCTGAGCTCCTCACAGAAGGTCCGCAACATGAAGAAAACATCAGCCTCAGCGCCAGAAGCTTATCGTCTATGCTGACGCCCCTCAAGCCCATACGGGACGAAACACCAACAATCGCCATAGACGTATCAAGCATGAGAATCGGCGAGACAGGCAGAGGCGTGCTAGTTGTGGTTAGGGGAGCCATTATCCGAAACGAACAAAGGCAATACAGATACACACGCATCGGACCCTTCCCGTTCCACATAACCGAAGAAAACAAGAACGAAGTCCTGCGCCTACCCGGGCATGAACGGCTACGCGGCATCGGCGCGGGCTACCCGTTGCTTCTCGATCTTCAAAGCAGCCTCTGCAACGCCGTTGAACGGTGGATACAGATGAGCGTTGCCCACTCTGCATTGGGCGGCATAATGCTCTGGGATGGCACGCTGACAGCTGGAACTGCCGGCAACCCCCTGAACGTGGTCGGACAGATCCTGAACACTGCGAGAAGAAACTCTAATGTCGTCTTATCGTTGGCTAAGGGGACCAGCTTAAGGTATCTGGGCAGGAGGCTGACTGACTTTGTTCCGAGGGATGAGCCGCCGTGCCTTTTTGAGGCTGAGAATCTTCCGCTTCAAACGTATAAGAACATGAGGCTGTTGGGCAAGGTCTACGTGGCGAAACTTGCAGAGAGAGGCTACCCTTTCCGCCTAGATATCGACAGGGACCTTCCGCCGGAGACGCGGATAAAGGCTGTTCAGCGCATTATGGGCAACGAGCTGATCTTTCAGGGCTATCCCGAGAGCCTTCGCTTGGCGCACATATACGCTACGTTCACGGCGAACGATGTTATGGGCATACAGCGCTTCATCACGGAAGAGTACGGGTTGAGAGTCTGCACTCGCCACAATGTGCGCCGGATGCTCTTCGGACCTTTCGGAACGGGCTTGGAGGCTTGACACAGCGGGATGAGGCTCTTCAAAAAGGCGGGCAACACGATTCAGATACTCAGTTTTCCCGGCGAGGACGCGGAGAAGGGCGGCTACCTCATAATCGAGGACAAAAAAGCAGAGAAAGCCATGATCGCTCAGATCATAGATATACAGTTCGCGAATGTGCCTGGGATCATGGAAGAACTGTTGCGTGAGCCAGAGACCGAAGAAGCACCGCAGGGAGAAGAGATCGACCCCCTAGACATAATGTCGCACATACTTTACATTCAGGACGCACGTTTGCTTGTCTGCAAGATACACGGCTCCATAAAGAACGGCAAGCTCGAACAGGAAAACTCTTGGCTTCCATCACGGACGCATTCGGAGATACGTAGGCTGCCCACCGAAGCCCTCATCCGATTGGCACAGATCACGAGGGGGCTGCCCATAGAGCTCGGCGAGACACAGGAGGCAACGCCGTTGGTCATAGATGCCTGCGAGCTGGACGGCAAGCTAAACATAATTACGGGCAAGAAGGGCACAGGCAAATCCCACCTCTCGAAGATGCTTGCCCTCGGCTTGGTTGAGCACGGAGCCACAACCATAGTGCTGGACCTGAACGGCGAATACACGAATCTGGGCTTGACGCCTGACGGCGAAAGAAACAGCAACTACAGCCGAGTTCACGTGCTTACGCCTCAAAAGAACTTCAAGGTAACCCTTTACCAGACGAACCTCTACGTGATCATGCGCATACTCACCTATGCGCTGGAGCTGCCGGGAGCCTCTTCCCGCGAGTTTCGCAACATCTGGCGGTTCCTACAGGAGCAGAAGACGCTTACGTTGCATGAGCTGGGCGAAGCCATCAAACGGTGGCAGTGCAACCAGCACGTGAGAGATGCCATGTTCGCGCGCTACTACGCGTTGGTCAACTCGAACTTCTTCACGGATAACATGGCTGAAGCCATAGACTTCGAGAGCCTCCTGAACAAGACGGACAGTAGCGGCGGCGGAGCTATCGTGATCAATCTTAGCGACACGTCGCCGAGCGACAGGCAGATAGTTGTCGAGTACGTTCTGGCGAAGATTCAGGAGCTACTTTCGCGGTGGCGGATACGGGCTGTGTTTCTGTTCGCAGAGGAGGCGCATCTCTATCTGCGTGAGACCTACTGGGACGACATAGTGACGCGGATGAGGCACTTCGGGGTCTTCACAACCTTCGTGACTAACCAGCCGAGCACGATCCGCGAGAACATCTACCGACAGGCGGACAATGTCTTCCTCTTCAACTTCGTCAACGAGCACGACCTTGAAACAATCTCGAGAGCCGCGAGAGTGGACGGCGAAACCGTCATATCCATAGTGCGCGACCTGCCGCCTCGCCACTGTCTCGTCCTAGGCAGGGTTGTGAAAGACTTTCCCATCGTCACAAAGGTGCGTTCACTGAACATTAAGACAATGGGGCAAACTAGGCTCTTCTTCACAGAAAAGAAGAGCAAGGAGTTAGCCGTGAAGAAGTACGCCGTAATAGGGGAGGGTTGATTAGAGTTTTAGAGAGTAGAGTTTTATCGCGTTTTCTCTGAGCATTTTGTGTACGAGGTCTATGGCTACTTCTTCGCTGAGGAAGTCTCGTTCAACCTTTTCCGAAAGCACATCGGCGATGCACGAACGCGCCATTAGAAGGTGTCCGTACATCATCTCTGGGAGGTTCACGTCTGACCCGAAGCCCAGAATTCGCTCTTCCGGCACGAGGTCAATCCACTCGTTTAGGGTTCGACGGCTTCCTTCCATCGTGATGACGTACATCCAAGCCATGTTAAGCCACACGTTGGGGTAGTGTTTGCCCAGTATTCCCATCTCGCGGCTGTAGGGGTATCCTGCGTGAAATAGATCGAAACGTGTTGAAGGATGGCTCAAAATAAGCGGGATAAGGAGCAGCGGATTAGAATCTGGGATGTTACCCCACGTCGTTTGAACCCCCGTGTGAATCTGGAAAACGAGTTTCAGCTCCCCCGCCAGATCAGCAAGATAGTATATCATGTAGTCTTGGAAAGCCTTTTTTTCTTCAGGAGTTATTTTTTCTCCTTTCAGAGCTTTTTTGTATATGTTGGAGGCTGTTTCGTGAGGGACTTTTTCTGAAGAAAGCGTCCGCTCATACGCATGGGCTAGCTTGATTCCAACGGTTCCTTCGCGGCGATATTTCTCGAGCAATTCTTTCAGGCAATCTTTAACCACGCCCAAGTCCGCTAGGCTTTCGCCAGAATAGTCCTCAAAGGATTTTCTGGGTTCTGGGTTACAGAGGTCTAGTGCTGGCTCCATTCTCAGGATCGCGGTGAAGTATTCTTTTTCCCAGCTTTTGAACCAAGGGATGTTCTTGACCTGAGTTTCAAGTTTGCACATTCTGGTGACGTGATCGTACCATTTGGGATCAGCAGTCCGCTCCTTAATGCATTTATTCAGAGGTCGCCAATTGGATTCATTTACTTCGGGGTCTCGAAGGTCAAACAGGTTCTGGTAAACGATTAGGTTGTGTCTCCAATAGGAGACATTTCTGGTTCGGGACACCATACCATCGAGAATTTTCCACCGTTCTTCTTCCGAGGGGATGTCCTTAAACACTTCGGCTGACAGTTTTCCAGTAAAGCTATAAACCTCGCGCTCAAAATAGGACTTCAAACTGAAAAGATCGTAGGGGGCACCTTCATAATATTCTTCCGGGGAAAAAGTATGGGAATGGCAGTCCACCGTGCGTATAGCCTGCATCTCTTCCAGAAGATGTTGACGTAGACCTTTGCTTTTCACCTAAACTCCTCCTGACATTCGTCCACGATTTTCAACAATCAGGCGTTTCCTCTCTTAGCAGTATGTTTTCCCATTTGCACTATAAAAACACTTGCATCTATCATTCTATATAACCGTAAAACTCTCAACGGTTTTCTTATCCAGCCTCTTCACAAGTTCGATTATCAGTTTGACAGCGTTCTCCGTGTCCTCTAGGCTGAGCAGCCCCACATGGCTGTGAATGTGTCTCGTCGGAACGCTTATGACGGCGCTTGGGCAACCCACCCTGTTCAGGTGGATTCTGCCGGCATCTGTGCCGCCTCTTGCCGTCTGCGAAAGCTGCAGTGTGATGCCTGCTTCCTTCGCCGTCTTTATGACGAACTCTTTGAGGGGTTGATTGGGAATCATGCTGGCGTCGTACGTGAGAAGTGTAGGCCCCTGCCCCATTCTCGTCGGCGCCTCAACCGGTTTTATGCCAGGCATGTCACCCGCTATGTCCACTTCAAGCACTAAGGCTACATCAGGCTCAACTAGATTGGCAACTGTCTGGGCGCCTCTCAGCCCCACCTCTTCTTGGACCGTGGCTGCGCCGTAAACCGTGTTCGGATGTACTATCGTGCTTTCTTTGATTTTGCGGATTGCTTCCATCATGATGAAGGCGCCGATTCGGTCGTCGAAGGCTTTGCCCATAGCTATCTTCCCGTCTCGCACGAGGGAGAAGGGCGAACAAGGCACAACGGGGTCTCCCATCTTCACACCTGCTTCGATGGCTTCCTTGCCTGAGGTGACGCCAATGTCTATGAACATGTCCTTCTTCTCAAGAACCTTCTTTCTTTCCTCGTCCGTCAAAAGATGTGGCGGTTTTGCCGCGATAACACCATACACGTCTCCTTTCTCAGTTCGCACAATAACCCTCTGGGAAAGAAGCACCTGATCCCACCAGCCACCCAGAGTGTTAAATGAAAGGAAGCCCGACTTTTCGTCTATGCCCGAGACAACGAAGCCAACTTCGTCCACGTGACCCGCCAGAAGCACGCGTGGCCGCTCGGATTTGCCTTTGGCTGCGAAGACAATGGAGCCCAGCTTGTCTGTCATGATTTCGTCGGCGTAAGGCCGCATGTATTCCTTTACGATGCGGACGGTTTCTCTTTCGAAGCCAGATGGACCGAAGGATTCGATCATCCTTTTCAAAACGTCAACCGCTTTCTCGTCAAACAATCTCAAATCGCCTCTCAGATATCTGCATATCTTTCAACGAACTCTTTAATCTTTTCCAAGGCTCCCGAAATCGTTCCCAAATCAGTCGCGTATGAACAGCGTATGTGCCCTTCGCCGCATGTCCCGAAGGCGCTTCCGGGCGTCGTGCAGATGCCTTGTTCTTCAAGCAGCCGACTGCTTATCTCGGAGCTCGGCATCTTCAGGCTCGAAAGGTCGGGAAAGGCGTAGAAGGCTCCCTTCGGCATGAGGCATCTGACGCCCTGGATTTCGCTGAGCCCTTTGACGATGAATTTTCTTCTGCGGCCGTATTCCTGAACCATCTTCCTAACGGCTTCCTGTGGCCCCTTCAACGCTGCGACGCCGGCTTTTTGGACGAAATTGGTTGGGCAGGTCGTGGTTGCCTGCTGCACGGTGTTCATAGCGGCAACTATCTCCTTGTTTGCGAAGGCATAACCCAGCCTCCAACCCGTCATGGCATAGGTCTTGCTGAAACCGTTCACAACAACCGTTCTTTCCCGAGCATTCTGGAAGGAAGCCATGCTTCGGGCTTCCGTACCCTCATAGATTATTCGGTCATAAATCTCATCTGAGAGGATGAGCAGGTCATGATCCACAGCAAGATCAGCAATGACCCCCAGGTCCTTTGGGCTCAAGACCCCGCCCGTCGGGTTATTCGGCGAATTAATCAGAATCATCTTGGTCCTGCGCGTTATCTTTTCCTTCAAGCCCTCTTCATCTAGGCTGTAATCTTCGCCGCATGGAACCTCGATTCCGCTAGCCTCCGCGGCCTCGACGCACGTGAAATGGGTTGGCCAAGTCGGCGCCAATACCAAAGCCTCGTCCTTAGGGTTGAGAGTTGCGAGGCAAGCGCAGTATATGGCGTGTTTTCCCCCCGGCGTCACGATTATCTCGGTCTCAGGGTTGGCTTCAACGCCCCTTTTCTCAAGGTCCTCGGATATGGCTTCTCTCAGCTCGATGATCCCGCGGCTGGAAGTATAGCGGGTAAAACCGACTTGTATCGCTTCGCAGGCGGTCTTCTTGATGTTCTCCGGCGTCTCGAAGTCAGGTTCACCTACGGCTAGACTGTAGACCTTCCGCCCCATCCTTTTCAGGGCACGGGCCCTCTCCGACATAGACAGGGTTCCAGAAGGCTTGATCTTATCCATTCTATCCGCGACTTTCAAACATATCACCCGCATCAGCTTTGACCTGTAATGTTCAGAGAACCCTAATTGAGTAGGTTCGATTAATTCTTTGTCCTCTTGCCTAGGAGCCCATCTATGCTTGGGAACCTTTCAATCTCCCTGTGCGGTAGATAGAGAGCTTTGAAAAACTCTTTTTGAAAGCCAGAGTCAGCCCCGAGCTCAAGATACTTGATCTGGCTCGCTATTTCTTCGGCTTTCTCTCTGACATCGAGGGACAGAAGCGCCATCCTGGCTCCTGAACCAGCCGTGTTCCCGACAAATTGGACGCGTTCAAGCGGCACGTCTGGGTACATGCCTATGGTCCTTGCGCTCTGTGGGTCCACATAGTTTCCGAAGGCTCCTGCAAAAAAGACCGTTTGAATGTCGTTCGGCACTTTTTTCATGCGGCTCATCAATATGGACGCACCCGTGTAGATTGCGGCCTTGGCAAGCTGGACCTCTCTGACGTCAGCCTGCGTCATGACGATGTCGCTGTCGATTGAGGCTTCGTCCTTCCACGCTATGACGAACTCGGCAAACTTTTCGCCCATCCTCAGCCTAGGCGTCCTCTGTTCCATGTTGAACTTTCCGTTTTGATCGATTATTCCTGTTTTCAGCATCTCTGCGACAACGTCAACTATCGCGGAGCCACAGAGACCTCGGGGCTTCTTGTCCTCAATCGTTTTGTACTTGACATCAAGGCTCTTCGGATCTATCCAAACATGCTCAATCGCGCCCGTGGTAGCCCTCATTCCATATTTGATGTGGGCTCCTTCAAGCGCGGGTCCTGAGGCGCATGAGCAAGATATGAGCCGTTCCTTGTTGCCCAAAATGATTTCAGTGTTGGTGCCAATGTCAATCATCATTGAGGTGGCATTTGCCTCACAGATTTCGGTTGCAAGCGCATCAGCAACCGCGTCTCCACCGACAAAGCCAGCGATCGCAGGCAGAGCATGAACGTATGCTCCGCGGTTTATCTTCACGCCGAGCATTCTTGCTTTAACGTCTATCGGCGACTGTAAGGCCGCGGTGTAAGGAAATAGGGAAATATAGTTTGGCGGTATGCCCAAGAATATATGGTGCATAGCCGTGTTGCCAGCCACGGTCATATCGTATATTTCTTCGGGCAGAACATGGGCGTTCTTGCAGGCTTCGCTGACAAGCCAGTTGACCCCGTTAACTACGGCGTCCTGTAGCCTCTTCAGGTTGGCTTCTTCCTTCATGATGAAGGTGATCCGTGATATAACGTCCTCTCCGTTGGCTATCTGTGGGTTCATCCTAGAAGATGTCGCAACGATCTCTCCTGAACGCAGGTCCACCAAGTAACCAGCCAGCTTAGTGGTCCCAATGTCGACCGCAAAACCGTAGAGCCTGCTGGAGGAAACCGGCTCGACAGATATGGCTTCCTCGTCCTGCCAAAGGGTCACAGCGACCATCCAATCGTTTTCTCTGAGGAGCATGGGGAGCTCCTTCAAGGTCTCATAGTCAATTTTTGGCTTGGTTCCGGTTTGAGACCCTATCGCGTCAATGAGCCTATCAGCATCCGATTTCACGTCTAGCAAAGAGGGCTTCAAGAGGCTGACCGTAAATTTCTTGACAGCCGGCTTCAGCTCAACCTTCTTCTCCAAGCCTTTCCACAATAGCCTTTGTCTGTCAACTTGGCTTTCATAGGGAACATCTATAACTATTACGCCTGATTTCTTTACAGTTGCCTGACAGGCCAGCCTGAATCCGCCGTTCACGTGATCCTTCGAGAGTAGAAACGCCTCGTTCTCAGAAAGCGGAGAAAGGCTTTCCCTCCCGTTACGCACCACGACCCTGCATTTGCCGCACACCCCATGTCCGCCGCAGATCGAGCTGATCATGATGCCGGCTTCTCTAGCCGCTTCGAGAAGGGTCTTCTCTTTGGCGATTCTCAGCCTCTTTCCGTACGGCTGAAAAATCAACGTGGCCTCATCCATGATATCCACTCGGCCTCTCTTCTTGCCGGTTCCCTGAATAATGCCTGAAGGATCAATTTATCTCTTTTGTGGTGTTGACGCATTTATTGTGCTCCGAAGGCTTCTTTGTTCGCTTCTAAATCAGCAACCAATGGGTGGTATCATTCTTCAATCATAGATGGGAGGGTTCTTTTATGGCTGGTCTTTTTGTGCCGGCGAACCACACTTCCAAAACGGTGTCTAAGGGGACATCTGCCATTTCACTGACTTTTTCGGATGGCAGCTTGCAGTCAAAGAGGCCGACCAGCACAGGGTCCAGCTTGTCATAGTCGATGGGTAACTCGTCTCTGATTTTGTGGCTCGGATAAAGCTGCGGGCTGCTAGGCTTGAAGGCCATTCTTTCAGGTATGCCCATGTAAGCGGCGAGTCTTCTGGCTTGGGTCTTGTACAGGTGCCGAATTGGCAGAAAGTCTGCTGCCCCGTCGCCATGTTTGGTGAAGAAACCAATCAGTGCCTCGCTGCGGTCAGAGGTGCCTGCCACAAGATAGTTGTGGACGTTAGCGAAAAAGTACAGAATGATCATACGTGTTCTGGCCCGAATATTGGCTAACGGGATCCGTGTTCCTGCGGTGTCTTCGCGGATCTTTAGAACTTTTACGAACGAACAGCATATTTCATCGATACTGATAGTCTCTGTTCGGATTCCTAGGCTTTCTGCTAGGCTGAGCGCATCTGCAATATCCTCTTTAGGTGTAAAAGACGTGGGCATAAGCACGCCTAAAACTTTGTCTTTGCCCAGCGCCCGCGCACAAAGGGTAGCCGTCAGGCTGCTATCGACGCCTCCGCTTAGGCCTAGTACTACGCCTGAAGCTTTCGTTTCCTCAACCGCTTTCCTAATGAAATCTAAAGTTTTGTTCAATGTTTCCTTAGGATCAAAATCTAGAAGTTCATCAAGTCCCACGTGTACCACACTGCCCAGTTTTGTGGACTGACTTAGTTAACGCCCGTCTAACTATAAACCTTTGTGCACCCAAGGGCAGGGAAATCCGCAATTCGGGAAATAGGGGCTAATCAAAGAATAAATAATTAAGAGGGTTAATGCAAAAATGTATGTGAGGATGCACATAGAATGGTGCTTGACAAACTGAGATTGAGAAAGAAAAAGGAAAAGGCTCCAGAAATACCACGAAGCGAAGTTCTGAGAATGAGACCCGTCCGGAATCCAGGTGTGGAATGGGAGAAGACCGGAAAAGGCATAAGGTTAATAATTCCTCTGAGAGAGCCAAAGGCAAAAAAGGAGAAGGGAATTATGTCAAAAATTGTGCCTCAGGCTCCAAAAGAAAAGAGAATCGACCTCGACAAAGTCGGTGCCCTTGTTTGGGACCTATGCGACGGGAAAAACACAGTGGATGACATTGCTAGGCGCCTGAACGAAAAATACAAACTGATGCCGACCGAAGCCGAATTATCTCTCAACACCTACCTCCAGCAGCTATCGAAACGGAAACTCATAGGGTTCATTGTTCCAGAAGAGACACGTGTCAGACTTGAAAAGGAAGCGCTAAAAAAAGGCAAAAAGAAAAAAAAGAAATCAGAAAAATAGGGTTCCGTATTTCCGCTCTGGCCTTTTCACTTTTTTGGGCAAGATAGCTTCGCAAGTTGTCTCATCTGTTACACAGTGGTGTATGATACGCAATTTTGACAGACTTGTGAAACATGTTTTCAGAACTAGGTTTAGGGAGATCACTCAAGATTCGGCGCCTCCGCATATATTGCCGCGGTGAAACCTAGAGCAGGACCATTCCGTAGGATCTATCATCAACCTAGGCTGCCAACGCCGTAGTCAGGAAACCTTTCATGCTGTGAGTTATATGGTCCAGCATGCAGATCTTTGGAAAGACATAAAAATGGATGACTCCATATTCTATTCTGGAGGTTATTAGAATGAAGTGTCCAGATTGTGGAAAAGACAACAAGACCCCGATAAAGGAATGGGACCTGAGCCCCAAAGTCCATGTAAAGCTCTATGAATGTTGTGGTAAGAAGTTCCGCGAGTACGTGAAGAAGAAAAAATAAAAAATGTGGACGAAGGCCGGGGTTGACCCGCCTTCGTTAGGCGCGTTGCGGCGCTTCTACTTGCCGCAACTGCTTTCTTTTTTTTCGCTTTTCTTCTTTGCTTTCTTGCTACCACAGCAAGGCATGGTTACAACCTCGCAATTAGCCTACTGGAAAGAAGCCCTTAAAGTTTTCTCCAATGTTCAGCAACTGTACTGTGAAGATAGGGAAAAATACAGTTGAATCTGAAGGTGGCTGTGAAAGCATCTGGTTGTGGCGAATGTTGCGGCTTTACCTGTGGCATTTGAACTTTGACAACATGTCCTCCATTAATTCTGCATGGGACTTATGGTCGATAACGCGTTTGAGTGGAATGGGTTTTGCTATGCGCGATGCGACCGTGATTGAATAGATGCGATTTGATTTTGAACAGTACCATGTTATGTTAGTGAAGAGGGACGTTCTTCTAGAGACAAAACCTGAATTCCGTGTCCCTTGTTTGATTACTGCTGGGTGTCTCTTAATCTTCAAGTTTTCTTTGGATTGGAACTGTATCCCGCGGCACCGTTTCTTTAAGTCCTTCATGTAATTCTTTTCCAGCCATTCGTCAAGATCTCTATAGGTGTCCGCAAAGATTACGTTTGCCATAGAAAAATGCTCTACAACAATTTCTCTTTTCTTTTCTGAGAAACTGGTAGCTTTCTGGTTACCGAACACCATGTAAGTCCTTCCAACGGCCATTTTCCGGTCGGTCAAGATGAAGTCTCTAGGAGTCTCAAATCGGATACCCAGCGTTGACCAGATATTCGAGGTTTCACGGTGGCACTCAAGTGTAGCCATGATATGCTCGATTATTTTTTGGCTTGAGTCATTAAGTGTGCCAAAAGCGAAACGGCAGATCATGATCCGTCCGCTTTCTTTGCAGTACCACATGTATATTCGGTCGCTAGTTTCGGATTTTAGGCTGAAGTGGAGGGCGCTATGGCCAAAGACATAGACATTACCTTGGCTCAGCACTTTTACCTTACGTTTTCTCTTTTTCTCTAAGTCTCTGATGAAGGCTTCCGCAATCCCGGAGAGCGGCTGAGCCTTTTTTTTGGCAAACGGTTCCCACTTGAATTCTATGAAGAAATTCTCGGACTCAAGTCTACAATAACCCGTCTTTGTGGTTCCTCTTTCATTTGTGAATCGTGTCTCTTCAGGTATCTCAAAGAAAATGCCGTTCCAACCGAATTCCTTAAACTTCAACAGTGACATTCCTCTATCGATGAAACCTGATTATATCAACTTATTTTGTTAAACTCCAATAAAAATTATCAATATTTAGTTGACCGCTCATGATAACACCTCAAGTTGATGGTTGTCCTTAGCCATGCCTTCTAATATAACCTGCAAAGTAGCTGATTCCACCCATATAATCTCTGATCAAGGTAAACATTGTGAATCGCCATATAATAGTTTTCTCCAATTGTTGAAAAGGAAATTCTCAACTACCAGATCAAGCCCTACTACACCGCAACAAAAATTAGCCACACGATTCGGATTCCTGCCCTGTAACACGTGTGCGCAAGGTCCTTGATTATCCTAATTCCGTCTCTTACCACTATAATAGCCTATGTCCTTCTGGTCCCTTCCACAACGTTTGCATTTTCTGTAGAAATCATTTGCAGAATGAAAAAGGTAAAAAGAAGGCCCCGCCTATTTGCCTAAGAGCCTTATGTAGGCGTGAGCCTTGGTTTCTTTTTCGAAGCAGTATCGTATGTTTTGGAAGTCCTTTCTGAACATAGCAACTTCTTCGTTGATCTTTTCTGGTGGTTCCTTGGCTAAGACTATCCGCCTAATGAATTCGGCGATGTCCTCCATGTCGTTTTCCTTCATGCCTAGCCTCGTCACTTCTGACGTTCCCAAGCGGATTCCGCCTGGATGCTGGAAGTGTCTGCCCTCGCGGATGTCCCAAGGCAACAAGTTCCTGTTGATTATGATGTTCGCCTTTTCGAGCTGCGCCTCAATCGTGCCGCCGTCACCCTGCTTCGTAATGTCAATCAAGATAACATGAGACTCGGTGAACCCTTTGTGCTCAGCCAAAACTTTAAAGCCTCTTTCGTATAGAGCTTGCCCCAAAGCCTTCGCGTTCCGCACAATCTGCTCGGCGTACTCCTTTCCAAACTCCAGCATCTCAGCCAAAGCCAAAGCGACGCCTGCCATGCTGTGAAGGTGATGGTTACTCACCATGCCTGGGAAAGTTGCCCTCTTTATCCTATCAGCATACTTTTCCCAAGAGACTATCATGCCATGCTGGGGTCCAGGCAGAGTCTTATGCGTACTTAGATTCATAACGTCTGCGCCTTCCCTAAGCGGATCTTGGAAGACGCCGCCTGCGATGAGCCCAGCCACATGAGCTGCATCGTAGGCAACAGTTGCGCCTAAACGGTGGAAGTATTCCTCGAGTTCCTTCACGGGATGTGGAAACGGCAGGACGCTTCCGCCGAACATAACGAATTTCGGAGCCTTTCCATCTTTCACTAGGGCATCCGTCTTTTTGATCGTTTCATCCACGTTTATGTTCAGCTCTTTCTCGTCGAGAGGTAGATATTCCACGTTTAGACCGCGCACCGCTCCCGCTGTTCCGCCCAGCTTCTTCTTACCCATCGATATGTGTCCGCCAGAAGGTATGGATAGGGCAAGCATGTAGTCTCCGGGCTCTGTGAAAGCTGTGTAGACAGCAAGGTTGGCTACGACGCCTGAGATCGGTCGAACATCCACAAATTCGGCTTTGAACAGCTTCTTTGCCAATTCGATGCAGACGAATTCAACCTGATCGATATATGTGCAACCAGCATAGACCCGTTCTCCAGGCCAACCTTCGGCGTACCTGCTTCCGAAGTCGCTGATCAAGGCCTCTTTGACGGCTAGGCTTGGGACATTCTCACTTGCGATAAGTGGAATAGCACGCTGGAACCATTCGTGGTGTTTCTGCATGAGCTGAAAAACTTCTTCTTGATACTCTTTAGCGTCCTTCATACGGCATCCCATCTTTGAACACATAACATAAAGAAGGCTGGTCTTAAGCATTTTCGTGCCGCAACAGAAAAAACGGTATAGATTAAATACCAGTTAGATCTCACACTTGGATTATTAAACGTCAGGGGTTCAACCTGTGAGCCTAATGAAGACTCATCTCTACGAGTTTCACAAAAAGCACGGCAAACTCACAGAATTCGCAGGGTTCGAAATGCCCCTCTGGTACGAGGGCATAATCCCAGAGCACCTATCTGTCAGAAACGCCGTAGGTCTCTTCGACGTGTCCCACATGGGCAGATGCCTCGTCAAGGGAAAAGACGCGGTTACCCTTCTCAATCACGTACTTACACGGGACACAGGCTCCGCGGCTCTGGGACAAGGACGATACGCGCTCATGTGCAACGAAGAAGGCGGAATCATCGACGACCTAGTGGCCTTCCGCCTCGAAAACGAAAAGTTCCTGCTGGTCTACAACGCATCCAACCGCAAAAAAGACTACAACTGGATAAAGAACCATGCGGAGGGCTTTCAAGTCGAAATTAGAGACATATCCGACGAGGTTTCCATGTTCGCCCTGCAAGGTCCCAAAGCTATCGATACCCTGCAACCCATTGTTGACGCCGAACTCTCTGGACTGCGCTATTATTGGGGAAGCTGGATGAGCATAAGCAGCTTCAAAGTTTTCGTCACACGGACGGGATACACGGGCGAAGATGGGTTCGAAATATTCCTCTGGGACACGTCGATAGATAAGCCTGAAAGAGCCGAAAACCTATGGCAAGCACTTCTGCAGGCAGGCAGCGAACACGGCATAAAACCCTGCGGCTTGGGCGCCCGTGACACTCTCCGCTTGGAAGCTGGCATGTGCCTCTACGGCAACGACATAGACGAGGAGACCACGCCTCTGGAGGCAGGGCTGAACTTCGCGATCCAATTTGAGAAAGAAGGCTTCATCGGCAAAAATGCCTTACTGAAACAGAAAGCAGAAGGCGTCAAACGGCTACGTGTTGGCGTCCGCGTCTTAGACAGGGGGATAGCGCGGTCTGGAAACAAGATACTTTCCGAAGGAAAAGAAGTAGGTCAATTGACAAGCGGGGCATATTCTCCCCTTCTCAAGTATGGCATAGGCATGGGCTATGCTCCACCAGAATACGCCAAGATTGGGACACGCGTCGGCATCATGGTTCGCAAGAACTCGATTTTAGCTGAAATAGCGGCGATGCCCTTCTTCGACACCGCGAAATACGGCAGAAGACGTCAGAAGCTGTGAAGCAACAGGTTCAGGAGCAATGAGGATATTGGAAGTTTTGCCTATCAAAACCCCTTTAGTTCAAGCAGGCGACGACGTAGTTGAGGTTATACTCGAAGCTATCGACAAAGCTGACTTAAAAATTGAGGACGGAGACATTCTGGCTGTTGCTGACAAGATAGTGGCAACAAGCGAAGGGCGGATCGTCAGTTTTGATTCTGTGAAGCCTACTAGAAAAGCGAGGAATCTCGCTAAGAGATATTCGCTTGAACCGCACTTTGTGGAGCTTGTCCTCAGAGAGTCCGAAGAGATTTACGGTGGGGTGCCTAGAGCCCTCGCAACCTTTAAGAACAACGTGTTGATCGCGAATGCAGGCATAGACCACAAAAATGCTCCGCCTAACTCGGCATGTCTTTGGTCAAAAAACCCGAATGAAACAGCTAAGAGGATTTGGAAAGCACTTTTGAAGAAGACGGGAAAGAAGATAGGCTTAATTTTAATCGACAGCCATGTAAGCCCCATGCGAGTAGGCACCACAGGATTTGCCCTAGGAATAGCTGGGATCAAGCCGATAAAGGATCTCAGAAACTCATTAGATCTTTACGATAGGCGAGTTCTCGTCACAAGAATAAACGTAGCCGATGATCTGGCTGCGGCTGCCCACTTAGTTATGGGTGAAGCGGCTGAACGCACCCCTCTAGTGATAGTTCGAGGGGCGCCTGTGGAGATTACGAATGACTTTGACCCCAATGAAGTTGTCATAGCGAAAGAGGATTGCATGTACATGGGGGTCTTCTTAAAAAAAAGAAAGAGCGAGGCAAAGAACTGAATGCTTTGCCAAAACAGGAAAATGCCTAAATCGCTCATCCTAACCTATATCTCAGTCTTCGCTGCTTTAAATGCCCTAGCAGATTTTCTTCCGATCAGCCAGATTTTAGGGTATTCTGGATCCTTGACGTTTGGGTGGATATTGTCACCCTTAACGGGGATTCTTCTGGGAATGGAAATCGGCGGAGTCAGCTGCTTGGTTGGCGGCGTCATCGCAATTTTCTTAGGCAGATCACCAACTTTCGGTCCGTTTACACCTCTAACGCCTGCAATTTCGGCTTTTGTCGCAGGGACGCTTGTCACTAGAAGATGGCATATATCTGCGGCAACGCTTTCCTCCTTGATTTTGATTTGGCTCCTGCTGCCTGTTGGAAGAGAGGCATCGATAATCCTCGTCTTTCACATAGCTGCGTTGGCAATGATCCTTCTGGTCCGTGGAAAGTTTGGTGACATCATGAAATTGGAGGATCGAAAGAAGATTTCTTGGCGATTATTCCTGATTGCCTATTGCGGGAACATTTCGCGCCACCTTTTTGGAAACATCATGTTTGCAACGATCCTGAACCAGCCGGCTCTCTTTTTCGTCACACCCATCCCATACACCTTTGCCGAACAGTTGGTCTTTGCCTTAGGAACAATGATCATAGGAACCTCTCTGGCTCGCCTGAGGCTGCGCGAATTCTCACAACGGACCGATTCGTGATCCGTTGGAAGCCAGAAAATATCTCCATTTCGGAAAGCCCTATTGCAGTGCCAACGCTTCCCTCAGCTGAACTTTGTGGGGTCCCAGTTTTCCTCCAAAGTTGGCTGCGGAGATTTTTATGAGCCCCGAAGTTTGAGCAGCTGCATTTACGCCTTCAACCATGGCTCTTCCAACTGCTTCAAGGGTTAAACCGTTTATCACGATCTCGTAGACGCATTCGACGCCCTCCGGCACCTGAGAATCGGGCACTTTCCTTCTTAGCCTAGGGCAGAACGGATGGTTAGTTGAAGCTCCTAACCTATACTTCATCGAGCCAACTTTAGAGCCGGACCTGCAGATGCCGCCGGGAAAGGGCATGATGACCCCTTCGACCCTACTGCGAATGTTTTCCACAGCCGACATCGCGGCTTGAAGCCCCGCCTTCTGGCTGTCCGCCATCAGCAGGAGGGTTCCGCCAGCCGCCGCCACGACGGCGCCGAAACTGTTTTCGACTATGAATTCGCCTTCCATGACGGGTATGCGCCAGATCTTTCTGCCGGCGATTTCATCCTTCTTTTGGAAGCCGTCGCCGAAGAGGCGGAGGCTACGGCCAACCTTCAGTCTCCGGACTGCGTTTGGCAGTGCGTCGAAAGCGGCTGTTGTCGGGCAAGTCATCACGCATTGGCCTATCCTCCGTATCATCTGTCTCTTCAGACTTCGGAGCACCCGGTTATAGATCTGTATTGCGACGCCTATTCGATTGTCAGGAGTTTTTTCTGGCGACCATACTCTTTCTATGCCGGCTTCTGCAGGAGACATGATGATGGAAGTCGCGAAGCCTGTGGCGGCCTGCGCTGCTGTTAGAGCCCATTTCTCGTTCTCAGCGGTTATCAGTATTCGCCCGGCGTACATTGGGAAAATTTCGGCGAAAGTGTCAGAAACGCGTAGAACTTTCCCTCTCGGCGATTTTACGATGAAACTTTTGTCTGTCGAATCGTAGCCAGCAACTTCTAGTTTCTTCTGGTTTTCCGCAAGTTCCGTTTCATCTCGTGACATAATGAAACCCCGCCTTGAAGGACCACATGTTCTTCTGTCCTATGTGCGCCTCTCTCTCGAAGCACTTGTTTGGCATATTCTCGTAATATGTTAAGTCTTTTTCTCCAATATTTCTTTAGCCTCTATTGCATGTCTCTCTGGGCTCGCTCAAACTGCGGGCAACAGATAAGCTGGTCTTGTTCCCATCAAAAATCTGTCCAAAGTCTTCATAAACACATTTGCAAGAAAAAGTTTTAACCGAGCCATAGGTGTCTCTTGACGTTGAGGCCTTGGTGTCAATCAAGAATTTTATCAGTACATCAACAACATTAAAATTATTATCTTCGAATCCCTATAGTCTGTCCGCCGACCCGACCGAGGCTCTAAATCGAGAAGGGACTAAAGGTGGTTTCGGCATAGGAGATGCTTGAATGGCGTTCGATTTCCCCGTTGAAACGGTCAGAGAGGGAGCGGCTGAGATAGTCGTGCCTAGACGGGGGGCTTTTAAGGGGGCTGCTCGGGACTATGCTCCGTCAAGGGCCCCGGTTTTCTACAATCCGCTTATGAAGATGAACCGAGACATTGCCGTCCTAGTCCTTCAAACTTACCAGAGAATGGTCAGACGAGAGCTCTATGCCTCTGAGCCTTTAGCCGGATGCGGGGTGAGGGGGATACGCTTCGCAAAGGAGGTTGACGGCATTCGCGAAGTCTACATGAACGACATAAACCCAGAGGCATGCAAAATGACCCAACATAACATTCAGCTGAATGGTCTCGCAGACCGCGCCTTCGCAGCCAATGAGGACGCAAATCTCTTCTTGACTCGTTATGCGGCGCCCCGGAAAAGGTTCGACTACACGGATGTGGATCCCTTCGGAACCCCTGTTACTTACTTGGATTCTGCTGTCAGAGCTACACGGGACGGCGGACTCATTGCGTTGACGGCCACAGACTTGGCACCTCTCTGCGGCGTCTACCCGAAAGTGGCGCTAAGAAAGTACGGTGGATTGTCTCTGAGAACCGAGTATTGCCACGAAATCGCCATTAGGCTGGTGGCAGGTTGCTTGGCAATGACGGCGGCGAGGCATGAGATGGGAATAGCCCTTGTGCTTAGCTACAGTTTGAACCATTACGTGCGTGTTTACGCTTTGCTTCAATATGGCGCCAAAAGAGCCGACGAGAGCCTTCAGAAGATGGGTTATGTGCTTCATTGCTTCACTTGTTTCCACAGAGAAACCGTCAAAGGCATGAGCCCGCCCCTCATCGCGCATTGCAGCGAATGTGGCTCGCCTTTGAAAGTAGCCGGTCCATTGTGGTTAGGCGAACTGGGCGAAAAAAAGTTTTGCAGCCTGATCGAGGAAGAAGCCCTCAGAAGATTTGTTGAGCCTAAGGCTGGCGGGCTTGTGAAGGCATTGTCCCTGATAGCGGATGAAGCGGAAGCGCCCGCCACATATTACGTTGTGGACAAAATCTGTGACAAGCTGAATCTGTCTATCCCGCCTTTCGACAGGGTCATCGAGAAGCTGAAGGCAAAGGGGTTTCAGGCTTCACCTACACATTTTCACAGCCGCGGAATAAAGACAGATGCGCCGGCAAAAACCGTGGCTGAAGTGATCCGAGAATATGTCAGATGATTCTTACCGCGGGGTTTTCACTTCCACAACTTCAAGGCTTATGTCCACAGCCTTAACGGAGTGTGTCAGGGACCCCAGAGAGATTACGTCGGGTCCAAGTCGGGCGTACTCAAGTATGTTTTCTTCTGTTATCCCGCCTGAAACTTCTATCAGCACATTGTCTCGAAGCTTAGATTGCTTAAGAGCCTTTATTGTTCTCTCAATGTCCTCGGTTGTCATGTTGTCAAGCATTACGATGTCGGCGCCCAGTCTAGCTGCTTCGAGAGCTTGTTCCACAGTTTTTGCTTCAACCTCTATCTTCTTTGAGAAACTGACGGCTGAACGTGCTCTCTTTATGGCTTCGCCGACCCCGCCTGCAATAGCGATATGGTTGTCCTTGATCAAAACGGCGTCATCAAGCCTTGAACGATGCGGATCGCCACCCCCGACCAGAACTGCCTTCTTGTCAAAATAGCGGAGTCCCAGTGCCGTCTTCCTTGTTGCAGCCACACGTGTGTTGAATCCTGATTCTAGAACTTTCTTCACGATCCTTCTCGTCGCGGTTGCTATGCCGCTCATTCGCATTAAAACATTCAGCGCCGTTCTTTCAGCGGCAAGGATGGCTCGGGCGTCGCCTTCCACCTCCGCGATCACTGTCCCAGCCTCCACTTCTGTCCCGTCTTGCACTTGGTCTGCGAACTTCACGCCGATTGCCTCAAAAAGCGTTCTTGTCTCAGAGATTCCAGCAACGGTCGCCGGTTCCTTCACAATTATCTGGGCGCGCGCTCTGGTTCCTGACGGCACAACGGCGTCGCTTGTGATGTCGCCTAGGCCTATGTCTTCTTCAAGAAAACTCATCATCTTCTCACGCAGGGGCAGGTAAACCATCTGGAACAGAAACCTCCATTTGTGTTTGACCGAGGTTATTCTTCCCTCAGAATCTCATTCTTTCCATTTCGTTATTAATCTTGCGCTGGATCGTTCGGGAAAAAGGCAGAATTGACGAGTAAAAACGGGTTTTTCTATGTTCCGACCATTATGTTTCCGCTTATCTTCTTCAGAGTTGCTATGGCTGAGAGTGCCGCTATGTAACTTGTCTTCGGATTGTCCGGAAACGGCTTGTTAATCGTCTTGGTCGTGAGCTCTCCGAAGGCACCCTTCACGTGAATCTCATGCGAGATCTCCTTCACAGTGGGATCTGCTATCACTCTGACCTTTGTCCTGTCTGGACCTATCCCAGCAAGGCTCAAGGAAGCAGCGACATTAACGTTGGTCGGAAAGAGCTTCACGGCTTCCCTTGCCGGTCCCTCATAAAGCACCATAGGCGCCTTAAGCGATGACAGATCAATCTTTTTCTTCTCGACGATGGTTGCGCCTTTGAAGCTCAACGGCGGCTTCTTTGTCGTAAGCGTTACCTCGTCTATGCGGTCGTTGGCGGCTGACTTTATGTTGTCGAGTCCAACTATCGCGCCTGACGGCACGTAGACTTTTCTCCCTTTGTCATTAGCCAAAGTTGACAGCTGCTGGAAAAGGGCATCATCAAGCAAAGCACCCGTGCTCATGCCCATGAAATCCTTATTCGCACTCAGAACCTTCACCGCATATTGTCTAACCGCTTCCTGAGATGCCGCCTCTATCACTATTTGAATGGTCTTGTTCTTGATCAATTCATCCGCGTCTTTGGCAACTATCGGTTTTCTGGCAAGTTTGCCCGCAAGTTTCTCTGCGCGTTCTGGAACAAGGTCATATAGCGCCACGAGTTCAAGGTCCCCAGTTCTACCCTTGTCGATGGCCTCAGCTATAACCGTACCGATCGCACCGCAACCTATCAAACCAGCACCGATTCCCGTTTTCATATCCCAGCTTCCAATCCCTTAAGCAAGGCAAGGAATTAAACCTTTTCCTGCATCTATCCGTGTAGCGCCAACAGCATATAGGCTCCTGTTGGTCATCGCCAGTGGACGACAGAATCATAGAGGACAAAAACATTTAAAGGTGATGCACAGATTTAGCAGAAGGACTAAGAATTTAACATAAGCCTTGAAACAGGAGAAAGAAACATGTGGTGGCCAGCGCCTCTTTCCGCTGTGGCTTCGATTTTGATTGGGCTGTACTTCTACTATTATGTTAATAAGCAAAATAGCGGCACCGAAAAGATGCAGGAGATCGCTCGCGCGATAAGAGAAGGCTCAAACGCCTTTCTGAAAAGAGAATACACGGTGCTCACAATATTCGTAGTGATCTTGGCCGTCCTGATGCTCGTCTTCCTGCCATCACCAATATGGGCAAGCAGCACGCCATTGAACAATCTTCAGCTGGCAGCAGCATATGTCTTCGGTTCCTTCTGTTCAGCCGCGGCTGGCTTGCTGGGTATGAACGTTGCAACAAAAGCAAATGCCAAAGCGGCATACGCAGCAAGGGATGGTCTGAACAAGGCTTTTCCCATAGGCTTCCGTGGCGGAGCAGTGATGGGATTATCCGTCGTCGGAGTCGGCCTGCTTGGAGTCAGCGTTGTCTACGCTATTACTGGTGACCCCGGGGTAGTGTTGGGTTATAGCTTCGGCGCCAGTTCCTTAGCGCTTTTTGCCAAGGCTGGCGGAGGCATCTACACAAAGACTGCTGATGTAGGCGCGGATCTTGTCGGCAAGGTAGAGCTGGGCATACCTGAGGATGATCCTAGAAACCCTGCGGTTATCGCTGATAATGTGGGCGACAATGTTGGTGATGTGGCAGGCATGGGTGCGGACCTTTTTGACTCTTATGTGGCAAGCATCGTCGCGGTCATGATTCTCGGTAAGGAACTCGGCAAAATTGAAGTCCCACTTGTGTTCGCCGCCATGGGCACACTGGCCGCAATTCTGGGATCTTTCACCATCAAGGTTGGCAAGGAAGGCAACGCTGGGAAGGCATTGAACATGGGCACCTACGTTACGTGTGTGATCTTCATAGGTCTAACGTACATCATCTCGATCTACCTAGGGTATGACCTGAGAATATGGGGTGCATCACTCGTCGGTTTGATTGCGGGAGTGGTAATCGGCACGACATCTGACTACTTCACGTCGGAAGACAAAGCCCCCGTTAGAAAAACAGCGGAAGCAGCGCAGACAGGGGCAGCAATCAACATCATAACAGGCTATTCATATGGGCTGCAGAGCGTCTTTCCGCCCCTCATCGGAATCGGTCTAACCTCGATAATAGCGTACAAACTGTGCGAGCCCATCGGCTCAGGTGTGTTCGGAATAAGTATGGCTGCGCTAGGCATGCTTTCAATCGTTGGACTCGTGGTTTCTAACGACGCATACGGTCCCATAGTCGACAACTCGCGAGGAATAGCGGAGCAGGCTGGCCTCGGCGAGGAAGTTATTCGCGTGACGGACGAGCTTGATGCTGCTGGAAACACAGCTAAGGCGATAACCAAGGGCTTCGCCATAGGTGCTGCTGGGCTAACCGTCATTTCGTTGCTGGCTGCATTTCAAGAAATAAGCGGCACCAGCGGCTTTGACCTCATGGACCCACGCGTCTTGGTGGGCGCCTTGATCGGACTCGCGGTACCCGCAGTATTCTCAGCGATGGTTATGCTTGGCGTTGGTAGAAACGCTTTCAGGATGATTGAGGAAGTGAGAAGGCAGTTCAGGGAAATTCCGGGGTTGAAAGAGGGCAAAGAAGGAGCCAAGCCTGACTATGCGCGGTGCGTTGACATTGCAACTAGAGGCGCCTTACGTGAGCTTCTGCCTGCAAGCATCCTGGCCATCTCCGTGACTTTGATCGTAGGCTTCGTGGGCGGAATTCAGTCACTAGGCGGATACCTAGCAGGTTCCATATTCTCCGGTCTGCTCTTCGCTCTGCTGATGTCTAACGCTGGCGGCTTGTGGGATAACGCCAAGAAACTGATTGAATCAGGCGAGTACGGAGGCAAAGGCTCAGATGCCCATAAGGCGGCGGTTGTAGGCGACACAGTGGGTGACCCATTCAAGGATACGGCTGGTCCGTCCCTGAACACGTTGATAACGGTGATGTCCTTGGTCGCATCCATCTTCGCTACACTGATCGTGGAATACAACTTGCTCGCAATTCTGGCGGCATAAACGTTAGTGCCGTTTTTCCGATCATCTGCAGAGGGATTTGTGGACTAGCGGTTTACCAAGAAACTTCAATCGACCATATGCGTTGGGTTTGCTTTTTTGTTATTTCTTTTTTTCGTTGCTTCGGCGAAGGTTATATATGATTGTTAGCGGAGTAGAATATCTGAGGTGTTGCGGATGGGCAAGACTGATGAGGAGATCCTTAAAGTGTTGAAGGCGTCTGGGACACCTTTGACCCTCGTCGAGATCGCTGAGAAGTCAGGGAAAAAGCCGAAGGTCGTGTTCCGTGCGCTGAGGAAACTCTTTGGACAAAACAAGATCAGGTGCGACATGAAGACCCGCCGTTATGCCGCGCAAGAAACGACTGAAGAAGGCGGCGAAGACACGGAAGAACCGCAAGAAGGGGACAACTAAGACAAGTAGCGTATGTGGCTCTCGGCACTCGTGAATTCACACGTACACATCGTGAATTCCGCGTTCTACAAGTTTAGAAAAAGTTATTTAAAGATAGAAGCGGTGATCCTATTCTCGTAAACAAAAAGGATTGTTTGGGTGAAGGACTTGAAAATAGGCATTTTTACAGTTCTCTTTGACGAGTGGAAACTTGAGAAGACCTTGGATTACGTTTCCAAGCTCGGCTACGAGGCGGTTGAGATCGCGGCATGGAAAGGAAGCCGTCACCTAGACATCGATAGAATACTCAGCGGCGACGCAACAAGATACAAGAAGACAATCGAGAAGTACGGGCTTTCGATCTCGGGTCTAAGCAACCATTTGGAAGGACAACTGGTACTTGGACCCCACGACGAGTCCACGGACGAATGGTTCAAAGGCACACCGGAAGAAAAAATCAGATACGGCATCGAACGCATGAAGAAGACCGCTGAGGCCGCCGCCGCGCTTGACGTGCCAGTTGTGAACGGGTTTGTCGGGGCGCCGAACTGGGGGGCATGGTACATATTCCCGCCGGCTTACGAAGAAATGTTTGAGAAGGGCTTTGAGCTCTTTGCTCAACGCTGGGGCGAAATACTTGATGTCTTCGCTGGGCACGGGGTCAAATTCGCGCATGAGGTTCATCCGCAGGAGCAGGCATACAACATCGAGACGGCTGAGCAGGCTATAAAGGCGATAAATGGTAAGAAGGAGTTCGGCTTCAACTTTGATCCAAGCCATTTTGTCTGGCAGGGCATAGACCCGGTTGTCTTCGTCAAGAAGTTCGGGGACAGAATCTACCATGCACATGCAAAGGACGCTGAGATCGTGAAGGAGAACTTGGCTGTTTCGGGGCATATTCCCACGGGTGCTTGGCGTAGGCCTACGCGCGGTTTCAGGTTCCGTGTTGTGGGCTGGGGGGACGTTGAATGGAAGAGGGTCATGACTGCGTTGCTGGAGGTCGGATACGACTATGTTCTAAGCTACGAGCATGAAGACCCTGTGATGAGCCGAGAAGACGGCTGCGAGAAGACCATTGCCTTCCTGAAACCTTTGGTTATCAAGGCGCCGCTAGGAAAGGTGTGGTGGTAGCGGAATGTCCAAGAAGGAAGTAGGATTCGTCACGATGGGGAAAGTCGTAAAAGAGAAGAAGGAGACCAAAAAGATCGGCGTCGGCATCCTTGGATACGCCTTCATGGGCAAAGCGCACGCAAACGCCTACATGAAGATGCCAGTCTTCTTCTATCCGCCGCCGGCGAAGCCAAGACTTGTAGCGATATGCGGAAGAACCGACGAGGCAGTGGCAGAGGCGGCGAAGCGATACGGGTTCGAAACCTACTACACGGACTGGAGGAAACTGATAGAGGACAAGCGGATCGAGCTGGTTGACAATGTTCTGCCGAACAACATGCATGCGGCTCCCAGTATAGCGGCTGCGGAGGCTGGCAAACATGTGCTATGCGAGAAACCCCTTGCCATGAACGTTGAAGAAGCGAGGAAGATGTATGAGGTCGCGGAAAAGGCCGGGGTCAAGCACATGACGGGTTTCAACTACCGCTTTATTCCCGCGATCAGGCTGGCAAAACGGTTCATTGACGAGGGCTACATCGGCAAGATCCTGCAGTACAGGGCAGTCTACATGCAAGAGTGGATCATGAGCCCAGACTTCCCGCTGGTCTGGAGACTCCGCAAGAGCGTCGCGGCGTCCGGCGTCCTCGGAGACCTCGGCGCACACATAATTGACTTGGGCCGTTTTCTCGTGGGCGACTTTGCCTCTGTCTGCGGCATGACTGAGACCTTTATCAAGGAGAGGCCTTTGCCTGATGACCCGAAGAAGAAGGGCAAGGTCGAGGTGGATGACGCTTTCATAGCTCTTGTCAGGTTCAGAAACGGCGCCATTGGAAGTGTTGAGGCTTCGAGGTTCTGTGCTGGCAGAAAGAATCAGGAGCGGATAGAGATACATGGGACAGAGGGTTCGATCGCCTTCAACCTTGAGCGGCTTAACGAGCTGGAGGTCTATTCTCGCAGGGACCCGGATGACAGGATGGGCTTCAGAAACATAATCGTCACAGAGAGCGTTCATCCCTTCATGGAGCACTGGTGGCCGCACGGGCACATAATCGGTTGGGAACACACCTTTGTGCATGAGGTTTATCACCTCATAGACTGCATAGTCAACGACAAGCCCGTAGCCCCAATGGGCGCATCCTTCTACGACGGGCTGAAATGCCAAGAAATCCTCAGCGCGGTTGTCGAATCAGCAGAAAAAAGCAAATGGATCACAATCCCCGCCTAGCTTCTCCCGCTCGTTTCTCTTTTTTTGGTGTTCTTGTCTAATGTGATCTCCATCATGTTCTTTTATGGATGCGGAGACTCTTTATGATCTTGGGCAAATAGAGAGCAAGCAATTAGAAAGACCAAAATAATTGTGTGCTGTATTATTGAGGGTAATGGGGATTTAGTATTTGGATGGGGATGCGGAACATAATTCCGTGTATCTGGGAAGCGATTTTCTTAAGGTGAGACCTGCTCGGAACCCTTCTGTTAGTTGGAAGAGGACGAGGAAGGGTATTAGGGTAACTACAGGCGAGAAGAAGTTCGACTTGGACAAGATAGGGGCAACCGTCTGGGAGGCGTGCGACGGAGGGAACACCGTTGGGGATATCGCCCAGATCCTGCATGAGAAATACAGGATGATTGTGAGCGAAGCCGAGACCACGTTGCGAACATACTTTGAGCAGCTCGCCCAAAAAGGTCTTGTAGTTTTCGCTTTGCCTGAGGAGATGCGAGATAGAATCGAGGAACTACCTGAAAGACCACCGTATACGGAGATGCCTCCTGCATCTGATGTGCCTGTGATTTTCTGCGGTTATTGCGGAACCAAGAATTCTAGGCTCTCAAACTATTGTCTAAGATGCGGGCAAAAACTTGAAAAATAAAGACGAACATCAATTTTCAAACGCACGGTCAAAATTAGGTCATAGGACCCAAAATGGGTATTACTTTCGATTACGTGTTTCACTATTCCAGTTTTCCGTGTGGTCCTCTCCATGTGTTTGTCTTCTTCAGGAACTCTTCATAGCCGTTTTCTCTGATGAATTCAAGTTGTTTTTTGTACTGTTTGTACTTCCAGCCTTTCTTGCTCCAAAACTCGTCCAGAATTCCGCAGGGATAATCGCTACAATCGGCACAGGTCTCCAATCCTCTTTCCTTGAAACAGCAGACCTTGATCTTGCATTTCGCCTTGTCAATGTCCCTCTCACGTGATTTGTACCCTATCTTGCAGCCACGACAGATTCTTTCATCAGGGTATCTCTCCTCTTGCCACCTTATACAAGTCTTACAGTAAGCACCGCAGCACCCAATTTCTTCGACCGTCATGTACCCGCCAACCGCTTCCTCAGCAATAATAGACATTTCGTCTTTGCCCATATATGTTCAAAAGAAAAGACTAAAAATTAATCCACCCGCCAACCATATTCGACGATCATGGACGGCTGAAGCAAAAACCAAGCTCCAATCGTGTACACTACGTAAGCGAGGCGTTGAGCTGAGAAGACCTTGTAGATTTGTCTGACAAAAAATATTCTGATTTGTCAGTGACTGACAAAAGAACAGCATTTATTTGTGATACAATATTCTTCCCGCTTTGCGGCACAAAAACAACCAAAAACACCAACCCAACACAGAACACATCCGTCAAGTTTAGAAACTAAATTAGTCTCTCTCTCAAAACATAAATTTCAATTCCTACTTCTCTACATGCCTTAGGTCTGGGCTTTCAAGCCCCACCCGAAACCCTTGTCTATTCGCTTCTTCAGAAACTATCTCTATTATTTCCTTCAGCTTTTTAGGAAAGGCGAAGCTTGCTAAATCCGCATCATTTCTGATCCGTC
This sequence comes from uncultured Candidatus Bathyarchaeia archaeon, assembly GCA_964513245.1. Classification (GTDB taxonomy): domain Archaea; phylum Thermoproteota; class Bathyarchaeia; order Bathyarchaeales; family DTEX01; genus CAZELO01. The sequence goes on along the minus strand of CAZELO010000005.1, from coordinate 13,140 downwards.
CTAAAGCTTCCAAACTTGAAAGAAGCTGCCGCACTTTATCCTCAACTTGATGACCAAGTTTCCCCTTTAGAGCTGTGGTAAAAAGTCGCTTCCTAGGATCAAATGCAACTTCATCTAGCAAAGCAGTAACCTTGAGAAAAAGGGCGATAAGTTCAAGACAGAATCGCCCGATAGTCATGATATCCTTCTCGCTCTCACTCGCCAAATAGGATTCCAAAGCTCTAGACCGACGTAACAGCATGTCCAACTTACCTTCGAGTCGTTGCTTTCTAACATCAGGAACTTGTGAAGATAGTTTACCGATCCGCCTTGTGTACTGCCTTCTTGGATCTCGCAAAATCACTACATTGGCATAGACATACCAATATAGGTCGTCAAGTTCTCTCAATTTACTTTCAATACAATTGAACGTAGTAGCATAGTAATGTAATTGAACACCATCTACCTTGACTGTAGACGGTTTGCCTCTATTCCAAAATGTATCCTTTGAAATATCTTCGTAGGTTTCTTCATCACAGACAACAGCTATATCAATATCCGAGTCCTTGTGGCAGGAGCCTGTAGCTACTGAACCGACTAGAATAAACGAAAGTTGCTCAATGTACTGTTTAAACCTAGACAACTGCAGTAAATACGGTAAACACTTAGACTTTGCGACTTTCTGAAGGTTAGATTGAACTTCCATCATTTTTTTCACTTAATTACTTCAATTTAATCAATATTGCTATTTAACGGTTAACTGTTCTATTTCACACAACAACTACAATTCCTGGAAACCATGTTTCTCTTTCGTTTCTTTATTTTGCGAACAGTAAAGCCTCTTCGTTGATCAAGGTTTCAACAGTCTGCCTTGCGACATATGGCGATGTGGCACAGTACCTCTTCGTCAGTCTCTATCAGAGATGGCTTTAGCCCTGAGCTACTCAGGACCCCCATGAACCTTTCTTCAGTGAAAGATTTCTTAAGCCCCGTGATGATTGTGGCTGAATCTTTTTTTGCCACTCGCATTGTCTCTTGCAAGGTCAAATTTGGTTCCGGCATGTTCTGCAGCACCGTCATCGCGAAGATTTTGTCGAAAACCTCGTTTCGTAGGGGCAAACAATCAGCATCAGCGCGAATCAGAGAAAAAGTGGCTCCGAGCGGAAGGCGTTTGGTGCGTTTGCAGGCTGCTTTCAGAAGCCCCAAAGACACGTCAACCCCTACGATAAGTTTGGCTGAGTCCGCGATGTGTTCGAAGAGTAGTCCTGTTCCGCAGCCTACGTCCAGAATTGTGTCTGTGCTCTTCATTTTTATGGCGTCTAAGGCGTGTTCGTTCTTTGCGTTTTGTTCGTCGCCGTATAGCGAGTCGTAACTGTTCGCCGTCTCGTCGTAGTGGCGGATTACGTCGCGTTTCTTCTCCCATTCGCTACGTGCCATGTTGTTTCAAGAAGATTTATTTGCGGTAGCTGTTCTAAAAGCTGTTGGCGAAGAAGTTGCCGGAACGAAAGCCCATCCGCGTCTACGAGAACCCGACGATCAAGGAAGCCGCGAAAGCCGCCAAAGAAGCCATCTCCGAACGGAAAGCTCTCATCATCACGGGCAACTGCTGGGTCGACTACCGCGGCAGAGCAAGCTCAAAGCTGGAGCCCGGCGAAAGAATCCTGATGATAAAACAGGATGGCTCAGTCTTGGTCCACAGGGCGAAGGGCTACGAACCCGTCAACTGGCAGCCGCCCGGATGCCTCTTCAACACATGGGCAGAAAAGGACGCCTTAGTCATCAAGGCGATCAGGCAGAAGCCGCACGAAGTCATTGCCGTGCATTTCGACCGAGTCTATCTGCTGTCGGTCCTGAACCTGATCGACAACGGAGACTTCTACCTTTACGCCAGCGAGGAAGACATGCAGAGGGCGATAGTTCTGCAGCCATCCCTAATCGAAGAGGGGCTCAAGATCATAACGTACGAGAAGAAGACGGAACCCGGCTTCATCGACGTCTACGCCATCGACAAAAACGGCAAAATGGTAACCATCGAGATAAAGCGGAAAACCGCCGGAAAAAACGCCGTATTGCAACTAGCCAAATACATAGAAACCCTGAAGGTCGAAGCAGGCCGCGAGACCAGAGGAATCCTAGTAGCGCCAGATATGTCAAAAGGTGTCCAGAAGCTGCTCATAACCCTCGGGCTGGAATTCAAGCAGCTTGACCCAAAGAAATGCACAGACATAATCAGAGAGATAGAAACCAAGAAACTCGCAGACTTCTTCTGAAAGTCAGTCCCCAGCGATCAGCAAATCCACAATTTTCGACGCGATCTGCACGATCTCATCCGCCTCCGCCAGCGCCTCCGCGTTGGACGAGACTTGGGAACTCTCTATTCTCTGCAGCGTCCGCTCTATCTCGACGAGGCACCGCAGAACCGGATTCTCTACAAGGCTTGTCTTGCCAGTAACCTCGTGAACCATGCTCTCGATGGAAGACGGCTCGCCCAGGCTGTAGTATATGGCTGCCTGTGCCTTTCTAGCAGCATCCAGAATCACGTCCAGCGAGCCTTGAACATTTTGAGATGCTCTCAATTCGTCCTTGGCTTCTCGGATATAACGCCGGGCCCAACTCTTGCGGTAACCATCGATTATAACCATTGCGAATCCATCACCCTAGGCAAGAGACAGCACAATCTATCAAGAATAGGCAAGACTTATAAAAGATGCGGTTCAGGGTTCTGTTCAAATAGCGGTTGTTCAACTCGGTTGTTAAATTCGGTTGCTGACCTCTATTATGAGGTTGAACAAAACACCGTCTGAAAAACTAGTGGTAGAGGCTGCTGATTCTTTTGTTGATCTCTTTTTTTAATCTCTCTTTAATCTCTTTAAGATTGTTTATTGTATCAACCTGTTGATTTACTGTTTCGACAATTTCTTTCTGTGTAGGCATAGTTGGAACTGGGATGACAACAGATTTGACATCTGTTTGATTTATGCTAACTTGGTTTACCGCTTTTTTAATTCTAGTTAGTATTTGCTGTCTTCCATAATTTGAGGTTAAGTAATATACTACATATTCTGGTAAAACGCTGTCTGTATCTACTGCAAACCTCATCATATTTGATTCAAATACGCATTCTAGAAATTCCTCTTTGTAAACACAACATTTGCCGATATATTCTTCACTGTTTACTCTGTTCAAAATTATGTCATTAATATTCAAACTGTAAGTTCTTACCTCATTATCTGACAATCTAACCCGTTTAATGTCCTCCACAAACAATTGACCATCGTATATGTTGTCAATCCGAATTATAGGAGTTCCAGAACCATAAAATGACCGTGACTTATAGATTCCATTTTTTGGTTGAGCTGTCAAGAGTTCCTCTAACTTCTTAGTTTCAACATGTTCAAAATCGAAAAGTGCGTCATCCACAACAGACTTGTAAAGTCTTAGAAGGGCGTTTATTTGATTTATCTTCTGCTTTTTGATTTGGAGTTCTTCAATTATGAATTTTTGTACGTTAATTGGAGGTATAGGTATCTCTATTTTAGATAGGTCATCAGTTATGTTGATTGCTTTCTGAGTTGACCCGTGAGCTAATGCATCCTTCCACTTCAAGAACTCGTTTGAATCAACTAGATAGGAAAGAAACTGAGGCAATAACTTTTCCATATCTTTAACTTGAAGGACAACAAACCCTGTTGAAACTATTATGTCTTGTATGTCTTTGGAAATTAGCAAATTCTTGTTGGTATCCTTCATTTTAGCAAATATCACATCGTTTTCCGAAACCTCTATGTTTGCTCTATTTGGTCTATCATCATAATTTACCATGTCATAATCCATTATTTGGCTTTCAATAAGATTCCCTGTCTTCAAGTATCTTCTCTTCCCTGAAAATTGTCTGACTGGTTCAGTAATTACATGGCAAACATCGGTTATTGATGTTTTTTCGTATGTTGAAAATTCGGGTATTGCCCGTGGCTTGTACATTTCAGCATCCAGAATGAAATTATTATTTTCTATTGTTTTTACGTCAACTAACCATGACTTTGATGTTTCTTCTTTTATTGACCATATTTCCTCCAATAGGTTCAAGTCATTCTCTTTTATTGGAGGTCTTCCCCTCAAACTACTTGTCTTCTTGAAACCGTCATTCTCAACATTAAAGAACCAAACTTTTCTTGTGGGTCTTCCCTTAGTAAATACTAAGATACTGGTATTTGCTCCAGAATAAGGTCTAAAGACATAATTGTGAAGTTTTATCACAGCCTCTATAGCACAATGTTCAAGAAGATATTTTCTAATATCTCTGTATACTGTATTATTATCATACAACACTCCTTGAAAAGACACGACGCCAGCCCGTCCATCATCTTCTAAAGCATCAACAATATGCTTAAGAAAGACTACATTCCCGTCTTCAGTGTTAAGTCCATAATAATGCCCATAATCTGTTCTTTGACTGAATGGAAAATTTGTGAGTACAGCATCGTATTTTCCTTTAATTGGTTTTTCAAGTGAATCTCCCTGATGGATATTTGTGTGTCCATCCCCAGCAAGTATCATATTCATTTTCGCAATTCTCGCAGTATTAGTCAATTCAGTTCCAAAGACAGTATCATGTTTTAGCTTATCTACCGTTTCTGGAGTCAGCTTACATAATCTTTTGATGTGCCTGAAAGCCTCAATCAGAAAACCACCCGTTCCGCAACAAGGGTCATAAATCCTTTCACCATATTGAGGATTTATCAGCTTAGTCATTATCTTGACGATATGCCTTGGTGTGAAGTATTCTCCAAGATCATTTCCTGTAGTTAAGCTTTTTAAGAAATACTCAAATGCGTCGCCTTTTATTTCTGATTCTGTGTTGATAAGAGTTAATTCCGATAACTTATCTACAATTTCCTTCAAGGTATTTGGATTCTTTATCTGCATTTCTTCTTGAAAAACATCGCCTGTTCGGTTATATTGTTCAACCAAGAAAGGCAATACCGTTCCATTTAGGTACTCCATCATCATATCAGGAGGAAGTTTTGAAAAGCTATCCCAACAATATTTCCTATCAAGTATGCGTTCTTCGGTTTGTTCTTTATCTTCTTCTATCTCACTTATGAGTTTAAGGAAAAGAACATTAGCAAATTCAACGAATCTGTCGAGACCTCGTAACCCCTCTTTTCTTAGAAGATTGTTTGCCCAGTCAAAAATTCTGATTAATTCTTCTCTAGAGTGTTTAACCTGAGCTGAGATAGCGTCAATATCTGGTGACCCAAGGAACCTTAAAAGAACATTTTCTGAGATCAATTCCTTCAGTTGTTCCCCATTTATAGTTAGTTCTTTTTGTTCTTTCATGTGCCATGATTTCAGAAAAGTTCCATCTGTGGCAAAGACGAGTGGAGCTTGTAAAGGTTCAGCATACTTCTTGATAGCGTCATCTAATGCTTGGTCGAGGCTTTTTCCTATGGTTTTAGCCTCTATTACTGCTAACGGTTGAGATGTTCCATTTTTTAAAAGAAGATAATCGGGCTGGTTACCTGCAAGCTTCTCTTTCTGCTCTTTTGTGTAACCTCTTTCGGTGACTACATTACAATCAGGGGATTCCTCATCAATATTCCATCCCAAATTCAAAAGCCAAGAATCAATCTTCTTTCTTGTTGAGGTTTCAAGGGGCTTGGTGAAGATGTTTGAAGACATTTGTGTTACCGCCTATATTTTCCAGAATAGTCTGTAACGCCCTATTTTCTTCAACTTCACATCATCCCTTTCGATAACGAGTTCCAGTAAGATACTCTGTACTGTCTTCTGGTTCATTCTCAATTCCTCGGCTATCTCGTTAGGAGTCTGAGGTTGGCAATTTTTTAACGCATTGTATATCTTCTCAATAGTTTCGGAAGACATGCTCATTCATTAGTGCCTTATATTGTTACCACTATATATTACTTTTGGTAAGTACTTTTACATATGCCTTATGAATCGCAACATTTATTAGACAGTACTGATACATAGTACTAATGATTAATAGTGAAGTGATGATAAAATGTTGAACCTTCAAGAATTGGAGAAACTTCGTGAAGAAAGAGGATTACAAATCATAAATAAAGAAAAAAACCAAATCGGAAAAATTGACGACTACACTTATTCAGTTCTTTCTCAAAGCGGAAACGGAAGTTACCTTGTCTCGGTAGTGGATGGTGAGTGGCGTTGTGAATGTCCAGATCACACATACCGCTTTGTCGAGTGCAAACACATTCATGCAGTAAAATTCTGGATAGCTCTAAGAGAACAGATTTTTTCCGAGATAGAAGAAGAAATTCCAGAGATATCTTGTCCTCTATGCGGTTCAAGTGAGGTCAAGAAAAACGGTTCTCGAAAAACGAAAGTAGGTAAGAGACAGAGGTTCAGATGTTTGAAATGCAACAAAAGCTTCATGCTTGATGAATCATTCAAAAAGATAGTTGGAGACCCAAAAATTGTTTCTGCATGTCTCGACCTCTACTTTAAGGGAATAAGCCTTAGAAAGATTGCTGACCACATAGAACAGTTTAGCGGATTGAAACTCTCTCACGTTACAATCCACAACTGGCTCAAGAGATACATGAGGCTAATCAATGCTTATGTGAACAAGCTTGACCCTCAACTCGGAATGACATGGCATGTTGACGAGATGAAGGTGAAGAATGGCGGTCAATGGAGCTGGCTGTGGAATGTGATGGATGAAGAAACCCGTTTCCTGATGGTTTCAACAATCTCAAAGAAAAGGAACATTCAAGACGCAAGAAAGATGTTTCAGAAAGCGAAGGAAACCGCAAAGTCTAAACCCGAATATATGGTTTCTGACGGTCTCCCAGCATATGTCAAGGCGTTTAAGAAGGAGTTTTTCACTTTGAAGAAGCCGAGAGTTGAACATATTCGTAAGCCTCGTTTCACAGACCCAACCAACAACAACATCGTAGAAAGACTAAACGGAACGGTTAGGGAAAGAGAGAAAGTGATGAGGGGAATGAAAAGTGACCCGACAGCCGAAGAGATAGTTAACGGATTTAAAACTTACTACAACTTTGTAAGACCTCATCAAGCCCTAAACGGAAAAACACCAGCAGAAGCATCAGAAATAAATCTTGGCTTAAAAGGAAACAAGTGGTTAGGTTTAATAAAGAAAGCCTCCAGTTAGAATAAGCTTTTTAACCTTTTTCTCCTTCTTATTTCTATATGCCCTCTCATAAGAAATATTTGATAAATATAGACTTCCCTGAAAAGTCAAGAGTTCACCTAAATCCATTTTACTATAACGATATGTGGTGTCAACTCGACAAAGATAAAAAGATCGAAGACGGCGGAAAAATAGAAGTAACAAGAGAAGAGGCAATAGAATACTTATCAGGCAAAAAACCGCTAATCTTCAATAATAGAAAGGTTACTAACTTGATACGCTGCAAAAACTGTTCCAGTAGATTACACTGGGATATTCCAACCGAATAGCAACCGAATTTAACAACCGAGTTGAACAACCGAAGGTTTAACAGAACCCGGTTCAGGGCACTGTTAAGTCTTCGGTTCATGAGATACCCTGTTAAATGTCGGGTCATGAAAAGAAACTGTGACACCTTTCGATTAATTGAATTGATTCTGTTGTATCAATCACTACGGTCTACGTATTGTATCTCCTGCTGGTCGAAGTGTAATTGTTCCTTTACATGGATTATACAATTTGATAAAATCATCTGGATCGCTAATTGTCCGCATAACTGAAAAGGCACGAATTCTCGTTTGCGGGAAAGCATCTACCAACCTATTAGCAGCACCTAGAAGAGTTGCGCCACGCGTGACAACGTCATCAATCAACAGAATTTCATCTGGTGGTGAAAGTCCTGCTTGGACACCTATTGACTCATAATGCTCGGCAGGTTTTGGTCTCATATTCGGCAAGCTTCGGGCTGATTTACGTATAGGTATACGTCGAAAAAGGCATGACAGGACCTCTTTTCCAAGTCCCTTGTTTACAAGAGCATTTGCAATTCGCTTGGGAACCCACAATGTATTTGGTTGCATCAAAGAACTCTTAGGAATTGGAATGAGGATTGTGTCAGAGTGAAAAAACGAAGCAAACTCAAGGGTAGATAATCTTTTTCTTATTGTCTCTGCTACCCATTGTGACATTAAAATTGGTGGGTCGTCCTGCAAGTATGAATCCTTCTTGAGAAGAAGCATTACATCTTTAGAAAATCTTATCTCTTGTGAATCGCCGCGAGGCGCATACGTCAATAACGCGCCAAACTCAAGTTGAGACAAGCGCATGGCTTATTGAGCAACCTTGAGGATTCTTCCACTTGATGGCAAAAATTCTAGTACTTCTTCTGGCTCAGTGAGTTCTATAGCTCCATATTCAAGCATCTTCTTGGGCCAGCTTAATGAGCGGTCGTTTACGATGGAGGTTCGAATGAAAAGCGGTCGTCCAAGTCTTAAGGCTTCCCACCCTTGGTGTAGAGAACCACTAGAATCACCTGCTTCGATAATTATCGAAGCATCAGAAATAAGCGCCATGAGACGATTTCGAATAACGAAATTTTTTGGTTGAATTGGGTATCCAATTGGAAATTGAGAAATCGCTAAGTGATGGCGCATGATGTACTCTTGAAGTTGACGGTTTCTTTGTGGATAAAAGCGGTTCAAGGGCGTTCCGAGAATTGCAATCGTTTTTCCGCCCTCCTGAATAGCGGTTTCATGTGCCGAAGTGTCAATCCCCTCAGCAAGCCCACTAACAATTACTACTCCTTCTCTGACAAGAGTTCTTGTAATTTCAAAAGCTGCTTTAAGACCTTCTGGAGATGCTTTGCGTGAGCCTATTACTGCCGATCTTGGCCCGCGCAATGGAATTTGGAGAGTTCCTTCCACATAGAGTTCTTTGGGAGCAAACCTTTTTTCTACGTCGTTGAGTGGACCCACAAGTTCTTCAAGAGTGTACATGTAGGTTTGCATATCTCCTAATCCCTTCATCATTTATCTCCTATATGACCTCATTATTTATAGATTTTTCCTAAATTTATAATATTATCGGTAGACGGAAAAACACTATCAGAATCTTGCAGAATCAAAATCGAAGGACAGAACAAATGACTAACCATAATCCAAAATGCACGCCATGACCCGTTTGTTAACATCTTTTTGTATGACCCGACAAGTTAACAGAACCCGGTTCAGCCTGACTCTTCTGATTCGGAGACTTCGGGTTGAGACAAGACGACCAACCGTGTGACGTAGCCCGCAATGTTGTTCTTAAGCTTCGCGGAAGGAATCCGAGCCAAAGATGATATCACCTTCTTGTTCTGCTCAAAGTCCGACGTAAATTTGTCCGGGTACCTTCTCAGCAGTTCGCGGGCCGCCTTCTTAATCTTCTCTGAACGTACATTACCCAAGCACATTCATCCTTGTACTCTGTTTCGAGCAACCTCAGCAGCAATATTCTGTGCCGCCATCCCAATATAGGCTTTTTGCCTCATCATCTTCCTCGAATGTTCAAAGCGTCATATATAAAAGTAGAGGATGCCCACGGGCAAGCCCGAACAAAAAAGGCTTTTTTCGACGGATAAAGTTAAATAATTGTTCGGATGATAGAATCTAAAAAGAGGTAATGGTTATGGACGAACTTGCCATTGCTGCAATGCACAGGATTTGTAAGAAAGCAGGAGCTGACAGAGTCAGCGAATCCGCCGCCAAAGAAATGGCGAAAGTACTTGAAGACATAGGCGTAAAAATCGGAAAAGAAGCCATAGACTTCGCCATGCACGCCGGAAGAAAGACAGTCAAAGCCGAGGACATCGAGATAGCCGCAAGGAAAGTTCTAAACCGATAAACGGCGGCTGGAAGAACCCAGCTGACAAGATTCACAAACCATTTCTTTGCCTAACTCGTTTCTTAACATCATAGGCGGTCGCTCAGCGTCCCTATAGCCAATTCTTCGCAACCACGTGCATCCTTCTCAGCAGCCGCTTTGACAAAGCAAAGAGAGAATCCTGCCAGCTTTTTTCCTCAGTTCTGACCAGAAGGGCAGGATAACTCCTGATGATAAAGGGGTTTCAAGTTGTCCTCTGCGGCGAGGTTGTGGTTTATTTTTGTGAAAATAGCGAAGCGGTTGGGAGGCATCCTGTCTGCAAATTACCCACGGGCTGCTTAGTTCGGTGTGAAAACTGTTGAATCCGCTGTTTCCAGTACAAAACGGCAATGCCTTTTCAGCATGTCAAAGGATAAATGATACGATTCAATAAGTATTAAGTGTGTCAGAATTGAACACAAGAATTCTGCAATTCTCAAATGTTGCTGCCACCATAATGACCATCCTTGTCAACGCGCTGAGCAACACGCCGTTTCTAGGCGGCAAGAATGTTGGCGAGATCTCCGATTCCTATCCCACCCTGTTCACGCCTGCGGGATACGTCTTCTCGATATGGGGGATAATATACACACTGCTGCTGATTTTCACGGTCTACCAAGCCCTACCGAAGCAGAGGAATAAACCCTTCTTGACCAAAACAAGTTTCCTTTATGTGCTGGGTTGCCTTGCGAACATTGTGTGGATCATTCTATGGGTACGAGAATCCATTATCCCGTCAACCCTGCTGATGTTCATATTACTGGTTTCTCTGATTGCCATCTACCTTCGCCTGGGCATCGGGAAATCCAAAGTGGGGTTGAGAGAGAAACTTGCTGTGCATCTGCCCTTCAGTGTCTATCTGGGCTGGATAACCGTAGCCTCCATCGCCAACGTAGCCATATCCTTGACCGTGGCTAACTGGGATGCTTTTGGGTTAAGCGAAGTGTTCTGGACCACGTTCATGATGGGAATAGCGACACTGGTCACTTTAATAGTGATTCTCACGAGAGGAGACATAGGCTACAGCATGGTAATCATCTGGGCTCTTGCCGGTATAGCTGTCAAACAGATAGAAACCCAAAGCATCGTCCTAACTGCAGGTGTCGGAGCGACGCTCATACTTTTGACATTAGCCGTCAAGTTGTTCAAGAAATAAAGAAAACACAAAAGACTGCTACGAAAGGCTCAGCCTAACAGAACATGAAGATATCTCCCTTGATCCCGTCTCCTTGACCTGTTGGGTTAAAGGCTCCGCTTTCTACACGAACCGATACCCAAAGATTTTGGCACTGGTAAGCCTGAAATGCAACGCGATTTTTCTTCCTTTGAGCTCCGACAGGTCTTCTTTGCCCCTCCACCTGCAGCGTGCCCAGATTTCATCGCCGCTGAAGGGAATGTTCTCGGCGAAAGAGAATCCGTCTAGGCATTCTTTCTCCCAGAGTTCTACCTCTACTCTGCCCACCTTCATGGTGCGAGCGTTGATCTCTATGCTTTCCCCCTCAAAGGCTGTGGCTCTAGTGAAGAATTCTCCGACATAAGGAGCTTCGATTCCTGCGAGCCGTCCTTCATCCCACATAGCCCAAGCATAGCCGGTCCTGCATGGGAAGCTCTCATAAAACATGTTGAACCACCACTCATTATGGGTCGCATCGAATCCCATGTAGGGCAATGCCAGCTTCCCATCGGGCAGACGGACAAGATTTGGACAGGCATAGATGCTTGCGCAATCCCATTCTCCTAATTTGCCGTTCTCGATGATTGGGTCGCGGGAGACCCAGTTGAAGACTCGCTTGTCGTGGCTTACTGCCAAACGCACATCAATTCGGTCGTTGATGTGATGGTAAATCGCAGGAAACATGAAACTGAGAGACGGACCATCAGGATAAACGGTGAAACCATTGGTATAGTAATCGTCAGCCGGATGTTCCTCCGGGCTTGGATAAAGAATCAGCTGGGGATGAGGCCACTTCCGGAAGTCCTCCGTTTCGCTTCGGGTGACTGCTCTGCCAGAAAAGCTTCCACGGAAAAACCCGACATATTTTTTGGAGGCGGAATCCCAGTGTCCTATATTCTGGGTGTCACAGAAGTGCCGGATCAAGGGTTCAGGTAGCCGTTTCCAGTTGTAGCCGTCAGGCGAGACAACTCCGTAGAGTCCATACTTGAATGCAGGGCGAGCATCCTGAGGGACATCCTCTAACTTGTCAAAGTGGAAAAACTTGTACCGTTCATCGGCGGGTGCCGAATCGTCGCGAAAGACGGCGGCTCCGTTGAAACAGAAGGATACTATGTTGTTTTCCTTTGAGCCATTAAAGGGGTGCAAACCCAAAGAAGGCTTCTTCCAATCGAAACCGTTTTCACTTTCTGCATAGCATAATGCGCACCGTCTCTGGGAAGATTGCCCGTTTTTTTCTTTCTGAAGACCGACCACGTACCAGCAGCGGTAACGCCCTTCGTCGTGCATAACCGTGAAAAAATTCAGGTATTCTTCCCACGGCTTGTCTACTGAAAGCCAGGGTTCAGACTTTCTTGCCTTCTCTATGGTGATTCGAATTCCGTAGGGAAGCTGAATAGGCTCCATGCTGTGTCCTGTCAGTTTGAATATAATGCCGTACTCGCGGTAATGCTGGTCTATCTGCTTCTTTCCGTCTTCTGAGATTCTATCTGGGTCGAGGGTGGGATGCATCTTTCCCTTCCCGACGTGCGACCAGTCAACAAACAGTACTGTGCGTGGATCGCTCATGCCAGTCAATCTTCCATTTGATTTGTCTGTTGGTTTCATACTAGTCTCAGTAATATGGTTTTCGGAGAAAGATACCTTTACGCACCGAGCGGCTTGTGAAGATAGGTCATGCGATGCTCTCAGGTTGATGGTTTCGAAGCATTTTTCTTTTTGAGGTATTCTAAGCAAACCTTGTTTATTGTCTTTAGAAGTTCGTCATCGTTCTCCAAATCTAAGAACTCTTCTTTTAGGTCAGCTAGCTCTTCCGGAAGTTCTACAGGTATCATTATCACAGGTCTTCCCATGATCTTGGTGAACTCCTTTTTGGCTTCTTCGTATTTTGTTAAGGTTCTCTCCTTGGAAGTGAACCAGTCCCAGACCTTAGACATGTTCTCGCCCCCTTTCGCTTATAATCCTCCAAATCTGATGAGAATGTAAAGATTTGAGAAACCTAACTGTATCAAGCTTGTTAACATACCTACTTTGGCGAACTCGGCAAGGCTAACTTTAGTTCCTTCTCGTTTCAATGCCCCCAAAGCCATTATACATACGGCGCCGCTCATTGGAGTTGCAGCGCCTCCGAGGT
>CAZELO010000004.1:0-158129 GCA_964513245.1 uncultured Candidatus Bathyarchaeia archaeon | reverse complement strand
GATTTGCGAGACAACCCTTGGTTGAGTTTCAATCCCATATTGGTCTGATTATGTCCAAACATTTTATTGCTTATTTTTTGAGTATTTTCGGATTTAAGGGTTTCTTCAGGGAGTAACGTGATGTGCTCTATCTGGGATGGCTAGTTATGTTGTTTATTTATAAAGATCCACGACTTTAGCTTCATATGATATTGCTAACCTCCGCCTTTTCGATGCCCAAACTCTCTCTCATCAAGAAGCGCTTATTTATTGCTCGGTAGATCAGTATGCTATCTTCCTCTTTGTCAATAAATTGTTCCAAACGGTTTCTCATTTTGACATATTGGGCTTTGGTCAGTTCACCTTCAAACACGCTATTTTGAACCCAGTTAAGATACTGCTTTAAGAACATTCTTATGCCATCAATCCGCTCTATTCCCACGTCATACGTTATTACGAAGTACATGGAATCTACCACCATAATACAAACGGCTCGTAATTTTTCCCGCCCAGGCAATGTTTACATAATTTATACAGCTCAAGTCTTATCAGCCGTTGATAGGAGACTCTTCTGTCCAATGTTCGGTGTTCAATAGTCTGGGATAACCTATTGTCGTATTCTTTTAGGAAATTTCTTTTTCCCTCAGAAGACAACAACATGTCCCCAATATCTCCCTCAAACCAATTATCCTTTACCATCTTTTTGTTTACAAGTTTCATTATGATTCTGTCCACTATTATTGGCTTGAAAATTTCGCTTATGTCTAAGGATAAAGAAAATCGTCTTTCTAAAGGTTCATGCAAAAAGGATATTGTGGGATTGAGCTGTGTATTGTATATTTCAGAAAGGCAGGTTGAATACAGCAACGAATTGCCGAAGCTGAGGAGAGTGTTCATTCGATTCTCGGGAGGTCTTCTGGTTCTCTTCATTATTCTATATTTCTCAGGCAAGAAAATGTCAAGGGCAGAATAGTAATCACGTTTGGCTTGGCCCTCAAGCTGCATAAGTTCAGCTATCGTATGCTTGTTTTTCAGTGACTCCAAATTTTTTCTGATTCTCCCCTCATATTTCTCAACGGATGTAGTATTCTTCCCATAATAACTCAAATTTCGAAGAGTGTTTTTCATTGCACCTTCAACGGTTTTTCTAGCAATATACAGCCTCTTCTCTGAATCCAGATAATGTTCTGCTTGTCTTATTATCATGTCCCCCGACACTAGAGTTTCTCGGGGGTATAGAGTGCCTTTGTACCACCCATAATAATCAAAAAAATGGATCGGAATGCCTTTCTTTGCTAGATAAAAGATGGCTCCTGATGATAAGCTGACACTTCCATACGAGTATATGGCGTTTATTCTATTGATTGGTAACGCTCTCTTAGTGTTTTCATTCACAAAATATAAAGTGTTTTCTTTACGCTTGAGAGTCCCATCCTGCGTTATATAGAAATCCTTTCTCATAGAGCATTAACTCCTTTTCATCACACTTTACAAAACTCGTAATAGCTACACCCTTTACAATGCCTCTTATTTTTAGCAGATGGAGGAGTGGGGCGAGATATTATGCTCTTTATATCGGAAAGAATAGATTGGATCTGCTCTTCCTTCTCCTTAGTTAATTTCACGAATATCCGCTTCCTTTCCTTCGGGTAAGAAATGCACCCCTCAGCCTCAATACCCATCCCCCTCAAGAACCACAGATAGTAGTACAATTGATACATTGCTAGATTTGCCATTTTTCTAGATTTCTTTACTTCATGGACAACAATCTTTTTTCCCTTCTTAACAAAATCAAAAGACACAGGACCCATTTGAATCTCCTTACTCTCCCGCGGATAAGAAGACTCTTGGATATGTCTTCCTATCAAAATATTTTCGTCTTCTTGATTCATGTTTATGTTGTGAGCGTAGAACCAGAGCTCCCTCTGGCAGCTCTTATAGTATTGCACCATTACCCCTGTGATATGATCATGATCTAACATACAGTTCATTGCAATCATCAAATTAATCGGTTTTCGAAAGTGCTTTCTGGGAATTTAAAGCCGGTCTCTTCGTCATACCATTTTTCCACATTAGCTCTGGGAACATAGTACAAATTCTCAATATTCCCAAGTTGTGGCAAAAACTCCAAAGCATCTGCGGCTCCTGAAAATCTCACATTGATTACATAACTGTAAAACTCTTGCTTCAATCGGAGCATGGCCACTCTCCGTTCATAACCCTTTTTCTCCTCAAGAATCTTCTCGACTTGCTCCCGTACTGATTCAGCTTTTTTATCTTTCTCAATAAAAACTGAGATCGTTTCTCCTTCTTCTTTTATTAATTTAAATTTCTTTAATTCAGAGAATCTCAAGTTTTTGAGGCTTTCTATCACTTCTTCTTCGTCAGCCCCTTTTTGTTTACATTCGCCAAAATACCTATCTGCAGATTCAAGGTTAAAGTCACACTCGGACTGAGTCTGAACATTGCCTATTATCTGACTTGTTATATCTAAAAGGAGTTGGTCATAGATGTAGGAACAGAAATTGCGACCTCTTTCATCTTTTAATCTAACAACATTCACAGAACCTTTTACTGATTCGTTTTCTCTGTTACATCTTCCAGCTGTCTGAATAATTGAATCCAAAGGGGCAAAGTCACGAAAGATTATATCGATGTCTATATCGACACCTGCTTCAATCAACTGTGTTGACACAATAAGCTTCCGCCCCTCTGATTGCTTGATCTCCTTAATCCGTTGCAGCCGGTCTCTTGGAAGTAAATGTGTTGAAAGGTATATGCAGTTAACGTTATCAGAATCGACATCTGCTCGGAGTTTCAGGTACATCTCTTTTGACGATTTGATGGTATTCATCACCACCATGACATCACAATCTGGCTCATTATTGAAAACCTTGACAATCTCTTCCTTAGACTTATCAATCGTTTTCTCCTCAAAATCGAAATGGTAATCAATCCGATCTAGACTGCCGTAGTACTCAACTCTATTCTTAACCAGCTCAATGATTTCTTTGTCCGGCTCAAAGAATAGAGGATTTGTTGCGGTCATTAATATTATCCATGAGTTATATTTTTCGGCTAGGATCATCAGAGCGTTCTTCACAGCTCCCCAGTACATTCGTGGGATCGCTTGGACTTCATCAAGGATTATAATCGAGTTAGCCATGTTGTGAAACTTTCTTGCCCGAGAGTTGCGGTTTGTAATCAGGCTCTCGAAAAACTGAACAAATGTCGTAATGACAATTTCTGAATGCCATCCCTCAGTTAGAAGAAGGGCTTGAGAAGGATTCCAATCGAACTCCTCATCAGCGTATCCTAAGGATAGATAATGGTGCTTCAATAGGATACTGGGGGATACTCGAGTGAGAGAATGCCTAAGAACCTTGTTTAATACGTCGTGATTCTGCTCAATTATCGACAAGAAGGGCAGTGAATAAATTATTCTCGGTCTAAATCCATAAGTTTCTGAAATCCGTTTTCTTAGGACCAAAGCTGATTGAAAACCCGTCAGAGTCTTGCCCATACCCGTTGGAAGAGTCAAGGAAAAGATATGTTGCCGAAGATCAATCTCATTAATCAACTTCCTTACCTGCTCAGCGGCTTGTTCCCGAAGCTTATCAATAGGCCTTTTCGGGATGCCAAAGACATCTTTCTTATAAGATTCAACTGCTTTCAGGGGCAAATTTGCACGTTGAGGGATACTCGTCCCAGCAGAATCGAGTTTATCCGCATCAAGAAGGACAGAATATAGAAATAGAATCTTATAGAAGGTCCCCAGATCTCTCTTCAGATTCAATTCATCAATTATATAATCTCTTCGCAGATGGTCGAAAATTGTTTCATCCAAGACATCATGAATAAAGCCTTCAATATCTGCTTCTACTTTAAAGGCTCTATAGATGTTCTTAATCTCTTCCAGATTATTAGCCTCTATATCTTTTATCTGTTCTTTGAGTAAGCTAATGTGAGATTTTTCTATTCTCCTAGCTATCTCTCCTGTTTCTGGGTCTAATGAGAAATCAGTTAAATTGCCATGGTGTCTTTGGACGATGAACCATCCTATCAAGGGAGTAATCTCTTTTTCCTCCTTTGCTAAGAGATGGTAGCAAAAATACGCCGAAAGTGAACTGTGATTTTTCTTTTTTGTACGATAATTACCTTTAGAGGTTATGTACCTTTGGAAGAAACTGGTAGCTTTTCCAAAATCATGCGTGATGCCAATAATAAATGAAATACGCCCTAAAGGAACATTCATTTTTATCGCTTGAGCAATTTTTCTCGATTTTTCTCCCACTTCCTTAAGATGTTCAAACAGAGTCTGTTCGGGTCGGGCGAGCAATTTAAAAGAAGAGGACATTTCGACCGTTTACTTCCCAGTATTCCGATTTTTCTATCAAGAGGGACTTACCGTCAGTTTCGTAGATGACATCGGCATATTCTGGATTTCGCTGCTTATCCATGTAGGCGGGAACACTTTCCCTAACGTACCTTTTTTCGGTCTCAACCTTTATCTTGCAGAGGTCTTTCCTCACTATGCTTTTGACTTCTGCCTCCCCCCTTATTTTTTTTGCCACATGTTTCCCTTGATACTCGAAGTCACATATCAATTCAGTGATGCCCAGATACGGCGTGAAAACTGAGCGATGATTCTCAAGATTCTTCTCCAAATCCCTGAAAGCCGATTCATTCCTTAGCCAAACATAAATCCTGTAATGAGGGTTTCTGACCATCTCAAAAGGAACTTGTATGTGCTCAATATTGACTGGTGGATAGGCAAAAAGTCGGACAAAACCAAGGGTCTCATCTTTTGTCTTTAGAAGGTTAATGTTAATTCTCTGCTTTTTAATAGGCGATTCTATGGATACTGCTATGTTACTGTTTTGCTTTGAGAACATATTATAATAACTATCCCTCGGCAATCCTATAATTGCAGCTATTAAACCAGCTAATGTAGTTCTCGGCGGCACACCATATGTGAGCTGTGAGGCTGTGGTGTAGACTTTCCTGAAATGGGCGAGATCGCCCTTAAGATCGAAGACAAGCGCATCAAATCTTGACATCGATTTCTGCTACCTCAATGTCTTCGGGAAGTATCTGTTCAAAGTCGGCTCCTGTGACCTCTTTCTCTTTTGCCGTGAATGTTGCATCCGTATCAGCCTTGTAGTATATATATGCGATCTTCTCTTTCTTCTTCTTGAATTTCGATATTAGGCTAGTCAAATCGATTGACAGGTCCGTTATTCCCCTTAATTCTTTATCGCCTTTGCTGGTTTTGTTTTTCAGCTTCACATGTTTGTCAAGTTCCCCAATGTGGTAGTTATTCTCCTTATACTCTACACGGAGGAGCAGTCTAGGAACCTGTCCTACCTTTGATCTCGTAATGAGGTTCTTGGTTCCGTTCCAAATACCGTCCATTAGAAGATCAATGTCTTCATCAGTTAATCCAGTATGTTTACCAGCATTTTCGTTCACTATTCCGTAGAAGCATATCAAGGAGTAAGGTA
This sequence comes from uncultured Candidatus Bathyarchaeia archaeon, assembly GCA_964513245.1. Lineage (GTDB taxonomy): Archaea > Thermoproteota > Bathyarchaeia > Bathyarchaeales > DTEX01 > CAZELO01. Next base: position 152,646 of record CAZELO010000004.1, on the reverse strand, counting down.
GAATGTACATTTCCCACATCGTCCCAGCCTTTACTCCTGCTCTTGAGGGCAATACAGTCGTTCCTTGGATGAACTTCGATTCAACTCTATGTAAGGATCTGCCAAATTTGAACTGGACTGGACCAATCTTTATGATAGTAGATCCTTTTACCGCTATAGTGGCCCCAAAAAGTCTGAGGTCAACATAGCTTCCAAGGAGGGCTTTTTCCAAATTATCTAAAGAAAGATTGGCAATTGCTTCTTCTATTTTGGAGTCTTCCATCTGATCTAATTTCTCTTTAGAAATATTCCATTCCTTGAATATAGAAACGTTTTTACATAGAAATTCTCCCAGTCTTTTTGTTCTTGTCTTTTGTTCTCCTTCTTTTGTTTTCTCTTCCTTAATGAAGATCGACTTATTTCTATAATCGCTTATGTAATCTCGTATAGTCCTTTTTAGCCGAACATCAGTTACTATGTTAATCTCGGTCTCTTCGTCGATTCGTGGTCGATTCTCGTTTAACGGATCGCCGTTAGGGTTACTGTTCGTCACATCATACAGGAAGATGATCTCGGAGCGTTTGTCTATTATGTTCACCATCCAACTCGCCTCCATCACTTAAATAATCCCTGCAAATTCATTCCCAATGTGAAAAAATACGTGATCTCGTTATTGGCTATTTTCCATCCATTATTTTCTGCTTTCAACATTTGCTTGGACACAGCTTCCTTCAGAGATGTGTAACCAATATCGTAAGCCTCAAGTTTTCCCTCGATTTCGCCAAGCAAATCCCTAATCTTATTAACATCTAGTCTTAACCCATATAGCTTTGCAGTAAATGGTGTTGACTCTCGCTGAGCATATTGAACATTCGTTAGGAAGCGTGTTAAAACGCCTTCAAGGAAGACAGCCTTTTTTTCTGGTGAATCAAATGCTTCGGGGTATTCTTGGAAGAATTTCTCGTAAGTATCGTTTATGTTTGTCAAGAGTTTCCGTTCTCCATATTTCCCCCCTTCACACGCTATAATGAAATTAAGAAATATAAAAGAGTTAAGCATGTACGGAAGAACCTTTTCGTAAAATTTTAACTGTTTATCTTTCATTTCTCGTATGAAACGCCGCTTTGTTTCCTGTGCAAATAAAGCAAATAATAAATCCCTATTTATTGGCTCATTTCTTAGTAGCTTCTTTGTGTATTCCAAAGCTAAATCTCTGTAGTTGTAAAGTCCTTGCGGCAACACCTTCCAGAGCATCCTATCAAGGCTACCAAATTTCCAGTTCCCCTCCTTCTTCTCCCCAATTACTCTCTTCAATTGATCCTCCTGAAATATTGGTAACGCCTCTACATCGTTCATAAATTCATAGAGTGCTTTTATGCGAGATGGAGGAACATCCTCCACGTATTTCTCAATCAATTGTTGGCTTTGGTTAACTGTAAAAAATAAGAATATTAGGCTCATTGGAATAAGGTTTTCCTGACTTTGGATTATTTCTGTGTAGTACTCCTCCGCCGAGATGAAATATTGGTTACCCTCCCTCCTTCCCAGAAGAATTCTATCCATTAAATCTCTATCTGGATTCGTAAGAGGGAAGTCAGGTATTATATAGTATTTCGTGCTGGCGTCGATTTTATATTGAAAAGCATTCTTCTCAAGAAAACTCTTTGCTGCCAACAAAGAATAGGCGCAGTCTTCGCACAAAGGCAATTGTTTCCAAGCTAATTCGGGTCGCAAATTCGGGGCAAATCCCTTTTTATCAAAGCTTCTGAAAGGGAAGGGAAACCCATATCCCACAACATCCTTCACAACTTTACAAACAGAGCATTCACTACGTCCTCTTGAGGTTTCACCATATTTTTTTATCCAACTCCGCAAAACATTCTTTTTTATTGTTTCTCGGAAGACTGTAAAGTCGCCAATGTATCTTTCTTCAGAATCCTCTATGATCTTAATAGTAAGTAAACACCCACGCTTATCTTCTTTATCAAGACTATCATATTTGGAGCAAAGATCGACCAGGATTTTCTCTTTATTCTGAGCATGTGCACGCCTAAGCTCAATAATTAGCGTATTATCCCCGTTATACTTCTGAAACCAACCACGATCCCATATTCTTCTAAGGGTTGCTTCAGGCTTTCGCATTACAATAATTGATGTAGGAGAGAAATCACCGCCGCTTGATGTCCCTCTACTATATAAAACCTTTTCACCCTTCTTGCTTTCGAAATCCTCAATATTTACGCCTCTATAACAAGCCTTAGTTCCATCCCAAATAAAACTGATGCAGATTAACTTTCTTGTCTTATCAAGTCTGTCAAGAGTCAGGTAGTAACGGAAACCTTCTGGATCATTTCTTCTGAGAAAGGCGCCTAGGTTCTTGAGAGCCAACAACAATACCCACCACCTCCACGCAACCAAATCCCATAGCGTTTTTCTCGCCAAATCCAGCTTCATAACCAAACTTCAGCAGGAAAGGGTCCCCCTCAACCTGAAAACTCAATAATGCACACCTCCTATAAGAACCACCTATATTAATCCTTTTTCTCCTAACATCCCCAGTTGAAAGCAGTCTAAACTCGTATTTAGCAGCTTTTCTTCCGTGCCACGCTTCGTATTTTCTAATAAGGTTCTCACGTAGATGCGTTGCCCAAAGAAAATCATCAGGATAAAGATCCTGGTCTCTCAATCCCTTCTCAGTCGGTTTCAGAGTCTTAAGATAAATCGGTGACAAGGTTCTAAATTCGACATGTTCCCCAAAGTGCCGTTCTTTTAACCCTATAATCTCTGTTACCTCCATCTTCACTTTTCTGATATGGAAAAAAGGAGCATCAAGTAAACCTTCACAAATCGCTTGTATGATTTCTTGATTGGGTGAAGTGATGATAGCCCACCCTTCGTTGAAATCTAAACCCCCTTGAACACTGTACCCTCGATTAAATTGAAGCCAAGAAAAAGTATAGAATTTCGATCCTTCATTCGAATGAAGGTCTTCCGCAATCTTCTTGTTCCCTATTCGCATACGATTATATAACATTGAAGCCAAAGCATACTGGTAATTGAAGGTAAGCTTCCCCTTCCCCCTTTTGCTGATAATCACCTTCACCCTCACCAATAAACCTCCAAAATCCTTGAAGCTTTATGGACAATCCTCGATAATCATTAATAGGTATACCAAAAGTTTTAAGGTTATTCTTCAGATTCCATTAATAGAACAAGGTTTGGTATTCAAGCCAGAGCTACATATATTCTTGATCTTTTCAGAGAATTAGGAGTTTTAGGGGGTCTCTCATGAATGTTTGTTGGTGATGTCCAAACCTGAGGATGGGAGTCCTCAGAGTTAGACCAAACACCCACGCAAGACCTTTCCCTAACTTGGTATGAAACTAACCTTCATAAACCTTATAAAATCTACTCTGTCCTTCAGCGGTGATTGGTGATGTCCAAACGAGCATTATGGGAGAGAGTAGGGGAGGGAAGGTTTAAGAAACTGATGGAGACGATGACGGTCCGTCAGATCAGTACGCTCCTGTGTCCTCACCATTCAAAAGACGAACTCAGAGCTAAATGCCAAGCCTGCCGAAGAGCGATATACAGAAGCATAAAAACGCTAAAAGAAGGGGAGAGAGCCGAGAAGAGCCTAGAACCCATAGACAATTTTGATCAGATTCCAGAGATTCACACGCTCAGAGAGCATATGAAGGCTTCTGGAGCCAAGCATAGGCAAATAGTGAGAAGCATAGAGCGGATGTGGACATGGATAAGAGAGTCGGACAGAGAAAATCTTAAACGAAAGCAGAGACCCGCACTCTGGGACGAAGAGACCGTGACCTTCCTATTGTCGAAAATTGAGGAGACGGGACAGGCCAGATACAACTGGGTCCAAGCCCTAAGGCGACTATTCGAAAGCCAACATCAATTATGCATGCTGAAGCACAGGCTTCTCAGAGCCAGAAGACGGGACATGAGACCGAAAAACGGAAACTCTCTCAGCAGAGTTAAAGACTATGCCACACCCCAAGAATTCAACCAGATGCTAGATGTCTGCGACACAGAGAAAGCGAAGCTCAAGCTAAAGGTTCATGTAACCCTGAAGTGCAGAGAGGGAAGCTACAAGGAGCATAGACAGTTGGGAGCCTCGTTCTGCAACCTAAAGTGGGAACGGGTCATATGGCGTGACACCTACTATGGGGCGCCCAAGGTCACGATGGCAGTTTTTGAGCCTAAAACAGGAGGGGGAACCCTGTGGACCCACTGCCCCCTAGACCTCTATTGGACCCAGCTGCCCCAAGCGTTCAGGGCTTATTGGGAGAGTCAGGGCTGTCCGAAAGAAGGATTCGTGTGGGGAGAAGACACATACATAGACTATAACATCCTTTTCAAAAAGATTAGAGAAAGAACAGGCCTGAATTTCACTCCTCATGACTTGAGAAGGACGGGAGCCACGTGGCTTCACGACTTGGGGTTAGACAATCTTGCTATAGGACAGTACGATCCCAGAACAGGCATAGCCATCGGCTACGGCGGAGTCGGATGGGAAAACGCTGAAATCTACTACCAGCGATACGGCAGACTCTCAAAGGAAGCAGTTAGGAAACTCCACGCATATGTCCACGAAGAGACATATCTAGACCCACACGGCTTATCGATCCTCACACCAGTCTAGATGTACCTAGTAGATGCCTGTACATACATCCACTACATGCATGTACTACATGCATCCATTAGTTGGCGGGGAAAAACTACTAGATGCATCTAACAGGTACATCTAGATACATCTAATCTGAACTTTCAAAGCTTGAAATATCAAGTTTAGTTCCCGCCCATCATGTCACAACAAAAAGAGCTTGAGGTTTACGGTAAAAAGGGAACGTATGAGTGACGTTTGCATCGTAAATGATGCAAATTACGATGCAATCCAACAATTTCATGGTTTTTTTACGATGCAATTTTGGATGATTTTAAGGTTTTTCCTCGTTAACATCACACTCTGTCACAAAAACCATGCGAAAAACCATGATTTGTGACATTATGGTCCTATACGTAAACATATAAGGGAACATTACCAGCAATTGGCTGCAAATCTTATTCAGATACTAAGCTTCCTAAACAGTTAAACGGAGCGCTAGCTGGGGCGCCATCCCCACCAAGTTTCAGTACCACATTTGGTGCATTGGATTTTGACGGCTACGAAGCCTTTGCAGCCGCATGTGGAACACTTGAATCGCTTTTTAAGGTCTGATGTTATGTTTGCCTCAAAGATTTTCTGTATTTGTTTAAGGTTTGCATCTAGGGTTTGTTTAATGTTTGTATCCAAGGTTTGTATACTGATACTGCCTTTCTTGAAGTATGCGGAGCATACAGCGCAACGAGAATAGGTTGGTCGTATGAACCATTTTCTGTATTTGAACAGTGGTTCGCCGATCTGATATGGAAAGTCTGGTTCTTGCTCCCAATGCCAATACATACAATATGAATTCTTCAAATGGGTGCAGTGTTCTTGTTTCCAACGACCAGACGCATCTAACGTAGTGTTAAGAGCCGTGAACATTTTGTCTGTCTCAATAGGTTTCAGGAATTCTGCTTTCTTTTTCTCTAACTCTGCTATGCGAACTGCTCGCTCAAGTTTTTGAACGACTTCATCTTCTTTTTCTCCCTCCATTCCTTTTGTGCGAATTTTGGAGTCAAGACTCTTAAGTTCAACGTGTTTCCTAGCGATCTTGTCAGCGTCGTCATATGTTAAACCGAGTTTGGTTATTAGCTCAGTTGTGCTACCGCCTGAATTTAGATGTCTAAATGCCTTGGTTAATATCTCTTGGGATATTGTTCTGTGATTGGGTGGGGAGATCTCAGCATCTATGTTCTTAAGAACTGTTTGAGGGAAGCTTGTGATGTGAAGCTGCCACTCTGGGAGCGTCCATCCTAAAGTCTGATAGAGGAGATACGAATCGTAGAGCACACGCCTGATTGCATCAATTGGTTCCATAAAGGCTGTCATCGCTGTCGATAACATAATGAGGGTTTCTAGGTCCACGAGTTCTCGGCCTGTTTCATTGAGCGTGTGGCTCAGAAGTTCGTACGTTTGGGCCTTGTATGAAGTGCAGTCGTGGCGAGGTTTAGGTAGGACTAAGGGGGTGTGGGCTTTGGCTGCGTTGACGATTTCTTCCCCCTTTATCGCTAGGTTAGGAATCTCGATGTGGGTCAGGTCGCATATTATGCAACGGCGTATTTGAGGTATTTCTAGGCCGACGCGTTCTTCAAGGGTCTGACCCTCACGAGGATTGAGGGTTATGAAGGATGTGGCTTGGAGCGTCAGTTTTTCATTCTCCAGTGGGAGGACTATTCTGCCATCCATCCAAATCTTAAGGAGGCGCTTGCACTCAGGATCCGCGTTTTGGAACTCGTCGAAAACCACAAGAGGGCCCTGAAGGAGGTCGCGTTTGTATGAGACTTCTCCCTTAGAGTTTTTACGAAGCCACAGAGACTTGCCGTACTCGGCGGCTAGATTGACGATGTTGGTAGAGGGGTCGAGACCGAGGATGTGGCATAAGAAGATGGCGGCGGAGGTCTTCCACTTCAGGGTTGGACCTGCGACTACTATTGATGGGTGACGGTCAGGTCTGAGCTTGTGTTTCCTTGCGATGACAGCTGCTATGGCTAGTTCGATGGCTGCTGTATGATATGGTGTTGGAACCTTTGCAAGCGGAGGGTACACATCCGCCAATCCTGCAGGGGCTTCTCCGAATAGGCTTTGCAGCTGCTGTAACCCTTCCTCAGTAGTGCGGTACCGATCCTTGCTATCTGTCTGTAACCAACCCTTCTCACAAAGCATGTTTTTGCGCCGGTAGAGACTGCTCCTGCTCGTTGACTTATCGATCAGCAGCTTGATAGGCTTGAAATCGTCGCGGCAGTGCTGAAGGATCCTGGCGGAAAGACTGTCGATCATATGCCTCTACTCCCACTCCCAAGTTGAGATTTGGAACTCGAATCCATGTAAATCTCGTATGGAACTGGCGAGAGCAGGAAAAAACTGGACGGTATCAGGATACTCTTGGTCACATTTCCACCAACAACAACCATAGCGTGTACCTCAGTTTTCAGAAACCAAGCGAATCCGGATCGGTCTTTCAGGCGAATCCGTCCTCAACAACCCATATTTTTTGCCTAGCGGTCTGTCCTTGAAGACTTCCCTCAGCGTTTCGGCTTCGGCAGATTCAACTGGAAAAACCACGTCCCGTTTGCCGATGGTGACGACTAGGTCTTCCTCACTTATGCAGATGCCGTTGTAGACCCCGCCAATCTCATTCCAAAGGGCGAGGGTCACTCGTTTCCTGCCTGGCATGTCCGGCTCCTTAAAGTATATGGTGCCACTCCCTATTATATATTTTCGTTTCGTGCTTATCGTTGATTTAACAGAAATGTTTAATAAGATGCACATTGTTGTTTATTGTGGTGAATGACTTGGAAGATTTGATTGGTCTCTTAGAATTGTGCTGTCATCGCTGGGATCTCTTGAGTAAGGTGTACGAGAAACATGAAGTTTCTCCTTCTGCCTTAGCGAGCCTTCTCGGGAGGAAGAACCAAGAGATCAGCAGGTGGTGCGGGGAGCTTGAAAAGGTGGAGGTATTGATGCTTCGGCGGGTGAAGGGTAGCCGTTTTAAGAGTTGCTCGCTTACTAGTCGAGGTGTTCAAATGGTAGGTCTCATAAACGCGCTCTTGGGGGAGGTTGCTTCAGTGAGCAGGAGTGATCTCGCTGATCCAGATCTGGAGCTTTGGGGGTATTTGAGGCGGAAACTCGGCTCAACGAATGAGTTGGTTCTCAAGGCAGCATTAGACGACTTGAAGGATCTGTGCCGCGCAACGCGTGCTTGGGAGCTGGGCGGCTTCTGGGATTCCCTGAGCGAGGTGGGGGGCGGGCATATGGGGGAGTTAGCTGACTGTGTGAGATTTGTGGTGGAGAACGCGTTAGCCGCCGAAGATGAAGAGGCTGTAGCAAAGGCTAAAGAAATGTTTTCTGTGAATGCGATGGATTTCATCAATGTGGATAAGCCGGAGGCTTCTTGGAGCCGTGTTCTCAGTACTCTGGAGACCCTTTTGTCTGAAAAAGAGATGCTTAGGTTTCTTATGGGAAAGATAGAGGAGTCTTTTAGACATGAGAAAGAGGAAACCTTCTATAAGGTGTCAACATTGTTGACTCGCAGCTTCGTTAAGCTGTTCGAGAGCAACGAAGCGGAGATCAGGGACCGGCTGTACAGGATGATGCAGGATTCTGACTCCGTGGCTGGCAGGAGGGCTTACGACTTCTACTCCTCACTGAAACAACAAGCTAAGTTGAGTTAGATGCCTAGCTTAGGTATGCACGCTAGATACGCTCTTCTCAACTCTTCTCGGTCTATGTGGTGGTATATGTCTATGGCTTCTCCTCGTCTGTCGCCTCTAAGTTCTTTAACGTATTCTCTCGGCATTTTGTTTCTGAGGAGCCATGTGGTGAACCAATGCCTGAAACAGTGAGGCCCGAAATGGTCTTCCAGTCTGGCTGATTTAGGGTTGTGGAAACCGAGGCGTATGGCATATTTTACTACAGACGCCCACAAGCCATTTCTTGAAAGCCTGTCTAAGGTTTGGTAGCTTACGAATAACGCGTTTGTCTTTGGGTTCAACTTCTCCCTTACCTTGAGCCATCTTCTTAGTGCGACCGCGCATTCATCGTCAAAGAAGACGGTTCTGTTGCTTCTTTTCGGCGTAGGCTTTAAGGTTATGGAGTAGTCTCCCCAGTTTACATCGTCAACATTGATCCGCAGCAGCTCGCCTCTTCTCACACCTGTTTTGGCCAGGAGCACTGCAACTGCTTTGTCTCTGGGATTCATCATCGAGTTTACCAGTCTGCTCATTTCTTCTACGCTGAGCAGTTTCCTTTCAGGATCATCGTAGCCATTCTTGTAACGCCTGAGATACCTCTTCCTGAATGAGAGTATCATGTTTGTTTTAGTGACATTATCGAAGGCTAGGTAATCGTAGAAGGCTGATAGTGCTGAGAAATAGTTTTCAACAGTTTTATGTTTCAAGCCTTTTTCGAACTTGATATACTGCAGAAAATCTTTGAGTGCCTGCGTATTGATTTCTTCTATACCTATATTTCTGCTATTAATGTAGTCAGCGAATATGAGAATGCTGGACCTGTACCGTCTTATGCTCTCTTCAGTCATACCTCTTAGCCTGCAGTCTTTACAGAATCTGTCAATAAGCGGCTCAGGGTTTTGAATGTTTTGAAGGATTACTCTTTCCATTTCCAGCCTCTTCCTGCATATTCAACTAATCCGTAAGCCTCCAGAATCTCCAGCTGTTTACTTACTGCTTTCACGAGATCGGTGTTAGATGGGTCGATGTTAAGGCGGGACAGGATCGCATTGTCACTGTAGAAGCTTCCTTCCTTAAGCAAGTCTATTAGTTCTTTGTCAAACCTTCTGATGCCTTCGAAGTTCCCGTCTAGGAAAGGCTTTGCTCTGTACCGCTTAAGCTCATTATCAAGGTTGTCTACTAGCTTCTTGAGTAGTCTGTTCTCGCTTCTAAGCTTCTTTAATTCGTCTTCAGTAACGTTGAGGCGTTTGAGAAGGTCTAGCCTACTTAGGTAGCCTTCTTCCCCTTCCTCTCTTCTAATTGAGTCTTCAACTCTCTCAGTAACAAACTTGGAAATCGAAGTGCCTGCTTTTTCTGCTCTACTTTTCCAGTCTTCAACCATTTTTAGCGATGGAAGATACACATAGACTGCTCTATCCTTAATCGTTTCAGTCTTACCTCTATTCGGTTTAGGCATAAGCATCAAAAACGATATTGCAGAAGACGTATTTATATCTTACTAGTAAAATAGTGCGGGGGGTGGGATTTGAACCCACGTACCCCTTCGGGACGGGATCTTGAGTCCTACGCGCGTCTAAACATTGTAGGGACGCTCCGCGCATTTGTTCCTGTGCCCGTTTGACCTAGCTCTGCGACCCCCGCGCACTTCATATGCTGCCATAGTTTCTATTATCTCTTTCTTAATTTTGGGCTGAGGGAAAACTTAACGTTTCAAAGGAGCACGCAGACATATTCAGTTTGCGTTAATGGACCCTTGTTCCTATTTTCTCTCCTTTAATGGCAGCTATCAAGTTTTCGGGTCTAAACCCATTCACAACTATTGTCTCCATGCGTTTTTCCTTGAGCATGCGGACAGCTTCCGGGTCGATTATCTGGTGTATGCCAGCCTCGTGTTTAGCTTCTCCTAAAAAGCGGCTCAAATCGTTCCAGCTCAGATCATCAAGTTTCTCTGCGTCAGAGTATTTCTTTGGGTCCTTGGTGTAAATTCCTTCTTGGTCCGTTGCCTTAACGATGAGGTCGGCGCCGATCTTGCAGGCAACCAAAGCTGCCACTGTGTCAGTCGTCATGCCAGGCCTAAGCCCACCCATAACCGCGGCTCCCCTTCTCTCAAGCATCTCAACAGCCTGTTCAAGCGAAGTTGGAACGGTCTTCCATTCTAAGCCGCCAAGTTTCATTGATAGGAGCTGCGCGAAGAGCCTTGAGACTGATATGGCGACCTCGTCCTGTTCTTGTTCAGTCATGCCCATCGCTTTGGCTAGTTGGATGAATTGTCTTGCGTGTGAGCCGCCTCCGACGATGACAACTATCTCGTGTCCCTCTGCCCTCAAGCCCTGAATTATCTCTGCATATCTTTGTATGAACCTTTGGTTTGGCGGCGAACCTATGACTGAGCCGCCGAGCCGTATCACAGCTTTCATGTGGCACACCAACCAAAGATTTCTGAAACCCCAAATATAAATAGGTCACCTTCACTGATGTGCACACGGCCTTCGATCCCCTGCCATGTAGTAAGTGTTTAATGGTGGAACCGCGTTAGCTCTGGGCATTCAACGGTGTGGCGTCTCATGGAACGAAACGATGGAACAGTCAAGATAATCTTCTTAGGCACCGGCGGAGGACGCTTCGCCATGATAACACAGAAAAGAAGAACAGGCGGACTCCGCATACTCTCAGACAATGCCAACATTCACGTGGACCCTGGACCCGGAGCCTTAATCTATTCGTTGACCATGGGGCTGGATCCCCAGAAGATCGGAGCGATACTTGTCTCTCACTCGCATCCAGACCATGCAAATGATGCTGGGGTACTTATAGAGGCAATGAGCCGTGGAACATTGAAGAAGAGGGGCATTCTGGCAGCCGCGCCCAGCGTCCTGCACGGCAGTGATGTATGTGAGCAGTCTATTTCTAGGTATCATCAGAGGTTCACCGAATCAATCATTGACGCAAAGGTGGGAGTTATCTTCAAAGCAGGCAACATTGACGTCAAAGCGTGCAAGGCCGTGCATTCTGACCCAGACACTGTCGGGTTTCGCTTCGAGACAAAGGACTTTGGGAGCTTCGCTTACCTGCCTGACTCGGAATACTTCAAAGACATACCTGACTTCTACAGCGGCGTGAGACTGCTAATACTCTCAGTTCTGAGACCAGCCGATCAACCATGGAAGGGGCATATGACGACAGCTGACGCGGCTAAGGTCATAAAGGAAATCCGTCCACAAATGGCTGTGCTGACCCATTTCGGGCTTCAGATGATAATGAAAGGTCCGGCCAGAGAAGCAGTTCTCATCGAGAAGAAGACTGGTATAAGGACCAAAGCAGCCACGGATGGGATGCAAATCACTTTTGGAAAGGAGATACGCGTTGGCAGATCAAATGTTATGTCAACTCGCTCCCCGCAGGATTGGGCCTGATTGAAGATGGCAAATTGCATCCCGCTGAAGCTATTTAATAAGAAAGAGACATCTAGAAGTAACCTGTATAAAAAGGTCTTAAAGGTGTCCCAGATGAAACCGCCAGTTCTGGAAGGGCTGGAAAAAGCCTTCGCTGACTTGGACATAGTGAAGTCCGAAGAGATGCTGAAAGAAGCTCTCTCCTCAGGTCTAGATCCAATGGAGATTCTAGCCGCCTTGCGCTCAGCCATGAACGTTGTTGGACAAAGATTTGAGAAAGGCGAATACTTCGTGTCGGAGCTTGTTATGGCTGGAGAGCTCATGAAAAGAGCATTATCGGTCTTGGGGCCTCGTTTGAAGGCTGAAGATAAGAGCGGCGGCAAGATAGTTCTGGGAACAATAATAGGCGATCTACACGACATCGGCAAAGAGATCATCAAGTCCTTGCTTATCTCGTCTGGCTTCGAGGTCTACGACCTTGGGATAGATGTGCCGCCGGAAAAATTTGCTGAAAAGGCTAAGGAAACAGGAGCAAAGATAATCGGAGTCTCCGCGTTGCTCTCGACATCAATAGCCAACACGGCTGAGGTTGTCAGAGCCTTGGAGGCCGCTGGAATTCGAGATAGGGTCAAAGTGATTGTTGGCGGCGCCGCAGCTAGACCGTGGATGATTGAGAGATATGGCGTGGATGCCGCTGTTTACGATGCCGTGAAAGGGCTTGAAATAATAAAGGGGTGGCAACAGGGAAGTGAACTCGCGTGAGAGGGTTCTGCAGGCGATAGAACATAAGGAACCGGACAGGGTTCCCTTGGACGATACAATTGAGTGGGGTCACTCTCATCCTTGGGTACATGCGGCAAACCACTTTGGATCAGGAACCTACGAGAAGCTAAGGCAACGGCTCGGAGTCGATTGCAGAAGAACCACCTCGGTTGGTCTGAAAGAGGTAAAGCTCCCAAAGGTTCTGTCATCTGGCACGGTGACGGAGAACGAGTGGGGGGTCAAGTCAGTGGTAGCTGCCGACGGCGTGCATTCTCGGGTCATCTATCATCCCCTCCAGCACGTTCCATTGCATGAGTTCAGGTTTCCTGCTTTGAGCAATGATTTTGATCAGATTCAGAAGGCGGTCAAGGAGTGGGACGGGAGATATTTTGTCCAAGGGGTCATGCATTGCACACTTTTCGAGACGGCGCACGCGTTGAGGGGTTTCGACACTTTTTTGATTGATTTATACGCGAACCCTGATTTCGTCAATGGGCTGCTCGATCGCCTTCTCAAGTATCGGCTGGAGATGGGTAAAAGGTTCGTTGAGCTCGGCGTCGATTGCATACAGCTTGGAGACGATGTCGGTGCACAGACCGGTATGCTGGTGAACCCGAGCCTCTGGCGAAGATACTTTAAACCCAGAATGAAGATTTTGATTGACGAGCTGAAAAAGGCTGGAGACGTTTACATCTGGTACCATAGCGACGGCAACATCATCCCCGTAATCCCTGACTTGATGGAGATCGGTGTCAACATCCTGAACCCGATCCAGCCGGACTGCATGGACCCAGCGGAGATAAAGAATCTTTATGGGGACAAGCTCACATTGCATGGGACGATCTCCGTTCAGGAGACTATGCATTTCGGTTCTAGCGAAGATGTCACGAGCGAAGTCATCAACAGAATAAAGACCTGCGGTCATGGAGGCGGGCTGATCCTCGCTCCAGCTCATGGGTTACAGCCGTCCTCGCCCTTCGAAAACGTCATCGCGCTGTACGATGCCGCTAAGAAATATGGGAAATACCCGATCAAATAGGTTTTTCTATGAGAAAGATGTCTTCCGACAGCTTTGTGGTTTCCTCGCTTTTTTCTGGTTCGCCGAAGAATAGGCTTTCAATCTTGTGCATGGCTTTAATGTCGGCTCCAAGCATTTCAAGTTCAGCTGAAACATAGACTGGTCCAGCAAGTTTCTGGCTCAAAGCTAAGCCTTTGCTCTTCTTGTATTGCCAGATTACATTGTTGAACTCGACGAATTTTTGCATCATTTTGACTGTGTCGCTTTGCCACTCTGGATTCTCCTTCGGAAAACTCTGCACGTGTATGCTTTCCTCTGCATATTGCTCAAGCCAAACAGCATCAGTTATGAAGGGGCAGATCGGCGCCAGAAGCTTCAGCATTGCCTCCAGACACGTGTGGAGTGTGTACCATGCGCCTCTTTGGAGCTCTGGGCTGAAGGCGCCTTCTCGGTTGTAGGCTCTTGACTTAGCCGCTTCGATATAATGGTCAGCAAACATGCCCCACGTGAATGCTCTAATGGCATTAGCCACTATGAACGCGTTCATATCACGGTATCCCACTTCGCATTCATAGATGAGTTTGTTGAGCTTTGCCAGAATCATCCTGTCCAGTGGTGCCAGCTTATACCCTTCTGAGACCTTTGGGAAGGAGGAAATGAATCGAGCGATGTTCCAGATTTTTGTTAGGAATTTTGATGTGCCCCTTATGCGCTCGAATGAGCAACGTATGTCGCCCTTCGTGATGTTGCCCTCTAACCCTGACCACACTCGGAAGGCTTCAGCTCCGAACCTGTTTATGGCTTCTTTAGGGTCAATCCAGGTTTTAGGGTCGCTTTTACTGATTTTTTTGCCCTCTTCGTCTACGACGTGCATGTGTATCCACGCATTGCGGAAGGGCGCCTTGTTGAAGAGCAAATGCGATTTCAACATGGTAAAGTAAAGCCAGTTTCTAACAATCTCTTTCCCCTGCGGGCGAAGGGTACATGGAAAGTTTTTCTCAAAGAACTTCTTGTCCCAGAGATATCCAAGTATGTAAGCTTCGGATGTGGCTGAATCGAACCACGTGTCAAAGGTTCTTTCTTCACCTCGGAACTCGGTTGAACCGCATTTTGGACACTTATCTATAGGAGGTTTCTCCTTCCAAGGCTGATGGTATTTTCCAGGCTGTGGAACATAGACGTAGTTGCATTTTTTGCAGTACCACATTGGAATTTCGGTTCCGTAGTATCGCCGCCTCGAAATGACCCAGTCTATACTTACAGAGTTAATCCAGTCAATAAGTATCTGCTTACTTTCAGGAGCGAAGAAAGTCATCTGGTCAGCCATCTGTAAAAGGTCATCCTTGAACTCAACCTGTTTCAGGTAGATTTCCTTCATGGGCACAAACTCAATCGGGTTTTTGGACCTCCAACAAATCGGTCTTCTCTGCACAATCTTCTCTGTTTTCAAGAGCAGACCTTGCGCTTTTAGGTCTTCTATAATCTTTTTCCTTGTTTCCTTAACGGATAAGCCGACGTACTTGCCTGCGTTCGAATTCATTTTTCCTTTCGGGTCTATTGCATAAATCGGGTCCAAGTTAAGTTCCCTCAAAATGCGGACATCACTGTAGTCGCCGAAGCTGCAGACCATGACTAACCCTGAACCAAACTCAGGCTTGGCGTAAGGGTGAGACTGAATCTTGACTGCATGTCCGTAAATGGGAACTATGGCGTGTTTGCCTTCGAGACTTCGGTAGCGTTCATCGTCTGGATTGAATATTATTGTTCGGCATGAACATAGGAGCTCAGGTCTCGTCGTTGCTATGATTAGGTCTTGTCCAGTTTCTTTGGTTTTAAATTTTACATAGTTCAGTTCAGTCTCTTCTTCCTCGTATTCCACTTCAGCATCCGAGATTGTTGTTCCGCAAACTGGACAATAGTTCGTTGTCTTCTCATCCTCGTAGACGAGTCCCTTATTCCAAAACCTGATGAAGGTTTGCTGTGTAAGCCGTCTATATTCGGGGTCGTCAGTCTCATATCTTCCGCCGAGCTTGTGTTCAAGGTTCCAGGAATTGCAGCTCAACCCTAATCTTTTGAAGGTATCAAGAGATCGGTCGCCGCTTTCTTTTAGTATGTTCCGGCATTTTTCAACGAACTCTTCTCGAGGAGTTTCGTGCATAGATATTTTATAATACTTTTCCGTTTGGACCTCAACTGGTAAACCGTTCTTGTCCAGTCCCATGGGAAACAGAACGTTGTGTCCAGTCATCCGTTTATATCGTGCGAAAACATCCATCCAAGTATAGGTGTAAGCTTGACCAATGTGAACAGGGGTATTCACGTACGGCGGCGGAGTGTCGATACTAAAAATTGGTTTCTCACTTGTTTCGATAAACTTGAAGATTCCTTCTTCCTGCCACTTCCGAAAGAGGGCGGCTTCAACTTCGGGGTTCCATGCCTTGGCTTTGATCTTAGGTTTAAAGTTTTGACTGTTCTGTGCATCCATCATCTTTCACCAATCTGAAACAAGCAATCTCTGAGGAGAGACGGGCTCTTATATGGACTAGGGAAGATGCCTAAAAGGGTTTTCGGCGAGGCTAATGTACTTGGCAGTAGCGGTGTTCAAGCGCCAATATACGCCACCTGTCCTCCCGTTTCCTCTGTTTCAATATTCAACCATCAAGCCCAATATAAACATGATTGCTTTGCGGAAGCCTATGCACACGAGGCAACACAGTGTGATAACGTGCAATCTGAATGTGGCGCCATGCCGCTGAGGAGAAAAACGCAAAGATAGATAAACTGGAGAGAACAAGAAATGATGAACGGGGAATGCCATGCATGAAGGCTGCCTCTGTTGAGGAAAAAGAAGCGAAGGTTAGGCGCTGGAACGCTGCTCGGAATTTCGAGGAACCGGATAGAGTGCCTGTCCTTATAAGTGTCGGTCCGACCTTCTTCTGTCAGGTTCTCGGGTACACCCTTAACGATTATTACCGCAATCTGGACCTGAACTTGAAGATTCAGATGGAAGGCTCAAAATGGGCTTACGAGAACCTCGGCGACGACAGAACCGACTACGTGGAGAACACGAAGGATCTAGATCCAGAGATAGGCGCAATCTCGGAGGGCATAGTCTGGGACTGCCCGATAAGCCTGCCTACAGAAGAGAATCCGTGGCTGTCGCCGTGGGTCATGCCGAAGTTCACAACGCCAGAAGCCATCGAAAGGCTTGAGGTGCCTGACCCAAAAGAATGCGTGAAGAAGCTGGAGAGACATCATCAGAGAGCCTTCGGCGTCAAGGTAAGGGCTGAGACTCCGCCGTTGTTTCATCCGCCATGCTCAGCCGCCGGTTCGCTTGTGGGCACAGACAGGCTGTACGTCTATCTTTACCGCTATCCAGACCTGATGCACAGGCTGTTTGAGAAGCTGCTGAAGAGCCTCTTTGCCCTGATGGACTACGCAGATGACGTGACTGGACATGTCACAACCAGCACGGGTCTGTGCGATGATCATGCCGGGTATCTATCCGTGGACATGTATCGGAAGTTCGTTCTGCCCTACAACAAACGCATCTACGAGAAGTACGGCAAAGAAGGTCGAAGCCTCCACATGGACAGCGCGACAGAGCACATAGCCGACATCATAAGAGACGAGTACAAGGTGGACGATCTGGACTTGGGCTGGCAAGCCAACATCGCAAAGGTAAAAGAAGCCCTAGACGGAAAAGTCTTCTTCAACGGCAACATGCCCTCAAGGTTGCTCACAACGGGTACGCCTCAGCAGATTAGGGAAGCGGTCGCCCACTGCATATATGCGGCAGCTTCTGGCGGCGGATATTCCTTTGATATGGGAGGCGAAACCTACGCGGGAATCGATATTGAACGGTTGAAATATGCCATAGCCTACGCGAAGAAGATAGGCAGGTATCCCCTAAAATGCGTCAGAAACCGATAGGTTACCGATGTTTTGGATGCGCTCATAGGCAAGAGAATGGGAAAGAACAGTTTGTCGAGTGTTCTCGACATCGCGCAGGGGCTTCTGGCATCTCTGAGTCTAGAATTCTCTTCAAACAGGATATATTTGTCGAGTCATCATAGATATTCTGAAGGAGGACGAAGATTTTGGCTCTTCAAAGTGAGGATTTGGACTACCTGTATTCGGCTCTAAGCCACGAAGTAAGAAGAAGCATGATAAGGAATCTGGGCGAGGAAGGCGTTTTGTCATTCTCGGAAATCATGGAGAAAAGCGGGGTAAGAGACACAGGAACATTCGGCTTCCACCTAAAGAGGATGGAACCCCTTTTGGAGAAGCTCACTGACGGTAGATATGGGCTTACATCTCTAGGGCAAGCTGCTTATAGAATCCTGAGATTCACATTGATGGCTGAAGAAGACCAAAAGCATACAATCCAACCTTCAGAAGAAACGAAAGCAGAGATTAAACAACCCATCGGAGGTGTGAGCGTACTTTCAGAAATCAATAAGCTTCTCCTCAACAAAGAGAGGCTTGAGAGATATGATAAAGTGTCTATAGAAGATTGCGGCGAAGTCATGATTGACAGTGATGTTGACGCGGATCTATTCAAGAGCAAAGTTCTAACCTTCAAGGAGATAGGAAAAACAGTCGTTCCAACGAGCCTCTACAAACTTGTGCTCAGCAGAACAGAAACAGGCGTAGGAAACATTGAAACGTACGACGGGCAGCTCCCTTTAGAGAAGGATGCTTTACCGAGAAATTTAGAGAACTACTCAGAAAACATCATGGATTGCTCAAACCTTAAACCTGGAACAAGAATAACCAACTACGCTATTCTTACCATGAGGAACCTTACTAAGGAAACGCTCGAGAACATATCATTTCAAACGAACTATGGCGTACTAAAAGTTCCACGCGGCTTCAAACAATTAGTCCTAATGAAACTGAGACCTGAAGAGAATTACGGTGTCATAGAAGAATACTAACCGCCCTTAAGTGGTGGTTTCTTCTCGTATTTTTTCTTCTAGGCTTTTGGCTTTTCCGTGTTCGAGGACCTGTATGCGTGTTTGAAGGTGGACTCTTAGTCCCAGGCGGCGGAACAGTCCGTATAGCTCCTCGCCCGTGATCTGGCTTCTTATCTTTCCCTCTGTGATGAGTTTTTGGAGCAGTTTCTCGATCTGAGCTGTCTCCGCGGGATACTCCGCCTTAGCGGCGTTGAATACTTCCCACGCTCTGCCCACGAAGTACTTGCCTAGAATATCCGTGGGGCTTGCTGCCTCGGCTTTTTTGGGTGCTTCTTCCTGAGGCTTCGGCTTTGTCTCAAAGCGGCGTCTCATCTCAAGCAGTTTTTTCTGGCGCAGACGTTCAAGTTCCTGTTCAGACATTGGTTGATCCACTTTGCTCCTTCGGTTCATCAGCCGCTAAAGATAAGGAAGGCTTCACGGTATTAATTCTTGCGTTTCTGCTAATACTCTGCCTGCTTGTATCTCAGGATTGCGGCTATGCCGCCGAAGGACTTCCAGAGCATCTGTCCCTCCTCGGTCTCTGATGAGATGACTTCGGCATTTGAGCCGACTTGTTCAGCTAGCTCGGCGAATTCTTCAAGGACCTCTTTCTCTTCAGCCACCTGAAGCGTCGTGATGCCGCATTTCGGGCAGGGCTTGCCGCTGAGTGACTGCCCAAAGTTGCTGGCTTCGCTGGATTTCATGGTCTCCTGATTTGTGTAGCCGCAAGATGTGCATGCTATTTTGATGCGTGTCGCGTCCAGTGCTTCGGACAACAGTAATATGTCGACGATGCCTGCTTCTAGGGCGCGTCTCACTTCGCGTTCGCCGTAGGTTGCCTGTCCCGTGTCGTGCCCTATCTCGTAAAGAAAGCTCTGGACAAGCCGCTTCTCTTCGATGTATCTGACGTTCTTCATTATGTCCGGCGCCCTTGAGAAGATCTCGTCAAGTCCTTGCTGTCCTGTGTATGCGGTGTCCAGCGTGGCGATGATCTTCTCTCTCAGCCTGTAGTCGAGGTAGCCGCCCTTCTCAAAATCGTATTTTGTGGGTCCTGGTCCGCCTAGAATTATGCCCTTCAACTCTGGTGTTTCGAGGAACGCGGCGTTCGCATGTTCGCCTATGCGTTTGAAGTAGTCGTTCAGCCTGGCTTCGCGTATGCGCTCGAATCGTCTGGCGGATTGTCCTCCAGCCCGGGTTTTGCCCGGAATCCCTGATGTTATCTCCTCTACGATGTCTAGGCGTCGTCCCTTCAGTGTGGCGAATGTCGTCTCGCTTGAGTCTACAAGCAGTACTCCGTATGTCTCCTTCTCCTTCAGCAGGTCCATCAAGTATTCGGTGTGGAACTTCGCATCGCACCTGTAGAGGTATATGTAGATGGGCTCAGGCGGCGTAACAACATAAGTCTCAAGTTTCTCGCTGCCAGGACCATTCTGCGGAATAGCTCCGCAAAAGATGACCAAACCGTTTTCTGGCGCGGTTCGGAAGAGTTTCAGCCGCTGAATGACACGCACGATCGCGTCTTGAACGTTCTTCCGCGTCGTATTCGACTTTATGTTTGAGGCGGTGCCCCATTCATCCTTAAGCATCGCGATGACTTCGCTGATCTGGCGACCCGGCGGCACATAGAGCGAGACCATCTCGGTGCCCCGTCCCTCCTTGGAAGCCAGAATGTCCAGTACCTTTTTCAGGCGGTAACGTTCGAGGGACGTTCTCTTTGTGCTCATATGGGGATTCACACCTCAGATCATGTTTGTCGCAAACCGTGAACGATGAACTGTGATTCTGCTTTGTGTCTCATTTTAATTAAAACGAGCCTTAATTAGTGTTTAGTCTTCGAAACGTTATCTCAACATTGTCTCGTCCGTCTTGCGTGAAGCTGCCTTTCTTACTTCTCTTTCTATGCTTCTTAAGAGTTCACGGTTGTTCAGCATTATGACGGCAAGTGAATGCGAGCATCTTGCCCTTCGGGCGAAGCCTGGGCACGTGCATGAGACGGTTCCATCAATCTTGCGGCCGACGGTGTAGGTTCCGTGCTCCCCGATCACGTTGTATATGCCTTCACCCAGCCTTTCAACTCTCTTCTTCTGGATGAGGTCGTAGGCTTTCCTGACCATGATGTCCAGCTGCAAGACGTGTTCGCCTGGATATATGAAGCCGTAGAAAAGGATGGACGTGGAAACATATAAAGTTGGTTCTGTCTAAGCCTTTTTTTATGGTCTGTTATGTCGAAGAGTTTTAAAGAAGAAGTGTTTACTTATTCTTTAATCTGCCAGAGGGCTGTTCTTCATGCCGAAGATGCGTAAAGGGGCTGTCCAGATAAGGTTCGAGATTCTCGAATTCCTTTACTATCATGGCGGACCCCAGCTCCGCACCTACATATGGCGGAAGGCCACATCCCTGTCCTACGACGATTTCTTGAAGCATCTGGCATACTTGAAGGACAAGGGGCTCGTGGAGGAGTTTGAGGATGGCTCCTGCAAGATAACGGATGATGGTAGGAGGGTCTACAATGAGCTGCGGAAAGCCTTGTCGTCGATTCTCTGAGATGTTCACTTGTGGTGCATCATGGTTATCAATGAGCGCTTCGAAGTGGAGGTTGAGCAAGGTATGAGTGAAAAAGAAGAGACAGAGGGCTCTTACCCTCTGAAGTCGCTGCATGAGTTCTTGGACGAGCTTGACAGGGAATGGGGGAAGTTTAGAACAGCTGCCCTCATAGGGATCGTCACGTCAGGTGTTCTCATCTTCTTTCTCGTATTCCGCTTTCTCAGCATACTCATAAGAATACGAGTGGGCGATGTGAGGTTCCTTGAGGTCTTGGATGAATTCATCTTTCTGGTGCTGGTGCTTGCATTCGTGGTCTACGAGATCGTTCTGCTCCTGCGCCAGTACGGGTTCTTCGCAAAGTGGGAACGCAGAGTAGGCTTACTCCTGCATCTGGAGGAGCGGTTGATGGAAGGAAAGACGGAGAAAAGCGAAGGCACAAAAGATTCCGCGTCCCCACAACCAGATGAGACCCATACCTAGGCGAAGGCTTAAAGCAAAGCGGCATCTGGCATTCAGATGATTACAGAGGGGTTTTTGACTTTTTCATGTTGTAGATTTGTCTGACAAAATTTTTTCTGTTTTGTCAGTGACTGACAAATAGTGAAAGCCTATGGTTCTATCTGATGGTGAAGGGGGACCTTTGTAGATTTGATTAACAAACGGAAATCTGCATTGATTATGATTATCAATTAGCCTTTTCTCGAAGAATCTGATTCTGAACAGAAGGTTTATATATCACATTTGATATCATGTGTGATATCGACAATGATGTGATAGGAGGTTGATAATAGAATGTTCGGTCGCACTCCAACTTCTTTCAGGCGTTGGGCGAGGCACACGGCGGCTGTTCCCAAGGGCTTTCTGCGGTATCGGGTGCTTGAGCTGCTGAATGAGAAGTCGCTTTCAGGCTCCGAGATCATGGACGAGATTGAGAGGCAGACAGGTAGCCGTTGGAAGCCGAGTCCGGGCTCCATCTATCCGCTTCTCGCGTGGATGCAGGACAACGGCTACATAAAAGAGCTTCCGGCGACGGGCGACGGGATGAAACGCTACGAGCTGACAGACGCGGGCAAGACGCTTCTCGAAGACCAGCGGAAGATACGGACGCATTTCGGTAAGGAATCCATGTTCTTCGGTCCGCCTTTCTTGGGCGCCTTATGGTCACACATGACACCGGAAACAGGAGCAAAGATGCGCGAATCCATGAGACGACTGGTCCAAGCAAACGTCAAGCTCGTGCACAGCCTAGAAGCAAACTTCTCAGAGCAAGCCATAGCGGTAACTTTGAGGACACTGGACGAAGCATCCAAAACAATTGAAGACCTCGCCGAGAAACTGCAAAAAGCACAGAACAAGTAAAGAGGCATTAGAGGCTAAGGGCTACCGAAAGTCTTCAACGAGAGTCTGGGCGCTGCCGACTAAACAAGCGACGCGACGGACAGCTGACGGTCTGCGAAGTGGACATGGTTCAGCTGATGCTCGGCTTCGCCCAGCTCAGTGCATTCACCGCAGTATTCGCCACGGCATGCATATGGTTTTTCATGAAAATGTCTGAGTAAATGGGCGCACAGTACCAAGCAACAACAAGCAAAAAAAGAAGGACAAAAATACTTTCGAGGCTATTGCAGTTTTTCTCCGCAGTTGTTGCAGTATTCGGCTTCTTGTTCGTTCTGTTTTCCGCAATGCGGGCACGTTTTCGGGATGGGCACGGGCAAGCTTGTTCCAAGTAGGGCTTTGGCTTCGTCCCTGATTTTGCTTATTTGCTCGAACTTCTGCGAAAGCTGCTCGAACATCTCCCTCTTCGCGGCGATGCCTTCATGCGTCAAATAGGCAACAGCCTCAGAGCGGCTCTCGAACAGGCCTATGCCGATCAAGACATCTATCTGCTTCAAATCCTCATCACCCAAACGGGTCATAACCGTATTATCCCGCTTTTCCCAGCGCATAAATTTCAAGGCGCGCCTTAGGGCATCTTCGCCAATGACAAGGTTTTCCTTGCTCGCAGGTCCACTTTCGACCTGCAATTCAGTGTCGTAAATCATCTTCACGACGCCCTCGGGATCAGTCTTCGTGACTACGAAATGAACCGGATGCCCCAGCAACATGACGAGGGTTCTGTCCCCTTCAACAAAAGGTCTCTCCATGAGTCTATCCTTCACGAAACTTGTGAAATCTTCATCTACACTGATGTGCATATCTGCTGGCGTTAGAGTGATGTGTGAAGCGTCTTTCACTTCGGCGCGTTCTATGGCAACGATGCCATCTGTTTCCGCTTCGGCACTTTTTTGGATCAGGTAATCAATCCGAATTATTCCTTTGTGTTGATCTTCCGCATAGGCTGGCCACGCTATTGCCGCTGTTGTCTTCTTGCCGATAATTTCGATAACGCGGCCCGCTGAGACACCGAGCTGATCCATGGTCTTCTGGTCAATCCTTGCGATTCCTCTGGCTATGTCTCTCTGTCTAGCATCTCCAACTTTCAACTCAATCATAAAGTGTAATCCCCTAAGCGAGTAATTCACTTACCATATTACGGACTTACCGTATTATTTAAGTTTTTCGCTGAAAACGAAACTCCCAACAATTGAAATCACCTTAATGCGCATCAGAACTCCAGTTCGACGAGAAGTTCTTAAATTGTTCTTTCGGCTTCTTTCTTTTTGAGGTATATGTCTTCGGCTGATGTTGCGGTAGGCGTGTTCCGCCGGCTTGAACCTGAGGATCTTAGGCTACTGACAACTATCGAGTTTGACCTAAGCCGCCACAGATACGTGCCTGAAAAGGAGCTGCCCAGGCTGAGCGGTCTAACGGCGCGAGAGGTTGAGTATCGGCTTGGCAGGCTGAATGGCTTCGGTCTCGTCTACCGCTGGACTGGGCACTATGTGGGCTACGTCATGAACATGGCAGGGTACGACTGCCTCGCAATCAACGCGCTTGTTAAGGCCGGCATACTGGAAGCCTTCGGCAAGCCCTTGGGCGTCGGCAAAGAAGCCGATGTCTACGATGCCTTGGCACAAAACAGCGAAAGAGTTGCTGTCAAGTTCCACCGCGTCGGACGCACGAGCCTCCGCCAGACTAGACGCCTTCGTGGTTATGTAGCTGACCGCCGGCACATTTCGTGGCTTTATCAGAGCCGCTTGGCTGCTGAGAGAGAGCTCGAAGCCTTGAAGACGGTCCATTCTTGCGGGGTCTCGGTGCCTCAGCCCATCAGCCAGAACAGACATGTTTTGGTCATGGGCATAATTGAAGGAAATGAGCTGTCGCGCTTTGCCGAGATGCCCGACGCAGAGAAAGTATTGGACGAGATACTGCTCAACGTCAGGCGGACCTATCTGGATGCCAAGGTTGTGCATGGCGACCTTAGCGAATACAACATCCTGCTGAAGTCTGATCGGCACATTCAAATCATAGACTGGCCGCAGTTCGTCAAGGCTGACCACCCCAGCGCCGAACGCCTCTTGCAGAGGGACATCCGCAACATCCTGAGGTTCTTCAAGCGAAAATTCAGGACGAGAAGAGACCCACAAGAAGCCCTAAAATTCGCGAAGGGACTTTTGGGACAAGGCTTTCAGGCTCTATGAAGTCAAAGCTGGCGACTATGTGTATCTTCTGAGGCAAAAGATATTGATAGGTCTGCTTAGGGCGCCATGAGGACAAGCTTTAGTTCCTTTACGCCCTTCTGCGTCATGAGTTCTTGGCTTAAGCCCCGTATGTCGCCTGCCCTTCCCCTAACAGCAATCATTTCTAGGCATTTGTTCTTGGTCAGGTGTATGTGCATCGTTGAAGCGACAACCTTTTCGAATTTGTGCTGGGCTTCTGCGATCTGGCTTAGCAGCCCCGGTTTGTCCAGATAATAGATTAGAACTATTGTGCCAACGAATTCCTCTGCCTCGTCCCTTGCCCACTTATGCTCGCTTATGAAGGCTCGGAAGGCATCGTGCGCCGCCTTTGACCTGTTATCATAGTTCATGCCCTTCCACGCTTCGTCGAAGTCTCTGACCAGCTGCGGGGGAAGGGAGATGCTGAATCTTACCACGCCCTTAGCGGTTGCCTTCATATCCATTACCGTAAGTATGTTTGTCTCAGAAAGGTTTATAAGTTTGGTGTTACATTTTTTGCAAACCGTGTTACTGAGGTGCCTAATAGACATGGCATACTTCACTACTCGCGACGTAGCCGCAATATCCATCTGCGCAGCCCTCTGGGGAGTGCTCAACTCAGTCTTCGCGCCTATCTTCTTCCGCATGTTTCAGCTGCCCTTCCTCTGCGACCTGATAGGATTCTCGTCCCTGCTTCTAGCCGTCTGGTGGACCCGCAAATTCTTAGCAGCCACATCAGTGGGTCTAATAGCCACAGCGATTAGCTTCATGTTCAGACCGGATGACCTCTTCTTCGTAGGTTTCACGGCGGCGAGTCTAGTCTTCGACGTTCTGACGCGGCTCGTTGGATACAGAAACCTTTTCGACAGGGCATACGCCGGCTCACTCTGCCTCGTGCTGATTTCTGTCATGTCTGCCTTTGTCGCCGGTTCCATCATCGGCTCCTTCTTCATGACTGCCATGGCTTTGGCGAGGTGGGGCGGGGTCATCGCATGGGCTGTACTCCATGCGGTCGGCGGGGTCATAGGCGGCTTCATCGGCGTTATACTGACTCAAGCCCTGAGAAAAAGGGGAATCCCAGCCCCCGCGGCACAAAAGTAAGGAGAAAGAAGAAGACACAAATTCCATCTTTTCTCCATCTTTAAGAAGTCTTGCTGGCTTTAGTAACTATGACCATTGAGTGTGGGGCACTTTTAATAACTTCCTCGCGCCTTATTCTATCTTCTGAGGGGTTCACGCTTGAATAGTTCCCACGGCGAAGATTTCGAAGGCAAAGTGGCAGTCATCACAGGTGGAGGCGGCGTCCTATGCTCGGCTGTGGCTGAGGCATTAGCTGAAAAGGGTACCTACATAGCCATTCTAGATCTGAGGGAAGATGCCGCAGCAAAGGTTGCCACGCGGATAGAACAGGCTGGCGGACGCGCCTTGGCAGTTACCGCTGACGTAACGAGCCGCAACAGTGTTGAAGCCGCTTGCAGCCGGGTTCTTGAGGCATACGGGGCTGTTGATATTCTTGTGAATGGGGCGGGCGGCAACTCGCCGAAGGCCACTTGTAGCCCGGGCTTATCGTTCTTCGATATTCCGCAGGATGCTCTGGAGTCAGTTGTGCGTCTGAATCTTCTTGGCACGATTATTCCGTGTCAGGTCTTCGGTAGAATTATGGCCAAAAATGGTTCGGGCGCCATACTCAACTTCTCCTCGATAAACAGCATTAGACCCCTCACGAATATTGTGGCTTATTCTGCGGCTAAGGCTGGTGTCTCGAATTTCACTCAGTGGCTTGCCGTGCACATGTCGCAGAACTACTCTAAGAACATACGGGTCAATGCCATCGCGCCGGGCTTCTTAATCACGGAGCAGAACCGCTACCTGCTGGTGAACGAGAAAGGCGGCTTCACACCCCGCGGACAAAGCGTGATAGGGCATACGCCCGTGGAAAGATTCGGAGAACCAGCAGAGCTGGTGGGCACGGTATTGTGGTTGCTCTCGGAAGATGCGAAATTTGTCCACGGCATAGTTGTGCCTGTTGACGGCGGCTTCTCAGCCTTCAGCGGCGTCTAGGAGCTGCTTTGGCATCGGGAGACCCATCGGTTTTATAAGGTTAGAAGGCTAATTCTGCTTTGTAATGGTCATCTGTTCAAACTGCGGAACCGATGCCCCTCCCAATGCGGTTTTCTGCCCGCAATGTGGTTTCCGCTTAGTTCCTCCGCCACCTCCGCCTCGGATGTCTCAGCGCCCAGCGCCTCAGCTCCCTCAGTCGCTCAGAGGGACGGCTGTTCTAAGCAAGGCTTTTGAGATCTTCTCCCAGAACTTCATTCTATGCGTCCCCGGGATAATCGGGATTTTGGCTGCCGGGGTCATACTCGTTCCAGTATTCGCCATTGCCGTTCTTTCAGCTTTTGGCTCCGCCGATCCATTGGCAGCTATGCGAAGAGGAGTGACCGTGGGTGCCTTTGCCGGCGTCTTCGTTACTATCATATCCTACCTCGTCGCAGGGTGGCTCACAGCCATGTCTTCCCAGGTCCTTAGAACAGGCAAGGCTGAAATTGGTGGAGCCTCTATCGACGCCGTGGTTCGAAAGGCCGGCAGAATAGTCGCAGTATGGTTCATCGTGCTGTTGGCGGAGTCTCCCTTTTTGGTTGTCTTTCTTGGTTGGGTGCTGAGTCAGCCCTTAGACACGATTACATCTTCGGCATCTTACATCGAATTGGTTTACGGGATACCCTATGCAGTTATTGGTGTCTTCTTGATATTCTTGATCCCCCTACTAATCTTGACAGATTTTTCTGTTAAAGACTCCTTCTCGAATTCCTTTTCTTTAGCTGCCAAGACCCTGTCAGATGATCAATCTTACCTGTTGGCGATCTTGGCAATCGACCTGGGCATCCTGCTCATTAGTCACGTTCCCGTGGTGGGAGCCTTTGTAAGCCTCATCGCGAGCATAGTGTGGCAGCCTATACGCGTCCTGTCGGCCCTGATCTATCTTAAAGTCAAGTTTAATATTCCTCAGAGTTCGATGGGAACGGCGAATGCACCGCAAGCCTTATCTGGCACGTGATGTTTTGATGAATTGGTGAAATGATGTGCCGAACAGGCTGACGATATCGCTTCCAGACAAACTCTGGTACAGGCTGGTCGACATACAAGCCTTCAAGCAGAAGCAGACGCTTTCCTCCGTCAGCATGTCCGACATCGTTGTCGGCATACTAGGGGACACAGTTGACCACAGCGCCTATTATCAGGGCATACTTTCAGGAAAGTTCACGCCTGAAGGAGAGCGGGCACCAGCAATGAAGATGAGAAAAAGCGGTCTGCAGGGAGGAATAGCCAATTGTCAACGGTTAGAATCCAAAAAGTGAAAGTGCAATGCCCAAAGTGCGGAGAAAAATTCGAAGTAGACGTATCCGTCACGGAAGCGGCTGGCAATAAGCCGCGCGGACAGATCCTCCTTCTCGAAGTTACCAGCCAAGCCTCTCCTGAAGCGTCGAAGATCTGGGAGAACAGAAAGAAGCAGATAGGATCAAGCCGTTAGCAATCATCAAAGTGGTTAGACGCCGTCTTTCAAGTGCCTCTCCAGTTCCCTTATGCTTTTCAGGAGCACGTCTGAGTGGGCTACGATCCATGGGCTTGGCTCCTTGAGCTTGCAGACGGTTATGGTCTTCTTGCCCTTCATCTTGGCGTAGAAGAGCTCCATGCATGTGCCGGCTGAAAGCCTCGGTAGATAGGCAACCAGCAGATCGCAACGGTCGATGTCTTCAAGGTCCCGCCGAACGAAGTCCTCAGTCGGCACGTTTGTCCACCAGTGCTCAGGTGTGCCGCGGTACAGAATCTTTTCGCGTTTCCACGGGTCAACTGGCTCATAGCCGTAGCGGAGCAGAAGCGTCCGCAGTTGATCCCTGTAAGATTGCCGTGTCTCCATGCCCTGGATCGGACCTGAAATGAAGACCTTCTTGCTCATGGCGGAAACTCCAGCATGCGGAAATCCAGATTCTGCTTTTGAACGTTACAACTATTTGGAGCAGCAAACATATTTATGCATGATGCGGATGAGAGATAGGTGAGGAGTATGAGGAGACTAAGGCTTTTAGTCGTCCGCATTCTGGCAGCTTGGCTAGTAATAGGCTTTTTTCTGGTAATCGTTGTCTACGCCATGATGAATGTTGGGTGGGTGAGGGTGAGCTCTCCCATTCCCGTTTCTCGATCGCATTCCGTTGACGGTATTTTGTTTTTCGTTGCGCTCTGCGGCATCTTGGTAGTTGTCTCGTTCAGAGAGAAGGCTAAGGATCTGCTGGATAGGCTTGTGGCTGGCTTTTTTCTGGTCTTCCACTCGTTTCCAGTTCTGGCTTTCTTCTTAGAGCCTGAGCTTTACATTATGGTGATTCCGTTCGGCATCTTCGCTTTTCTATGCGCTCCGTGGAATCCCCTCGTTGTCTGCTCGCCGGTGTGGAGCCTGTTAGGAGCACCGTTGCTCAACGAAACGTATAGAAATTCAGTGTTTGTTCTCGGCGTGTTTCTGTTTCCTGCAGGCTTTTGCTTGTTCTCCGTGAGTTTCATCCAGCTGCTTAGGGGAAAAGGCAAACTGGTTATTTCAGGTCTTTATTCAATTGTGAGGCATCCACAGTATCTCGGCATAATCCTTGCGACATTCGGATTCACGTTCTTCGACCCTGAAATAAGAGTCATCTCGGTCATATCTTGGATTATGCTGGTCCTAGCATACATTTGGCTAGCGCGGAGGGAAGAAACCACCTTGAAGCAGAAGTATGGTGAAGAATATCTAGCCTACAAGAACAGGGTTCCCTTCATCTTGCCGTTCCCCGCTAAGCGTCGGGAAAAACTAGAGAGAAGCAAGACCCCAGCCAAAGTCGTGATACCAACAAGCTAACAACTCTTGTGAACTTTGTGTAGTGAATATCCCTTCAAGGTTCAGATTATCGCGCTACACGACATATTCTTCTGTTTGGAAGGTTCTTTCGCGCTGTTTCCTCTACCGGTCTGTTTCGTGCCAAGGTTTAAACCTATAATCATCTCGGTCTGTTTGAAGGAATATCTGACGACGAAAAACACATTCGTGCGGTGTGGTTCCGCTGTGGATAGACAAGTTTAATAGGAAGCTGTTGTTATGTGTGTCTCCACGCAGGAACCAAGAGCTTCTCGTTGAGCTTTGTTCTTGCCAAATGAAAATAATAGGAGTGAAAAAAGAGCATGGAACCACGCGAGATGCACAAGGCAGTATGCGCTGATTGCGGACAGGAATGTGAAGTTCCCTTCAAACCTGACGGCACAAGACCAGTATACTGCAGAGAGTGCTTCGCCAAAAGAAGGCCTCAAAGGTCAAATTTTGGTAGCAGAAGATCCTATGGATCCAACAGAAGATACTAGATAACGTTTACACCCGTTATCAGCAAATTGAAAAATCTTTTTTTTATTTTCACCTCCACTTGAAAAATTTGTAAATATGCAGGTTTATTCTTGCTTCTTCACGTCTTCAAGGGAAAGCTCTAAATGTTTATACTGTAAAAAATAATAGAGTGCGCAAAGGAGCGGCTTCAATGTCACTACTTGCTGTCTTTGAGGTTTTCCGTTGGTTCAGACCATACATCGAAGTCTGCAGAGTGGAAAGCTGGTTAAGCTGGGTCTTCGGCTTTGCTTTGGGAACCGTCTCTTTCGGCTTCCCTTTATTTAGTAAAGCCGTCGCTATCTTCTTTGCTTTCTTGTTTGCGACAGCAAGCATCTTCGTCTCAAATCAATATTTCGATCGCCAAGCGGATGAAAAGAACAGAATAAAATCGAACTTGCCGATAGCCTCTGGGCAGATACCGCCGCGTAACGCTCTGGTCTTCTCTTGCTTGCTCATCGTTTCATGTTTTGTTCTGGTTTTTGTGACAGATAATAATCTGTCTCTGCCTTTCTTTCTTTACATTGCTCTCTGGTCTTCGTACTCGGCGCCGTTTCCCAGGCTTAAAGCCATGCCTGTCGTGGATTTCCTAACCTCAGGCATCGGCGCTGGGTTTCTTCCCTTCTTCATAGGGGTTTCTCCTCAGCCGAGCGTCAGCATCTCGCTTATCATGCTTGCGACTACGCCTCTGACGCTGTTTCATTGTGGGGCTCATATAGTTCAAACCATAGGGGACTATGAGGCTGATCGCGAGGCAGGCATCAACACTTTTGCAGTGAAATATGGCACAAAGAAAGGGGTGATAATCGCCGGGCTCATGTTCTTCTCAGCTTTTCTTTCGCCGTTCCCGTGCCTATTTGCAGGTTTAGTCTCTCTCGATCACATGATCTTCTACATAGCGTTGCTTCCACTTTCCATACACCCGTTATTGCAGTTCAGACGCCTGTACAAGAATCCCAGCTCAAGTAACGTCATCAGCCTGCAGAAATCCGTGAAGAAATATGGAATCCTTATCCTGATCATCGGATGGATTTATGTACTGATGACAAAATTTGTTCTCGCGGGGCTGTAAGAAAGAACATTTTTCTTCAGGTACTTGATTTTCCGAATTTGTTTGTTTTCAGATAACAGCGATTATCGGAATGCGGCAGGAAATGCTAATCTGTTAGATCCATATAGAAGTGCAACTGCTTCGTATTCAATCCCCAATCGTGCTCTACATATCCGCATGGTCTGAAGCCACAATCTAGGTAGAACTTGATGGCGTAATTCATGAAATTCCCTGTGTCGGTCCTAAGAACCTTGATTCCCAGAGACTTGGCATGTTCTTTTGCCTTTTCAATTAGTGCTTTGCCTATTCCCTCTCGTTGATGCGCTTTGTGTACAATGATCGAGTCGATGGCCAGTGCAAAGATGTTCTTTCTGACCGTTACATAGCCAACTATGTTCTCATTCAACAACGCAACATACACGCTACCAAAATCAGGATTGCTGTCTCTTTTTATGTTTAGCAGTTCAGCCTCAAGAAATGGTTCACCGAAATTGTCTGCTTCAAGTATGAGACTCTTAAGAGAAGGCAAATCTTCCTGTTTGAATATTCTGATGGTCAAGACTTCTGACATCGGCGTCTACCCCGCACATTTAAGTATTGAAATCTCAGATAAATCTTAACCCCCCCTCTTCATCAGCCAACAGTTTTCCCAGTAACCACTATTATTAGAATGTATTTTTTTCTTCTAGCCTTATCAAGCAGCGGACAGTTGGCTGGTTGGGCGTCTTGACGTGTGGGTTTATGGCAATCTCCGCTACAGTGGTTCCGTATTTTGTGGTTCTACTTATGCTTTCAAGGGTCAGCCTTATGCCTACAAAAAGGTGTTTTGGACAACAAGGGAAGCTGAGAACCGACCACGTGGCAGTCCTTGTTTGTTCGTTTGTTGCATAATATTATATTCTTGAACTTAGAAATGATCAGGGTAGGCTTCCTTTGAAAATCATCGTCACTCTTGAAGAGTACGTTTCATCTTCTGAAGTCAAAGAAGTCGGTAACGAATTATCTAATCTACTGAGTGAAAACAGTATTCCATCGAAGATATATTCAGATGGGGAAATGCGGGACCTCGAAAAAATATGGTCCAGCAAAGGAAGAAGAATATTAATCGACACCGAACATGAGAGACTGAGTGACCTAGGCGAGGTTTTGAGGAAGCATCCCGATGTATCCAAGATCTTTCCGATTCACATATCGAATCTCGCTTCAGACATTGGAGAAGCCTCAAAGGTCATAGGAGAACAAAGCAAACGCTTCATCAACAAAGATTCCGCTTTTGAAGTGGAAGTCAAGATCTGGAAAAGGAAATACCCAACAGGAAGATGGTTTGCACAATATGTAAGCAAACGAGTTGGGCAATGCGTAAAGAGAATCACCGGCGCAGAAATCAGTTATGAAAAACCAGAGAACGTTTTAGTAGTTGTTCTTTCAGATAAGATTCACGCGGGATTTGTGAAAAGGAGCGTATACGAAAAAACGAGAAACCGCATAGCTGAAGACCTATTCAAAGATTTTGTTTTGATTATTGAGAACCCTTCAGCGAAATGGGAGGTCATGGATATGTTGCGTGTTGCCTCTGCTTTCAGAATCGAGTTGAGATTTGTGGGCAATCAGACCAAAATTGATGATCTCATAAGAAGGGCAATTGGATCATATTCGGGCTCAGGATGGAAACAGGTCATCAAGAAAACATACATCTCAACTGAGCAAGCGGTTGGGGATTCCCTTCCTATCGGTTTTACATTGGAAGGAACAGATACTGAAGAGAAACTACTGCAAATCATAAGACAACATGAACACAAACAAATCAGCCTAATCTTCGGAAACAAGGAGAAAGGATTCTCTCGAAAGTCGAGACAGACGTTCAAATTCAATATCCACCTAGGACCATTACCCATCTCAAATATTCCATTGACAACTTCACAGGCCGCAGCCTATGTGTTAGGTTGTATTGCCACATCTAGGTTGCAGTGATTAGGCTCAGTTCCATTTTAGGTTGTTGAGTTGCGATAGCTAAAACGCCATGCGGGAAACTTGAAAATCTCTAAGAATTAACAAAACCCTTTCAGACTCTAGGGAACCCCTTTTTGGAAATCTGTTGTGTCTGCTCTTTCCTCTGAGCCTAGAGCTCTGCGTCTCGCTAATGAAGACATCAGGATCAACCCAAGTTACGGCACGGGGCAATTCATATATGCTTTGTTTGGTAAAAAAAGGAAGGTTGAGAAGGAAATGCCTAAGAAAAAGAATTTGGCGCCGTATGTTCTTTCAATTCTGTCAGGTGTCCTGCTGTTTGTTTCTGGGACGCAGGGGTCAATAGGGGTCTATGGAATAATCATCGACATGATATCCTCGTTTGTTGAGGACGCCCTTCTCCTTTCGATACTGAACGCGGTTGCTTTGATTCTTATCCTATTAGCCTCGTTAGGAGGGATATCGGTGATTTTGGGCGGTTACATGATCTACAAGTCCCGAGTAATCTTGGGGAAGTTCATCATCGGTATCGGCGCAGGCATGGGGGTACCGGGTCTACTCTTGACCCTATTCACACTGCTCATAAACAGAGATATCTCAATAGTTATCGCTCAGCATGGAATCATAGGCTGGACCGGCATCATCCTCTCATTAATCGCAAGATCTAAAGCAAAATGATCTCATGAGAATAACGCATATTCTCGACTCTGCCAAGGTTATATGGAGAAGAAAACTTTTGGGCTCCGAAAATTTCGGCATTGAT
This sequence comes from uncultured Candidatus Bathyarchaeia archaeon, assembly GCA_964513245.1. Classification (GTDB taxonomy): domain Archaea; phylum Thermoproteota; class Bathyarchaeia; order Bathyarchaeales; family DTEX01; genus CAZELO01. The sequence continues at coordinate 118,859 of CAZELO010000004.1, read as the reverse complement.
GATGTTCTTGATGTGGGTTCTTTCTTCTGTCACCTTTCTATGCCGCTAGATTCAGGTCTCATCGAAAACAAACTGACGAATTCAATCTTACAGAAGGTCAGTCTCAATTTTTTAAGGCTTCATGGGTAGTTTTAGGTCTAGATATTTTTTGCAGTAACGGCATATTTTGGCTTTCCCTCGTTTCAACTGTTTTATTTCGTTGAGCGCTGACACGGCGCTAGGATAAGGACCATGCCATACCCCATATCTCGTTGACGAATTTGGTTTCAGGCCTTCCCCGTCGTTGCAGAAAGAACATTCATGGTAATGAAGCAAAACCCTCCGCCGGGCTTTGTTCTCGTAGATCCACCAGCCACGCAACAACGTTCCCCAAAAACATTATTTTCTAAATCAATAAAATCTTTCCGCACCAGTAGAACAGTCGGCAGATCTGCTATCCAGTTGCGTTACTTATGCCTATTTTCTTCTTGTAACCGCTGTTGCCAGGAACATGACTGTCATAGATGTCTTCTTGAGGATTTTTCTCAGATTCTGGTCACGTATCACTCGTTCACAAGCCACTTAACTAGATCGGCCTCAACGAATGTCAAGCCAGAAAAAGCTGAAGGCTCAGGTTTCGAAAACATATGTCTGACAATACACGCGAAAATTCCTTGAAGGTTCTTGCAGAGTGTAAAAAGGAATTGGCTGAATTCTTTGAACTAATCAGAAAACTGAGGAACATTGAACCTGAGCAATTCGTTGAAGCTCTGAAGAATTTGAACCCGAAAGAAAAAGCGGTCTTCTCAAGTTTTCTCGAAAAGGGGGAAATCTGCCTCAAGCTCCAAGAGATACGTAACAAGGAGCCATTGTACATCAAGTAAGCCTAGAAAAACAAGGGGATCCCCAAAAAAATAAGGGGAAGGCTTAGAATGGGGAGTATGTTTCTTCCGCAACTGGTGGCGCTGAAACTTCTTCTGAAGTAACGGATAAAGGCGTCACGCTTTCGACTGTTTCGTCAGAAGTGTCCTCGACTGTTGCTTCCTCGGTGGGTTGGGGGAATGCCACTGTTTGCTCTGCTTCTATAGTTTCCAGTACTTTTTCTTCCTCGACTTCTTGGCTGGTTTCCGCTTCAGTTTCTAGAGTTACACTTGGGGCTTCTGGGACCGGTTCCACAACTTGTACAGGCTCGGTTTGGGGTGCTTCTTCGGCTGCCGGTGTTGCTTGTTCTTCGCTTATCGTTTCTTCAATTGGTTGTGCTGTTTCAGGTTCTGGCGCCGGCTCCGCAGTTTCAAGAGTCTCGGATAGGACGTTCAACAACGAATTCTTCACGTTCTTGAGTTCCTGCCTTGCCGCTTCAAGGCGCAAGAGAATTGTTTTGTTCTGGCTTTCATAGGTCGTGTCGTCTATATCCCCTATTGCATGATACATCACTAGGTTTGCAATGGATATCTCCAAACTGCTAATCTGTCCCTCAAGTTCTTGTGCTCTTGCTGTCATGCTGTCCGAAAGCGATTTGAGTGTGGTCTCTACATCCGCTGTTTCCGCTGTCAATTTCTGGTCCAGATATTCATATGTTGTTCTGGATATCTGTTCGGAGGCGCACAGATCGTCCAGAGTTTTCTTCTTCTTTTTTATCAGTTCCAGTTCCTTGATCTTTGCTCCCCAGGTTAGGTCTAGTTCGAAGGAGTGTTCCATTCAATCACCAAACTCACTCTCTCGAAGCAATAGACATATAATTCTTGTTGTCATGGACGTATATACTTCGCAAGTATTCTCACGTATATCTAGCTTACAATTGCGCTGAAAAACGCCAATTTACACAAAGTCTTTTCCCAAGACTCTGCGAAAACTCTTCCCGCAACCTGAGCATTCATAGTGTCCCAGCGTCAGTTGAAGGCTCTTCCCTGATTTGTTCGCCCTGCCCGCCATCTTCCAAACCTTCTTGGGGCTTGTCTCCATTCCGCATTCGGGACAAGGAACGCTGAGAGTCTTTTTAGGACCTTCAACCGCCTCGATAAGGCTTCTTCGCAGAGCCTCTCCTCTATCATTCAACATCTCAATATTTTCTGCCAGAGAAACGTCCTTGAAGACCTCACGAATCCAATTTGCAAAGTCTCCTCTGCCCTGATGGAACTCAAGAGAGACAATGGGCAACGTTCTAACTTTTTGGGCAAATTCCTCTATGCTTAGGGCCGCCTCCCCAATTGGTTTTTGGATATCTTCATAGAAATAGAATCCTTTTTCAGGTTCTTGACTTATTGAAGCCTCAGAAGGCTCTGTGCTCTTCGTTTCGGTTTCCACGTGACCTATCTCTGAGACGCATGAAGATTCCTCTGGGATCTCAGTTTTTCCTTCAACATCAGCTGGTTGTTCTCGGCTTGGTTCTTCAATGAACGCGCCTTTGGAGTCTTCCGAAAATCCGGTAGATGCGCTTGCAGATGGCGCCAGCATGTCTTGGCTCTTTCCAGAATCTAGGTTGTCTCCTGAGGCAGATTGAGCTAAAGTTTCTCGGTCTCTCTCGAGAATCTTGATTTTTGTTTCCAGATCACTGAGCGTCTTTGACAGGTCGCTCTTTATGTATTCATAGGTTGCTTGGGTAATTTTTCTCGCAGTGTAGGAAGCTTCTAAAGCCTCGTTCTTTTTCCTTACAAGTTCAAGTTCCTTACGTACTAGTTCAAAAGAACCATCAAGAGATCTCAAACTGGGCACCATTCATATAGAGCTACAGCGACCAATTAACTCTTGCTAACATGCAAGAATACTCTCGCATAAGATAGACAACTCTAATGCGCCAAAGGAACAAATACCGAGCTGCAAAAGCATCAAAGAAGAACAGGCGACGTTTCTTTACGCCTCGGGATCAATCAAACAGCGAAAAATTCGCGCTGGACTAACAACTTTAGGTTCAGTTGTCAGCATTGCCGCTATCGCATCAACAAGGTTCAAGATCTAAAGATTACAATAAGGTTTTTTAGGCTTCCTGAGAAGAGGAAGTCCGGTAATAGCATGATGGCGAGGTGGGTGTCAACGGCATCAAGATATGAAATTGAACCCATATCGATCGAGGATAAAAACGCGTTTATGGATAAGCATGGAGAACGTTTTCTTTACGAAGAGAGGGCTGACATATACGGGTGTTGCATAAAACTCTTGACCGACATCAAGTATGTGAAGGAACGCTGGGAAGACAACTTCTACCCGATGTCTGCGCATATTCGTTCCCACGGAAGAATGGTGGTGACAGAGGAAAAGCATGAGAAGCAACGCGTACTTTACGACGATCTTTCGAAAACTGTTTTTCTGATCAACGTAGACTATTACGGTTGGGTAAAATCGATTGCGCTAAGCGTTGCCAGCGACATTCTTGAAGACAGCCATGGCATAAACTCGGTTCACGGCGCCTGCGTGGACATAGATGGACGAGGCGTCTGCCTGATAGCCCCTTCGGGAACGGGCAAGACAACACATACTTACGGTCTTCTCAGGCTTAGAGGCGTTCGCGTCATATCCGACGACTGGTTCTTCGTCCGCTTCATGGCTGATCAGAATGTTGCATTCGGCTCCGAGAAGAATTTCTACATTCAGGCGGATATAGCGGAAACATGGGGCGAATACAAGAAACTCGTTGAGAAAGCCGAATTTGACGCGAAAGGCAGGGCTGTTGTAAACGTTAGGTGGATCGTGGGAAAGGGCAAGATACTGCCCCTTACCACATTGAAAACCGCTATCCTGCTGAAACGCGATCAGGAAGATGAGACAATAGTCAAAAAATTGAAACCGAACGAAGCTGTCCGACACATGGAAAAAGTTGGCTTCTGCAACCCCCACCTACTAGTGAAGGACCCACGTAAGAACCATCTGCGAACGCAGTTTTTCAAAGAGTTCTTCGGCCACCTCGAAACCTACCTTGTAAACACGACAATGTCCCCAATCGAAACTCATAAAGTGATAAAAAAAGAGATCTTGAAGATATAGCAGCCAGAACGAGGACAATATGCGGAGAATCATGGCTTTTACAGCTGGCAGAGACGCTCATGAAACGAACGTAGCCATCAAGGCTGCTTTTCGAACATCCGTACATCATAAAGTTGTAGGGATCAAAAGAAAATGCACAAGGCTCATCGAAGGGAAGATACTGATGCCGATCAGTATTGCGTGGCGCCGGGCGTGGGATTTGAACCCACGGCGCAAACTCATCTTGGATCAGAAACGTGTATCTCATAGGAAGGGGCAGCAGCTACGGCGGCGGCATCGGCGTTTGGTTCGTCTACGGCGGCCACAACTACCTTGACTTCATAGAAATAGACAGTTTTGAAACAGCAATCCAGAATGACAGCGCGCAGTTCCAGCAGTTCGGCATAGCCAAAATGGAAAGCTGCACTAACGGCGTAGCTGCTAATGGAAACGCTAGTCTTGCATTCAATGTGCTGAGTTCTGCCTCAGTCACCAACATATACACTGGCTCATACATCCGCAGCATACGGGTTAACTTTGATGAGCAATACTGGCTTGCCACAGTCAAAAAGGCTGTTCTCTCAGGCACATTTGCAATAGACAGCACAGGACTTAAAACCGTCACAATAAGTCACGGCTGCAGCTTCACACCTGAACCTGAAGACATCCAAGCCACAATCGTGGAAAACACAGATGTTGACGATTGGTGGGGATACATCACAAAAGTCAAGGATATAACAAGCACACAACTCAGTGTAGACGTGTACGTGGCAGATGACAGCGCAACAGGCGGAGCTACGGCAAAAGTCAGCGTATGGATCATGAGAGTGCCATAGAGAAATATTCCTTCAAAATGGATGGGACGAAAAATGTCTCAAAATGTCCCTTCTTAGATTAATTAGAAATGATTAGAAAATGGGTAAAAATGGGTAATTTTCATGACAAGATGAGGAAGAAGGTGACACCGTGACCGTAACAATCACTCTTAACCAGTACGGACAAGGCTTAGAACAGAAGGCGACTACACAATTAATCAAAGACCGGATATGCGGCGGCACGGCTCAAAACAGAAGCGTTTAAGTACTGCATGCTACGCTGTGCCTCGGGGTGGACCCGAATCTTAGCCGATTGTTAGTCTCCTATCATCCTTTCGGCCAAGAGAGTAGGTTCATCCCGGAGAGGTTTGAAGACTGATCGGTGTGAGCTCTCTCAGGAGTCTATTGGGCTCCAACTGAAAGGTTTCAAACCTCTTAATAAACCCCTCTGTTGACATCGCGTCAATATAACAAAGAAAAATAGGGGAGAGAGGGGGAGCCTAATCCCCTTCTTCCTCTGGCTACATCCAATCTATCTTATAGCCGAATTCTAACAGTTCCTCATGCGCGCCACTGTTAACGAGGACATCGGTGCCTATGACCTGAGCGACAACTACAGGGTCAATGATGTCGGCGTGTGCGTCATCAACTAGTTCTTTTTCGAGGAGTTGCGCTAATAGCTGTTTTTCGTCTTTGGCGCGTCGCTCGAACCAGTCGAGGATGCCGCTAGGCAATTCGATTGTTACCTTTTCCTTCTGCATAACCCATTCACCCCCCTTCAGGTCCACTCCCAATGGCGGCGGCCCATCCGTGCGGCCCTGCAAATCGCTAAGTAGCCTTCATCCGGGACTCCTGCTATTTGGCTGTCCTCATGCTGTCTTCTCCATTCACGGATTAACTCCCGCTTTCGGCTCTCAAACCCAGTGTTTAACAAAAAGCGCCGGGTGTGGGATTTGAACCCACGCGGCCCAATTGGACCACAGACTTAGCAGGCCTGCCCCCTACCAGACTAGGGCAACCCGGCACGGGTATCCCTACCTACTTCTCTAAGCGTTTTTGTATTGAACAGAAGGAGAATATTGTCAGATCACTTATTAAGTTTGCGGGGGAAGTCGCTAAAGTTGGCTTGCCCATTATTACTTCCATATGTAGTTTATTTTCTTCGGTATTATCACGGCTAAAAGAGCAAACATTGCTTTGTGGGGTTTGTGCAGGGAAAATGCATGAACATCTACACTGAAACAGAAAGAATAATTTTTTGAAGTGCTCTTTCATTATAGTATGTTCGTTGGTGATTCTCCATGAAGAGACCTGACATTAGAAGGTTACCAAAACGTGCTAATCCTCATGAAGCCTTAGGCCTGCTACTTAAATCAGTGCGCTCAAATGTCATGCAAAACGAAACTGTTGCACTAGAAGACTGCATTGGAAGAGTCTTGGCGCAAGATGTAGTTTCAGATTTCAACATTCCTGATTATGACAAAACCTTCATAGACGGTTACGCAGTCAACCCTGAGGACACTAAGGGCGCATCACCCGCAAAACCTGTAATGCTCAAGATAGTTGGCAAACTATTTCCCGCGGATTACCAGACTGACGCACAAATTTCTCGTGGCGAAGCAATGTACGTTGCTTGCGGAGCACCCATTCCCCGAGGTGCAGCCTCAACGGTGAAGGTTGAAGAAACAAGACTGCACGATGGAACGATTGAAATACGCCGCGAAATCAAGGCTGGAGAAGGCATAATACCGCTTGGAGATGACGTAAAGAAAGGTGCCTTAATCCTGAAGCGAGGACAAGTGTTAAGACCACAGGATATAGGACTGATGGCGTCGCTACAGATGACAACCGCTGAGGTCATAAAAAAGCCGCGGATTTCAATAATTTCTGGAGGCGACGAGCTCATAAAGCAACACCAGAAAGACCCGACAAAGATCGTGAACAACTACGCCCTTGTCGTTGCAGGTTTGGCTTCAGAACTGGGCGCCTCCACAAAAATTCGGGGCATAATGCCTGATGACTTAGACCAGGTTACCGCTAAAATAGGTGAAGCCTTGGAAAGTTCAGATATCGTTGTTACCATCGGTGGTTCTTCTGTGGGCGTGAAAGACTTTGTACCTGACGCCATAAACGCGCTTGGAAAGCCAGGTGTTTTACTTCACGGGGTTCTGTTGAGGCCAGGTGCAATTTCGGGTTTCGGCGTGGTCAATGGCAAACCGTTAGTAATGTTGCCGGGTCACATCGGATCTTGCATTGCTGGATTTTATCTTTTCGTCGCTCCTTTAGTAAGCCTGTACAGCGGGTTAGGACCAGATGCCTTACCTCCGCGCATAAGTGCTGAGATGAATGAAACATTCGAAACGGGTCCACGATTCAGGTTTTTATTGGTTCATCTGAGGTCTGTTGATGAAAAAATCGTGGCAGAGCCAGTTGAAGGAGGCTCAAGCGCACTAACCACGATGATGAAGGCTAACGGCTACACAATTGTTCCTCCACACTCAAACCTAGGCAAAGGAGACTCTGTAAAGGTTACCCTGTTTGGCAAGCTCGAGTTAACTCAGTTTTGTTAGTGCGGCAAAAATTGTTTTAGAAGGTTATACCTATGTGCAACATCGGAGAAACTATCTCGGCGGAAACCGCTCCCTTTTGCTGAGTTTACCCTGTGCCCACGATTCGCACCATTCCCTGTCAGCCTTTGCCCGTTCAGCCAAGAATCTGCATTGGTTCACCTCAAATTCTTCGGCTTCTAATTCATAATCATTTACGGCAGCCAAAAGTGCGTTCTTACCTTCGCTGTTCTTTTCAGCAGCATATTTAGGCTCGTTTTGTTGCTGGGACAACTGTAGCAGGCTTGCGCCTTCGTTTTCTCGGCTGATACTTGCCCAAAAAAATGATTTTTCCTTTTCCAGCTGTTTTGCGCATGAAGAAAAGATTGTTGATGCTTCCGTAAAGTTGCCTTCGCGGTAAAGTGCAGCGGCTTTTCGAAGACGTTGTAGTTCGGACAGGGGCAAGGCGCCTAAATTAAGTTGCATTTTTTCTGAGGCTGGACCATAGGCTTGACGGGTTTGCAGCAGAGCTAAATCCTCTTGAGAGTTAATGTTAATAAAACTCTTCAGTTCCGGGTCAAGCGCTCTAATTTGACCGAATGGAGAAACAAGTGAGACGTTTAAGGCGCCTCTTACTATGTCGTCTGAACGTGGGCGTCGCAGATGGCATAGTGTATCCGTGATTTCCAGAGCACTATTTCGCTCCACCGCCATTACAAGTGTCTCTAGCCTGCCGTTGGGCCATATGGGAACAACCACGCGGGAACCTTTTGCTTCATTTAACAGGTAATCAGCAACTTTCGGCTGCATTAAAGGCATGTCACAGGGAAGTGTGAGGCAGTTGTCTGCTTTAACGGATTTTAATCCTGTTGAAATCGCCACATTGGGTCCTTTAATGTCGCTGATTTTTTCGTCAACAACTAATCTGACGTCTTTGATGCGGTGCTTTGTCAGGGTCTCAGCGTATTGTGTCTTTCGGGTTTCGTTGTTTACACAGATCACAATTTCGTCTGCAACACCGCGAACGTTCTCAACGGCGTGAATTAAGAGAGGTTTTCCAGAAAGATTGGCAAGAGCCTTGTCTTGCCACTTGCCTCTTTTGTTCTGAAATCTGCGGGCTCTTCCTCCTGCAAGTATGAGTGCCGCCCTTTTGGTCATGTTTCTCCCTTTAGTAACCAGTTGTTCCTTTGTTTTTCTCGTTCAGACTTTGTTTAGCCTGATTTTGCTTATCTTCCATGTGCTCTTTAATTAACTTGAGAAGGTGTTCCCCTTCCGCTGGCACATTAATCAACGGGATTCCGGTCTTGATTTCGGGTTTTTGCTGACCGATTACACCTGTAACTGCAAGTATTGGCTGGACAGTTCCATCCAACGTTCTCTTGAGGTTGTCTTCGTCTTCTGCAGTGATTATTTTGAGGATATCTTTTCTTTTTGCTATGAGGCTGTGGAATCCTTCTATGAATATGATGTCCAGTTGTTCCCTTTCTAACAACCCTATTATCTTATCCAGATCATTCAGCGCAGCATCAGTTTTTTTTATTACTGCTATTTCGTCAGGTGAAATAGCTACAATCACTTTCGATCCTGCCTTGGCGTATCTCCAAGTATTAGTGCCCTCTTTGTCTATCGTGAAGCCTTTGTGATGAATATGTTTTACTGAACCGATTCTGTAGCCGTCATTGGCAAGATTTGAAATCAAGTATTCAAGTGCTGTAGTTTTTCCTGAGCCGCTTGTTCCAACAGCCGCGATAACCAAAACCATGCGGTTACGCTCCATCGCGAGAGTTTATTTGTTCTTTGGTTAATAAATAGAATGCGTTATTTTTTTGGAATCTTCATAAAGATTTAGGAAAAAAGATCATGGCTCGTGTTTTGTTAACCCCGTGCGCCTTTGTGGCTCTTTTTACCGATACGATATATATTGGCTGGTTTAAAGTAGAGGTTGGGTGCGACTGAATGCCAAAGTTTGTAGCCGTAGTAGGTAGCAAGCACGCTGGAAAAACCACAATAATCCAAAAACTGATTCCCGAACTCAAAAACCGAGGGTACAGCGTTGGAGCTATAAAAGAAATGGTTAAAATTCCAACGTTAGACACTCCAGCCACTGAGACGTGTAGGTACAGCGAGGCAGGCGCGGAGATAATCGTGGCTATTCCCCGGACTGAAACAGTGATTTTCATCAAAAAGCAGATGCGCTTGAATGAAGTTCTGCCTTTCGTAAGCGGTTTGGATTACGTGCTTCTTGAAGGCTTCGAAACAGAAAGAACCCTCCCGAAGATAATAGCTGCGAAGAACATCGAGGAAGTCATGAATTATTCAGATGGTCTGGCCATCGCCATTTCCGGACTCATAACGGAATCAAAGGAAGAACTTGAGAAATCCTCTGCGCTGCAGATTCCAATGTATAATAGCTTAACTGAAGCAAGAAAACTGGCAGACGTAGTTGAGCTGAAAGCGTTTGCCGGTCTTCCAGGTTTGCCTCACTGTGGTGAATGCGGCTACAAATCCTGCCATGAACTGGCAAAGGCAATAGTCAAAGGGGACGCTACGGAAAAAGAATGCCGTTTGTTATCAAAAAGAAGTTTCAAGCTTGACGTTAACGGTAGCAGAATACCGCTTAAAGAGTTCCCTGAAAAAATGCTTAAGCGTACCATAGAGGGAATGGTTTCATCGCTTGAAGGAGTCCACGATATAAAGGAACTGAAAATCGAATTAAGAAACGAGTAAAACCGCAGTGTTGCATTATGATCTTTGAAACGATATGATTTAACAGTCATATCGACCCTGTTTTATTTGTTTTCGCAACGATTCAGCAGACAAAAGCGGTCTAGAACTCCTCGCCGTTGCGGTTTTTGGTCGTGATTCTATTCTTTTCCATCTTGAGTTTAATCTATCTCAACAAAAAACTCAAATTAAAAACCGGTTAAGGCAGGAGAAAAAAGGCGCTTAGAAGGCTGCAGTGTTGGTTAACCGTTCTTGTTTTGATCCCAGACCGAATAACGCCAACTATTATTGGATAATTTCGATTGATGCCACGCCTTTGATCCATCTTTGCGCATACTGGTCATCGCCGATAATAAGCCTCAGTGGTCCTTCGCCGCCGTTTTTCAAGTCAGTCAGCGGTGAGCCATCTCTGGCATAAGCTATGATGGTATTTTGATTCATAGCATCTTCAATCGAGATGGTTGTGCCGTAGCCGTCGGCGGCTTGAACGTACACGGAGATGGCGTTTGCGGAGGCTTGTGCCTGCTCAAGCAGGATTTTCAGGGGAACGCCCGTGTAGTTGAAGACGCCATTATCGGCGGGATTAGAGCTAGAGGTTAACGTAACCTGCACTGTGACAGGCGAGAATGTCTTCAGCTGGCTGTACGTGAAGCTCCTAGGGTTGCTTACTGCGCCTTTAATTTGGATGCTTCCTTCGGTTCCTGCGTTTTGCCGCATGTAGAAGTAAACGGGTATCGTTATGGCTACTACTATGACTATGGCGGTTAGGGCTATTTTGTTTGCTTTCTTCATTTCATAGCTCCCTTTTCTATGACACTTCTATTTGTGAAACCCATTTGACTCTTGTCAAGGTCATTTCCACTGTGTAATCTTCTGTGACTCTGATTTGCCATTGCGGCGGATCTCCTGAAGGCAAAAGACTTGTTTGCACTGAAGCCGCAAGACACTGACTTGATACAATCGTGATTATGATAACGGCTATTGCTACGACCGTTATGGTTTTTTTGTTGCCTTTATCCATTTTCATCTTTCTCCTAAACCAGTTTTTCTGATTCTAACTAAGACCATGTCTGCAATGAACCCGCCCAAGCAGCCGCTTATCGAAGCAATCAATACCAAAAACAGCAGTGTAATCTCAGGTAACGCCAAAAGTAATGCGCCAACCAAGACCGTTCCCACGGCGTTTGCTATGGCTGCAGCGCCGATGCAACATGCTATACAACAGGCTTGGTGCCGCGTTAAGAAAAAGAAGCCGTCTATGGCGAGTCCAGGCGCAAGATATACTATAAAGGATAGGAGTCCGAAGTTTCCATACGGAGAAACCAAGCTGATGAACGCTTGTATAAGTGAGGTTATTGTTGCAGCTCCGGGTTTTCTCACGAAACCGTAAGCCATCACTGGCCACATCATGTAGACTCCGCCAGCTACAGCCCCCGTTGGAATATACAAAAACCCAACAACTATGCCAACGATGGGGCGTACTACGTTCTTTGTAGCCAGTCCTAAACTTGCGAAAAGCGCCATTACAACTAAGTCTACGGTCGCTCTTTTCCCAGCGCTTTTCCTAAGTGTGACTGTTTCGGTCTTCATGGAATATCGATGTTACATGTTTGTAATATCGATAAATAAACTTTTAGGCACTGTAAAATCAATTCTCTAATGTGACACTTCTCTGTTTGTCAACTCATAATTGTTTGTTGGGCAATGTTACGCGTTTGTCGCCTAACATTAGAAAGGTCCTCAGGAAGCTTGTCGAGAAAGGGTTAATTGTGCAATACGGAGCTGTATAAGTGTAACGTTAGCAACTTGGCATGACAGGCATATCCGAGTGGAGTTACACGTACAGACACTACTTCAGATTTTTCAGTGTCTCGTTAAGCTCTGTTTTAGCCTTTCTGTATCTCGATACTAAATTTCTTCCGAGGTCCGTTAGTTCCGAAAAACCGCCGCCTCCTGTTCCACCGTGGCTTCTCTTCACCAGCAACTGACCTAAACGTTCCTCTGAGAGAGTTATCCTGTGGAGCGCGTACCGATAGGACATTCCCAAGTTTTTAGATGATTTGGAAATGGAGTGACATCTATCAATTTCTTCCAACAGTTTCCGCAAGCCTTCTCCGAAAACTGCTTCTCTTCTTTCGTTAACCATCCAAACCTTAATTTCGTAAGACATCTTCTGCAACATGGGTCACCTTCATTTAACTGATTTAGCCCAGAGCACAATTAAGTTTAGCGCTTCCTTTCTTCTACTTAGAACGCAAGTTTCTTGTATCACTGACGGGTTGCTACGTTTTGGTTCTATCAGCCAAGTTTGATGGTGCAATTTTCGGATGCCGATACGTTTTTTATATATGACTCACTCAATTTCTATTTATGAGGCTGCCGACATGGGCAAACAAAAGCTGCAATTAACCATAATTACTGGCCGAACAATCGACCAAGGCGTAGGCAAAGAGCGAGGAAAAAGCTCAGAACATTACTTTGAGCACGCCGCGGTTTGTTTTATGGATGGGCATGATATGAGTGAACTCGGCGTTAAGGACGGCACGAACGTTAGGGTGACCAGTAAGTACGGTTCTGTCGTCGTCAAATGCAAGGAGTTTCCTCGCGGTTCAATGCCCAGAGTGCTTTTCATGCCCTGTGGTTTATGGGCTAATGCAATCTGCGGCGACGAAACCTATGGAGTTGGCGCGCCCCTTTTCAAGGGTTTTCCCGTTGAGGTGGAGCCTGCTCCAGATGAGCCGATCTTACGCCTAAAAGAGCTTCTTCTGAAACAGTATGGGAGGCTAGCGTAAATGACTAAAGTAAAGTCTGTAGTCTGTCCAATCTGCGGCTGTCTATGCGATGACCTTGTAGCCACCGTTAAAGACAACGAGATAGTTGAAATTAAAAATGGATGCGCAGTGTGTGAAGCAAAAATGGTCTACGGGTATCGCAGCGAAGAACGACTTCTTGCGCCACTGATAAGAAAAGACGGCAAACTTGTCCCTATCTCAATGGATGAAGCAATCCATAAGGCAGCCAAAATTCTCACAGATGCAAAGTACCCCTTGCTGTTCGGCTGGGAGTGCTGCACCAGCGAAGCGATACGCCTTGGTGTGGAATTGGCAGAAGAATTAGGCGCGGCTTTGGATAACATTTGCAGTATTTGCCATGGGCCATCCGTTATGGCTATTCAAGAAATAGGCATTCCATCATGCACTTTAGGTCAGATCAGGCACCGAGCAGACTTGATCATTTACTGGGCTGCCAATCCGTGGTGCTCTCATCCGAGACACATCGAAAGATATACTTTATTCACCTCAGGGCGTTTTAAAAAGAGCGAATGGAAAGGATACGTGAAAAAAGTAACGGCAACAGCGGGCAAGAAAAAACGTGTCGCTGCCGCTCGGCGAAGTCAAATTGATTATCAGCCACAGCCTCGCCCTCAAACATGCACTATAGAGGAACCGATCTCAGCGATTCAGAAAAAAGGGCGTAAAATGATAGTCGTTGACGTTAGAAAAACGAAGACCGCTGAAGCCGCTGACTATTTCATTCAGGTTGAGCCCAACAAAGATTATGAGATAATGAACGCGTTGAGAGCAATGATTAACGACCAAGAACTTGACGTTGACAAAGTCGGCGGAGTTCCTGTGGAATACTTGGAAGACGTCGCTGATGCCATGGTAAACTGCGAGTTCGGCGTCATCTTCTTCGGTCTTGGATTAACTGAGACCCGTGGCAGATACCGAAACATCGAAAATGCAATTGCGTTGGCACGTGATTTGAATAAGAGAACAAAGTTCACCATAATGCCTATGAGGGGACACTTCAACATCACAGGCGCCAACGTAGTTTTCGGATGGCAGACAGGCTACCCTTATGCTATTGACTTTTCGCTGGGTTATCCTAGGTATAATCCTGGGGAATTCTCAGTTATCGATCTTCTGAGGCGTGGGGATAACGACGCAACACTAGTCATAGGATCAGACCCAGGGGCGCACTTCCCTAAGCCGTCAATGCAAAAAATGCTGGAGCACCCATTGATTGTCATTAATCCAGACATGAACTGCACCTCAATGCTTGGGGATGTGGTTATTCCCACTCAATGGTGCGGGATAGAATGCGGAGGCACCGCATACCGGATGGATTATGTGCCTATAATGCTTCGGAAGGTTGTTGAACCTCCAAAAGGGATACCCAACGACGAACAGATTCTGCAAAGAATACTGGACGAAGTTAAAGCAATCAAGTCTCAAAACGCCGAGGAAGCACCTAAAAAGAAGAGAGTGAAATAGAATGGAGCTACTGATAAAAAACGGCTTTGTTTTCGATCCTATCAACGGGATTAACGGAGAAAAAATGGATATAGCTATACGGAACGGCAAAGTCGTCGAAAGCGTCAAAGAACAGAAAGCAAAGAAAATTGACGCAACAGGCTTAACTGTGATGCCCGGTGGCGTGGACATTCACACCCACATTGCGGGCAATGAAGTGAACCTCGGCAGAATCATGCGGCCAGAAGACCACGTGAAAGATGCTGAGCACAAGACTGCAATAACAAGATCTGGTGTCGGCTACTCTGTTCCATCGACTTTCACGACTGGTTACCGTTATTCAAGAATGGGCTATACTACCGTAATGAATCCGTCCATGGCGCCCTTAGAGGCTAAGCACACCCATGAAGAACTAAATGATATACCCATGCTGGACAAGGCAACTTATCCGCTGATTGGCGACTGGTGGTTTGTGCTTGAATACCTCAGAAAAGGTGACATAGAAGGCTGCGCGAGACATGTAGCGTGGATGATAAGCACAACGAAAGGCTACGCCATAAAAATCGTAAACCCAGGCGGTTTAGAGTCTTGGGGTTTTGGACGTAACGTTCACTCGATAGACGATCAGGTTCCGAACTTCTGTATTACCCCCCGCGAGATAATCTGCGGCTTGGCAAAAGTAAACAAAATGCTGAATTTGCCGCACACTATTCACCTTCACACGAACAATCTTGGAATACCTGGTAATTATGCTACTACGATGGAAACTATGAAGGCTCTAGAAAGTGTGGCTACTGATAACAAACCTGTGTGCCACATAACTCACCTTCAGTTCAGTAGTTTCGGGGGAGACAACTGGGAAAACATGCGGTCTGCCTCGGAAGTTATCTCCAAGTACATCAACAATCACAGCCACATGACCTTTGACATGGGACAAGTAATATTCACAGACACCACAACCATGACGGCTGACGGTCCATTCGAATTCACGCTTTACCAGCTGAGCGGACGCAAGTGGGTTAACAGTGATGTGGAGACCGAAACTAGCGGCGGCATCATCCCTTTCCACTACAAGCGCAATAACGCGGTCAACGCTACGCAGTGGTCAATAGCCTTAGAACTTGCCCTCTTGGTTGATGATCCTTGGAAAATGTTCATGACCACTGATCACCCTAACGGCGGACCATTCACTGCTTACCCAAAAATTATTACTTGGCTAATCAGCAGGAAAGCGCGCATGGCGGTATTGAAGAAGTGCAGTAAGAAAGCCCAGAAAAAAAGCCTTCTACCATCAATAGAACGTGAACTGAGCCTCTACGAAATAGCAATCGTCACAAGAGCAGGACAAGCAAAAACGTTAGGACTCAAGAATAAGGGCCATTTGGGCGTGGGCGCCGACGCTGATATGGCCATATACAACGTGAACCCTGAGACAACCGACATAGCCGAGAAGTATAAGGCTGCGCGTAAGGCGTTCGGCACCGCTGCTTACACAATCAAAGATGGCATGGTTGTGGTTAAAGACGGCGAAGTCGTACAAACTGTTGATGGCAGAACCATATGGCTAGACGTGAATACTGCTGAGCAAGTAAAAATTGACAATAACATAAAAAAGAGGTTCAAAGAGTACTGGACGATTGAATACGACAATTACCCAGTATTTAGCCATTACCTGAAAGTTTCAAACCCAATAACAGTAAAGGCAAATATTTAAACGGGTCACTTTGGCTCCTATGAAGAGATTTCAAGATCTTGCAAGAATAAGGGCTGGGGTCTCTCGGCTCTTCACAATTTGCTCGTGGATAATACTTGGTTACTGGATCTGTTAATAACTTTAAGATAGCATCTCAGACAAGACTTCGCATCTGAGACAACAGACACAACCCCCGAAACGGCATAAATTACAGTTCAGGAATGATAGCCCAGAAAAGACCAGCGCGTATGCATGAATTCTCTTTCAAATCGCATTCGATGCTCAAAGGAGCTCGAGATATTGTTCCATTCAGTTTCCCCAAAAAAGGGTAGGCTAGGGTTGGGGATTTGTTCGGGTCTTTCCATCTGTTGGTTTTCTGATTGTGAAGCCTGCACTCGGATTTGCACTTCCGCTCAACATTTTTATTACTTTGTCTGCCGTGGGGTTTTCGGATTTCATGACCGCTTCCCTCATCAAGTTTATCTTTTCCTCTGGTAATCCCAACATTCTGGCAGTGACAAACGCTGCCTCAATCTTTGCTTTCTCCAAGTCTAGGATGGAACGCGGGAAGAAAACGACCTGTGCATATTTCGTTCTCATTTCCTCTATCTTCGTTTTGTCGTAGTAAGGATCTGGGCTTCCCGGAAGTATGTGCCCCATGAGGAACTCTTGATCTTTGGCATCGAGACCACTGTTTCTCAACTCTGACTCAAAGGTTTTCCTCAGGCAATGAGGGTGTACGGCACTCCAATTTTTTATGCCAGCCTTTTTTGCAGCCCTCTTAACAATTGCTGCCAGAGACTTCTTCATAACTGGCCGATTTCTCCTAACGTCAAGATCCATATTGGTGCTTTCCGCAGAAAAGAGAGGCTCGTTATCATTAATATCCCCGTAGATTTCTCTTCTCTCAGTCCAGTATTCATTTAGAGCTTCAACTGTCTCTTTCGAGATAAAGGAATAGTACGGTATGTTGCCCTTACAGGCATCAGGATCAGTTTCCTTCATCTCAGGATAAACCTGGACCTTCACTATTCGTAAACCGGCTTCCAATTCTTCTTTCACGTCGCCGTACCGCAAAGCTCTCAGAGTGCTGTTCCTAAGACCGCTAGTATACAAAGCAAGAACCAAAGCCTTATTACGCGGTGAACCCGCGGCGTAAGCCATTCGATAAATCTCTTCCGGCGTGGGAATGCACTCTTCTCGTTTCATGTACCTTGAAGGCTGGTAGTAACGTTCAACCTCAAGCTCTTTCTCGCTTTTGAAACCATTAACTCTGAAAAAGGTCTTCAGATACGCCAAAGAAACGTTCACGTAGCGGATTGAAAGGTCCCTCTCCTTTAGAGAATCAACAAAATTCTGAACAATTTGAGAAGCCTCTTTACGATCTAACTTAACAAGTTCATCAGGATTTTCAACACCTGCGGATCTGCAGAGACGAGCCACTATACCGACCGCATTCAGTCTAGTGTGCTCACTTCTCACCTTACGACCATAATGCCTAAGCAGCTTGTCAACACTCTCAAAACCGCTCCGCCAACCATCAACACGGAGAAAGCCCTCGTCCAAACCCAAAAAAGGTCACCATGCATTCAACGGAGAAAACTCTGAACAATGATATAAGCGTTAGGGGAACCCCGAACGGGTAACTATACCCAGCTAGGGCAACCCGGCAGTTTTTCCCTAGATTTTTTTCTGAGAGCCTATGCGGGCGTTCATCCATTTTTCTAGCAGACATGCGCAGATATAAAAAGATTGCAGGATCTATTTGCATGAGAAATCTGTCTGTGGGGGCTCTCGGCCTGGTTCCGCTGTAGGAATTTTTCTGTAGCGTGTCTTCCAAGTTATTCCTGAAGAGAACGCTTTTACCGGGTGTCCTGAAACGGGTGGGACGTTGCTCCTTTATTTGTCCATGTTTATGACTATTCTTTCTACGTGTTCTTTTCTGCTTTCTATGAGATCAACGCCTTCATTGATTTCTTTAAGCGAAATCTCGTGAGTTACTGACTTGGAAAGATCGATTCTTCCGGCTTCAATCAGCTTGATGATCTGGTAGAGATCAAACCTTGTATGGTCTCCTGAGACCGTTGCCCAGCCTTCCCTGAGGTTCCAATATTCGAACTCAAAGGGTTTCGTCTGAAGCCCCACGCTTACAACTGTGCCTGTTTCGAAGAGGTCCTTGCCTTTGATGGCTTTTATGGCCTGCTTCATGGCCTCCGCTGAACCAGAACACTCGATTGTCACGTCGGCTCCCCAGTCTTCAGTCTCCCTCCCAATCACTTCTAGAACGTCTTGCCGCGCAGAGTTCACGACCACGTCTGCCCCATATTCGCTGGCTGCTTCAAGCTTTGAATCCACGATATCGACTGCGATTACTCTCCCTGCGCCGAAGAATTTGGCCCACATAACCGCGTGAATGCCTACGCCGCCTATGCCGAAGACGGCGACTGTGTCACTCTTCTTCAAGCCGGACCGCTTAACAGCGTGAAAGGCTGTGGATACGGCGCAAGCGGTTATGGCTCCCCACTCGAAGGGAATATGGTTGGCCATCTTCAAGGCGTTTCTTGACGGTATCTTTATGAACTCGGCGAAAACGCCGTCGACATCGTGCCCGATGGATATCCTGTTTCGGCATCTGTTGTCAAAGCCTTGAAGGCAGGGCTTGCAGTTGCCGCAAGAGATCACGTAGTGGACGATAACGTGGTCGCCATTCCTTACATTGGAAACGTTGCTTCCCACGCTCCTAACTATTCCTGCTCCTTCATGTCCTAGAGTCAAGGGAATCCTGCTGGGCGAGGCGTCGCCCTTCTTGTAGTGGACATCCGACCCACATATGCCCGCAGCCTTGATCTCGACTAATACGTCATCAGGACCTATTGAGGGAACGTCTACTTCTTCGACGGAGAAATTGTCACCCGGTTTCTTGAATCTGGCGGCTAACATGAACAGAGATAAAGTCAACCCCTTATATTTGAATTTGCTTTGCAGCTGAAATGTTTGCAGAGGATGCTTTTTGATTACTAAATTGGCAGAAGTTGCCTTCTTAGGCGTTAATCTTTTATATGAGTGTTGCTGATGTCTTCTTTAATTTGAGATTGGTGGTTCGGCTATGAGCGAAAAGAACATCTTGGAGAAGATCAGCGATGCCGTTGTTAACCTAGACATTGACGGTGTTAAGGCTGCCTGCAAAGAAGCCGTGGACGCTGGTATACCTGCATACAAAGCCGTGACTGACGGTATGGCCAAGGGCATGGAAATCGTGGGCCAGAAATACGAGGCCAACGAATACTTCCTGGCGGAGCTAATCATGGCGGGCGAAACGATGAAGGAAGGCATGACGGTTCTCGGGCCGTACTTGAAGGCTGGTGACATAAAGTCCGCAGGCAAGATGGTCATGGGCACTGTTAGAGGCGACCTGCACGACATAGGAAAGAACATAGTTGTGACGCTCATGAACGCTGCGGGATTCGAAGTCGTTGACCTCGGCGTAGATGTGCCTGCGGAAAAATATGTTGAAGCTGTGAAAAGCAGCAAGCCAGACATAGTCGGCATGTCAGCTCTGCTCACCACAACAATGGTTGAGATGGAAGCCATAATCAAAGCACTCAAAAAAGCCGGGCTTAGAGACAACGTGAAAATAATAATCGGCGGCGCCCCAATAACTCCTGAATACGCTAAGAAGATCGGTGCAGACGCGGCGGCTAAGGACGCGGTCGAAGGCGTCAACATCTGCAAAGTGTGGGTTGGCAGAGAATAGCGGCAAAGCGCAACAAGCAAAAAATGGTCAACGTTCCGCTCAGACGCGCTTCAAACTATTTACCCTTTTTTTGAAGCCCCTTGAAGCAGAGGCTATTCTGCCTCAAACTTGTCTAGAATTGCCTTCGGTTCTTCTTTCTCTTAAGCGGCAAAATCCATTATGTTCCGTTGTTTGGTTCTGCCGGCATGCTGCGTGCATGGTCCTAGAGCTCACCGAGCTCCGTCAGCACTTTCTTCAATTTCTCCCTGTTCTCTTTGCTCAGCGGTCCGACTGGGCTCCTTGCGGGACCTGCCTTTCTGCCCTTGAGGTTCATGGCTTCTTTTATGACCATTGGGAATGTGCCTAGGTTGAAGGCTAGTCTTAGCGGAAGCAGTTTGAATTGCAGTTCTCTCGCCTTCTTTATGTCACCTTTGATGAAGGACTCGTATATTCCGACCACGAGCCTCGGCACAGCATTCGCGGTTGCGGCTATTGCGCCCCTTCCCCCGCAAAGCAAAGTGGCAAATATGAGGGCATCGTTTCCAGCGATGACGGCAAAGTCTTCCGGGCAGGAGCGGATGTAGTCAGCCGTAAGCGCAAGGTTTCCGCTGCTGTCCTTTATGCCGGCTATGTTGTCTATCCGGGCTAGGCGGCTGACCGTTGAAGCCTCAAGGTTCACCCCGGTTCTGAGCGGATTATTGTACAACAACAACGGTATGTCTATCGCTCGGGCTACAGTCTCATAATGTCTGCAGAGTTCCTCTTGGTTGGGCTTGATGAAGAACGGCGTGATTACTGAGACAGCATCTGCTCCCGCGTCCTCGGCGTATTTGCTTAGTTCTACGACGCTTCTGGTTGTGATGTTGCCCGTTCCAGCATAAACGGGGACGCGACCGTTCGCCTCGTCCACCGCGGCTCTTATTGCCTGTTTCTTCTCCTCTTCTGTGAGCGAGTAGTTCTCGCCTTGGCTTCCGCAGACGAAGACCCCGTGGACCCCTGACCCGATCAGGTAGTTAACAAGTTCTCCGAGCCCCTCAACATCAAGCTCCTCGTCGCTCCTAAGCGGCGTAACCATAGCTGGAATTATGCCCTTAATCTCCAACGCCAATCAATCTGCCCCCATCTCTACATATTACGTGATGCAGTATTCTCACGCGTGTGGCCTTCTTGTTTAGGCTCCGCAGAGAAAATGGGCAACTTGCGATAAATGATTTTCGCCAGAGGTCCCACGTTCCTGATAATTGACGGTTATCTGGGCAGAAGGCCCGAAACCGTCTACAGATTTGCCAAGATGCTCAGAGGGGGACACCGAGACCATGCCGTTATTGTAGAGTACTGTGGTAAATATGTCTGCAAGAATCCGTCTTATCGACATGTTTCTTGAATGTGGCAGAATGACTGTTGTTGTAGTCACTCATCTCCGTTGCTGAAGCCGTTAGAACAATTTTGGCGCCGCGTGCTCCCGCAGGGGTTCTCCGGCTCATTGATGATCAGACCTTCCAGTCTAAGTCGATCAGGTCATTGTGTGTCATGACTCTGAATATGCCGATGATATACATCAACAATGAAAACGGCGAGTAGACGAGATAATAGCACAAGAACTCAACTGGGTTGAAGCGGTATCCAAGTCCTCTGGCTGCCGAGTAGAATACGCATGAAAGGGCAGCGTATGTCAGAGCAGTCAAGGCGCCATTCTTCAAAGCCAAGACGCTAAATGTGGTTAGAAAAATAACGAGCGGGACAAAACTGGGTTGCCTAGATAGGACAGATAATGCCAAATTGAAAACGCCTAGGTAGAGAGCATATGGAAAAAGACAGTTGAAGAAGACTAGAAGAAGCGAAGGCATAATGAGCATCAGAGAGGGGAGCATCACTTTGGGCTCCCTGACCAAAACTCCCGCTAACAATCTGTAATGGTCTTTCAGCCACACCCCCGTAGATATTCCCCATCTTCTCCTCTGCTTATACCAACTCTTCCAGCCTGACTGCGGTTTGATAGATACGGAGACCTTGCCTGTATACCTGAAGCTAAGGTTTTCGACGAATGATCTTGTAGCCAGATCAACATCCTCGTTTATGGTTCTCCTGAACCCTCCTAACTGTTCGAATGCATCTCTTCTAATAGCAAAGGCAGCTCCGTTCACCCCTAGGGTCTTTCCAACACTCTTGGAGAAGAACCAGCTGACAAGGCTAAAGCCCAAGTACTCGTAATAAACGAGTTTTTCCAGAAACGAGCATCTAACTACGCTCTTTTTGATATCGAGAATGTCTATGCCATTCATCTCCTTCTCCAAGGTTTCCAAGAAACTCCCCTCAGCCGCTTCCAATTGGACATCGCTGTCGAGGAAGAGCAAAATGTTTCCAGTTGTACGATTGAAGGCTTCGTTCAACGCGTTTGCTTTGCCGATTCTTTCTCCGTTCAGAATGAGTGTGATTCTGTCCCGAAACTTCTCCGCGATATTGAGACTCATTTCTGTAGGCTCGTCGATTACAACTAAAACTTCCTTAGACGGGTATGGATCTCTCAGCAGCTCAGTTAACAGGCGTTCAAGAAGACCTGATTCTCTATACACAGGTATTAGGACACTTATCTTATCCAAGTATTCAGAAACCCTCCGCCTTTGGTTTAGCGTTTAAACCAAATCAGGCTGTAACACTCGTTGCAATTCTCCCAATTGCAGATCTTTATACTTCTTCATGGTGGAGAGCAGGTAGGTCATGAAGAGTTTACCCCTCTCGAACTCTCCAACCAGTCTTTCCATGTTGGCTTTGTACTTTGGGTCGCGGATTTCCTGTAAGCTCCTTGATAGGTTTACAATTATGGGGTTTATTTCATTGTCAGCGAACCTTTTGAAAAAGTTCTCCAACGCGTCCATGAAGGTGAACACGGCTACATAAAGCCTTTTTCTTCCCCTCCGCCCGGCTGTTACAACGAACCCCAGTTCATCTAATCTGGAGAGCGCCACGCTGACCAGTGTCGAGCCATAGCCTGAAGTTTTCCTTAACTCTTCCTGAGTCATGGCGTCACCTGAGGCTATGAGTATGCCCCATAAGTTGCCGGTGCACTCGTCGAGACCCCACTTGTTTGTGAGCCGACCGAGTCTTTGGACAAATTCTGTCGTTACCGGATCCATCATGTCAAACACCTAATTTTCGATATTTTCTGAATTTTCGGAATATTTAAATATTTCTCTGGTATTCCAGTGTTCCATCACGTGGTTGCAAATGTCTCTTCCTTTACAGAACTGGCCTTTACTTGAGGTAATCAGGCTGATTGTATACTTAGCAACCTTATGTACGACAAGCTATCTGGTAAAGGAAGGTAAGCTGAAGGTAAATTACTCCAGAAAAGTAGTTCATTTCACGCACATACTCTCAACCTTGTTTATCAACAGAACTTTCTTCAATTACAGCATAGAATACTTTGTCATATCTGGCACTATTTCCTTAGCCGAGTCTCTAATCATGGTCGAACCGATAAGAAAACGTGTCCGCCTAGTTGCATTTATTTTTCTTTCATATGATCGACCTGAGGACAGACCGCACACAGTTCGGCTTGCCGCTACGCAGGTTCTTGGAATGAACGTTGCCCTTATTGGGGTGGCTTACTTGTACAGTCTCTCGGGGCTGGCCCTTGACCTGCTCGCTCTTCCTTTGATAATCACCGCCTTTGGAGACGGCTTAGCTGAACCCGTAGGCGTTAGGTTCGGGAAACGCAAATACCAAACTAAAGACTTGTTCGGAGATCGGGTCTACACGCGAAGCTATGAAGGAAGCTCAATGGTGTTCTTGTCTTCCATTGCTGCATCGGCATCTTTCAGTTATCTTTTCCATATGAATGAATTGATCTGTGTATTCGCAGTCTTGCCTTTGTTGATGACTATAACCGAAGCGTATTCACCTCACACTTGGGACAATCCTTTCTTGTACCTAATTGGCGGGTTAGCGATCTACTTCATTGTGCTTATACTTTAGAACGCATAGAAAGAAACAGAGCACAAGGGTACTTCCGCATAAGAATTTTCTTGTACGTTCTGCGAAACAGTTATTCGGATATTCCCTATACAGATTTGGCTGTATAGCCGAGGTGTAAGCAATGTCAAGCAAGATCTCTATCAAGCCTAAAGATTCGTCTTTCATCCGCAAGTATAATAATCTGACGGACATATTGGCTGACCGTGAATTGGCTTCTCTGGGAGACGCCTTCGTGAACTTCGTCTACTCCCTCGCTCTTTCCAGAAAATCTGGCAAGCCCATAGGACGCAAAGTAGAAAGCGACGTGCTCGCGACAGCTCTCAGAAAGGCTGATCTGCGGCGGCTTCTGCCATCGAGGGTGGACCGCCACAAGCAGGCGGATGCCGCTGAGGCTCTGATTGTGTATGCTTGGCTTGCGGGACAGGTCACTCTGGATGAGGCTTTGGACGTTTTTGTGCAGAATACAGATGTGGACGCCTTCAGCCTACTCCTACAGACGGCAGTAAACAGACTAGGCTTTGCCTAAAAATCGCGCAAGTGGCACTCCACCCATGTGTCTCGGAAAAAGGTTTTTATCCCCAGTCCGCGTTATACTCCTGAATTACTCAGGAGACGGATTATGAGCGAACTTCTGACACCGATCGCGTATCAGCTGGGTGCTGGTGGCATCCTCGGTTTAGTCGTTGGCTATGCTATCAAGAAAGTGGCTAAACTTCTGATGGTTCTAGCCGGGATCTTCGTCATAATTCTCATGTATTTGGGCTACCAAGGAATCATAAACGTGAACTATGGGAAGCTGGCTGAAAGCGTCGAAGGGATGCTGGGGGGTGTTTCCTCATCCATGGGATGGCTGACTCACGTGATTTCCAACCTGCCCTTCGCCGGAGCTTTCACGGCAGGCATGGTCTTAGGCATAAAAATAGGTTGAATACGCCGGAGCTTGAGCCTTTATTCTGTAGATTTTGAAGATTTTTTGCGTTTGTCTTGCCATTCTTTGAGTGCCTTGTTGAATTCTGTGCTCAGTTCCTTTTCTCGCTTCAGGATTTTGTCTACGGTTTCTTTCAACGCCTTTTCCGGCTTTTTGTTTCCCTTCATCCGGAGGTAAAGCATTGCATTGGAGATCAATGGGTGGTCTATGTTGTAGCCTGCGAACTCAACATTCTTGTCTTCAAGGAGCACGGATTCTAGGAGGTTGCAGAGGGTGTGCCCCTCGCCTATGATTTCCAACTTGAGTTCGTTAGGTGTTCTCTTAACAGTTTTCAGCTGCAAGGGTTCCATCTCACCTATGGGTTTTCAGTATCGTAATCTGACGCGGTCTTCCGGTTTTCAGAGTTCTCACATCTGTCGCAGTGCAACCTGTGTCCTCTGAGGCTCAGCGAGTACCCGCATTTCGAGCAGAAGGCGTGTAGCACGCCTAGGTCCTGACCCTTTGTTGACAGGTGGTAGACTCCGTTCTTGTCGCTCACGACTTTTGCCCGAACGATGTCGGTGACTTTGAAGGCATCGAACATGTTTTCCGTGTATCTGAAGTTCGTGTCTGAAATGTGGATCATGCCTGTGAAGGAACCTGAGATCCACTTATCTCCAGCCTTCATTATGCGGACCGTCGCCAACGAGCTCTGAACGGCTGTCACCTGTCCAACAACTGTGCTTCCAATATTTGGCACATTCAGGTTGTTCGTCTTAGGATAGACCGAGAGTTTTTTGCTCGCGTAGTCCATCAAGACGTACCCGATCTTCTTTGCGTATATGACGCCGTTCTCCTCGTATGTGCCCGCGTCCGGAATGAACTCTTCGATGACGCCTAGTTTCTCTCCGGGAACAACAAGATTCCCGCTTTTCCTTGATTCAGCCATACTCAACTCTTCCGCAAATTCTCTGTTTGCTGCTTAGCAGTAAAGAAACGTTCAGAACCAAACATATTAGCTTTGCTGTCAATCAAGGCTGTTTCATGATGCGATTCATCAATCCATGCCCACTCTGAACACCCTGTAAAGATCCACCTTAACGGGGTATCGCCTTTTCTGATGGAAACTATAGGTTCGGGAGATAACAATCTCCATCTCGTAAACGCGTTCTATTCGTCCCTTCAGCCTAGGAATCTTCTCCTCCAAATAGCCCCTAACAGTCTGGCTTCGCTTGTGCAACGAATAGACGACATCCGAAACCTGCAAGGCTTTCTCCAGAAACTTGATGTCTGCTCCCCGCCTCCAACTGCCGAAAGGCGGGTTCATAAGCGTCGTGTCAAAATGCCCACCGATGCATCCGATGTCACCTACGACGAAGTCAACATTGGCGCCTGCCTTGGCAGCATTCATCTTGGCGGTTTTCACAGCTTCCTTGTCTATGTCTACGCCAACGACCCAAGCTGCCCCCAAAAGCGACGCTGCTATGGCTAGTATGCCTGAACCACAGCCCAAGTCAACAACAGTCTTCCCCTGCACGTCGTCATTCACATGTGCGGCTATGTAAGCCATCTGCGCCGCGCTTTCTGAATCCAGCGTGTAGCCTTCCCACCGCAGCTTAGGCTTCGGGCTCGGGGCAAGCTGGGACAATACCATTCCGAGATGTTTCTTCTTCATCTGAGTTGGTTCCAAGGCTCACACTTCTCAGCGCGGGCTCATCCTAGACGAAGCCATTTTTCAAGAGGTCTTCCCACTTCACCCTACCAAGCACCATGTGGGCCTCCCTCAGCGTAAGGACGGGTTTTCCAAAGTTCGCCGAGTCATCTAAGGCAATTCTGGGGCACGCCGTGTCGATGTAGGCTTCTATTGTCGGAAACTGCGAAAGCGCCGCAGGGGCTATCTCCCGAAGAGCCAGCAGAACCACGTTCTTGCCGCTCTTCTCAAGGTCCTCCTTGATTCGGATGGCAGCGTCGATGTGGCTTTGGCCTGTTTTCAGCCCGACTAGGATGGCGAAGTTCTTGGCTTCTTTGGCTTCACTTATGTTGGACCATCTCTTGCGGATTGCCTTCTGCGCCTCAGCCTCAAGCAGGTAAACTCGTCCCTCAAAAGGATCAGCAACAACAGTCGGCTTCATCGTAGCCAAGAACAGCCCTAGAGCATGGAAACGTCCGCCGCCGATGAAAACGAAGGCCTCCACATTGTCGGAGATGGCTTTGGCGTTGCTGTAGTCGCAGCCGAGGACTTGGCCTGGGTATTTGCCGCTTCGGGTGTCGCCGATGTGCACGGTCTTTCCAGCTCGGCTGAGGACCTGTTTCGCCTCGCTGAGCACGTGAACGTGTTGTACAGTGGTTGCCAACCCAATTTTGTTCCACGGTTTCAGCAGGTCGATAGCTTTCTCAACCACTGTTTCAGCTTCAATATTTGCCTTCGCTTCTATGTAGACAACGGGCACCGGAGTTTTTCTATCCATCGGCATCTCACTATGCCCGTAGTGAACCAGCAGGTCCACGCCCAGAATTTCAGCTTCCGGCAGTGCCAGATCGCATGCGCCATAGCATGGGTCGGCTGAGACGATGGCGGTTGCTCCTGTGCTTTCCGCTATTGCTGCCAAACGGGGTGCTTCAGGCTTCAAGCCTTCGGGAAGCTGGATGAGAATTCTTTTTGCTCCCCGTCTAGCAATCTCGTCCCGCAGCCTCGTCTCTTCCAGATCAAATGTTTCTTTCATCGGTGTATTCCGCAAGATAACTAGTTCGAAGAGAATCTTATGCCTTTCCTAGATAAAAAAAGAACTGAAGAGATATAAAAAAGGAGATGAGGGCTTTTCGGCTCTCAAGATTCAAGCGGTATGTCGAGGTCTTTGTCGTCGCGTAGTCCTCTGCCGGTTGTTTTGTCCAGCATGAGGCGTTGTTCCACCATGGCTACTAGCTTCCGGTTGGACACAACCGCGTCTGGGCTGACTGAAATGCTGTCGATTCCGCTTCGAATGAGGAACTCTGTGAAGTCCGGATAGACGCTGGGCGCTTGACCACATATGCTGACGGTTTTTCCGTCCCGGTGAGCCAGCTTGATCAGCAGCCGAATTGCACGTTTGACTGCGAGGTCCCTCTCGTCGAAGAGGTGTGCCACTGTTTCGTTGTCTCTGTCGCAGCCGAGTATGGTCATGGTTAAATCGTTGCTTCCGATGCTGTAGCCGTCCACGTACTGGTTAAACTTGTCCGCGGTGAGGCAGTTGCTGGGTATCTCGGCCATGAGCCAGACCTTGAAGTCTGGGCCGCGCTTGAGTCCTTCGGTCTCGAAGATCTTGTTGATCTTCTCCATTTCCTCAACTCTTCTGCAGAACGGGATCATCACGTGGAGGTTCTTCAGGCCGAATTCTTCGCGGACCTTTCTCACTGCCTTCACTTCAAGCTTGAAGGCTTCAACGTACTTGGGGTCGTAGTATCTTGAGGCGCCTCTCCAACCCATAAGTGCTGAAGGCTCCACGGGCTCATATTTGTCTCCGCCCTTGAGGTCCCTGTACTCTGAGGATTTGAAGTCGCTGAAACGCATAACCACCGGTCTAGGATTGAAGGCTGCACAGATCTTGCGGAAAGCTTCAGCTAGACCATCGACTACTTTTTCTGGGTGCCCTGTCTCGATGAGGTAAAGCGGATGCTCGCCGATCTCACTTGTCCAAACGAACTCTTGTCTCAGTAGACCCACGCCGTCTGCTGGCAATGCTGAGACTCTCTCTGCGATCTCTGGTTCGCCGAGGTTCACGTAAACCTTTGTGCCCGTAATCACGTAGGACTCGGCTACTACTGCAGCTGTTGGTGCTTCTTTCTTTGCCGCTACCTCTTCCAGCACGCCTTCGTAGACCACGCCGAGTTTGGCGTCTACTGTCACCATGATGCCGTCAGGTATGTTTTCGGTCGCAGGTTTGCCTTTAGACACGGTTCCCACGATGCAGGGTATACCGAGTTCTCTTGAGACTATGGCTGCGTGGCATGTCATGCCTCCAGAGTTTGTCACGATGGCTGCTGCTTTGCGCATGGCTGGAACCCAGTCTGGAGCCGTCATCTCCGTGACCAAGATTTCTCCTTTCTGGAACTCGTTGATCCTGTCAACTGTCGGTATTATGTGGACTTTGCCTGCTGCCAGTCCTGGTGATGCTGGAAGTCCTTGGATTATGACTTTTCTTTCCGTTGTTGTTACTTGTTTCTCTGGTTTTGCTTCTTCTTTCTTTGTTGACCATACAGTTTCTGGTCTTGCTTGGAGTATTAAGAGTTTGTTTGTTCTCTCGTCGAGCGCCCATTCTATGTCCATTGGCTTCTTGTAATGTTCCTCTATGGTTACGGCATACTTCGCCAAATCCTTGATCTGTTTATCAGTCAAAATCTGTTTATCCTGAAGTTCGCTGGGAACTGGCTTCTCTTCTGTTCCGCCAGAGGTGAGTCTCACAAGCTGAATGGTCTTCTTTGGAATGTTCTTCTTAGCTATGGTGAGATCAGATTTTTTGACATAATACTCGTCTGGGGTAATGGTTCCCTGAACGATGAATTCGCCTAATCCGTATCCGGCTTCTATGAGGACTACGCTTCTGTCGCCGTTCGAAACGTCAAGCGTAAATATGACGCCGCTGGATTTGCTGTATGCCATCATCTGGACGGCGCTGCTTAGGGCTATAGACATGTGGTCGAAGCCTTTCTGTATCCTGTAATAGATGGCTCTGTCTGTGAATAGACTGGCAAAACACTCCTTTATCTTTTCAACAACCTCGTCTGCTGTGCGCACATTAAGATACGTTTCCTGTTGCCCAGCAAAACTGGCGTCAGGCAGGTCTTCAGCCGTAGCTGAACTGCGAACCGCAACGAAGGGTTCAGCTTCTCCCACCTTCTTTGCAAGTTGTTTGTACGCTTTGACAATATCTTTTTCAAGATCTGCGGGCATATTAGCAGTGGCAATCATTTTCCTGAGTTTTGCGCCCACACGTTGAAGGGTTTTTGTGTCCTCTGGATCCTTAACCTCTTCTAGGGCTTCAGCTATTTTCTTATCGAGACTGTTTGCCTTTAGGTAGTGGCGATATGCCTTCGCGGTTGTTGCGAAGCCATATGGCACAGGAACCTTTGTTCTATGTGTCATTTCGCCTAGGCTTGCGCTTTTCCCTCCAACAAGTGGCACGTCTTCCATGCCTATCTCATCGAACCACAAAACAAATTTTTCTTCCTTAGTTGACAACTGTCTTTTCACCTTGAGTTTGATTTGCTAATTCTTCTACAACTACTCGGCACGTGGTCGGTAACTTGGCTTCTCCGCGTTTGAGAGCTTCTTTAGCGATCTCCACTCCGCCTTCAGGGACTTGAGCCATAATTACAGGCTGTCCTGGTTCAACGCGGGCTGCTGTGCCTATTGGTCTGCCGAAGGATGCCCTCATGCCGTCTTGCAGTCTGTCTGCGTGGGCGCCGAAGATCATTTTGTTCTCTCTGAGCACTACGTGCGGTAGCACAAGGACTCGCATGAAGAAGTTTTCGCCCAGTTTTGCTTGTAGATAACGGTTCACTGCGATTCGTGAGGCTTCTAGTGCATTGTGGCGGATCTGGACTCTCTTGTTGGCGACTAGTGAAAGCTGGTATCTATAGTTGTCGGATGCTTTTCCAAGCGTGAATTTTGTTATTTTCGGCGGAGGTGCCCCGTGAATAAACTTCTTTTTCGTGTATGGAGCGCCTTTTACCTCCCTGTAGTTACGTGCCTTCATTTGTTCTTCCCTTCTGCATACAGAATATGGCTATATTTAAACCTTCATTCAGCGGCCGAGGCTGATGCGCCGGGCTTATTCTCTTAAAGGCTTGTTCTTGAACCAGATTTTTGCCAGTTCACCATAGTTGTCGAAGACCCGCTTGAGAATCGGGACGTACACTTCCATCTCCTCGTCCGTCATGAACTGGAACTGGTACTCCCCCATATAGGGCGAGGGCTTACCTTCGCGGGTTATGAACTCAATGTGCATAAGCGGGTCACCTTTCCTGATGGTTATGGGTGTTCTCTCGTTGCTGAGGTTGACGAGTTCGAGGGCAAGGCGGCCAACGAAGCCGCTGTGTACCTTCGCGGCGTTCAAGAAGGAGAGACCGGCTCTGCCGTACTTGCTTTTGGCGGTTAGGTGGGCTACGTAGTCGGGGGGCGTGAAGACAATTTCTCTAGAGATCAGGTTCTTGTGTTGAAGATACTGCAGGGTCGTCTCCTCTTTGACTGTTAGGACGTAGCCGTCCCCATCTAACAGGTTCAAGTCGTACGGGTAGATACACTTGTTCTTCTCAATCAGTTCAAGCAGTCTGTCCTTGCCGATTATGCACATGCCTCTTCACCGACACAAACAAAGCAACTCAAAAATAGAAACATCTGACGCCTTAAAAAACTAGCTAATAAACCCTTTGCCAAGGCTGGAGTGACACCTGCGTGATATCGCGCTTTGAAAAGCAATTTGTAGAAAAACCCTGTAAGTAGGAATTGCCGTAACAGGATTGGTGCTGAAAATTGCGGCCTAGTGAGGTTGTTGTCACGTGGCGGTCGCACCACAATTACCGTTGGCTTGAGACTTAGGCGTGGTACAACTGAAGCCCTTTTTCCTAACCCTTCGACCTCTGTTGTTGAGTCGACTTCCCTGAAAAGCCCTAATCGTTGCCAACGAGGATTCGTTCCCAGAATCCTTTAGATCCCTTTCTTGAAAAAGCAACCGTCAATATTATGAGTAACAATGCAAGAAGAAGCGTATCAACAACTATGTACGCGAGCTCCCAGTCACTAGTGAGTAGCAGTACGTCGATAGACTGTGTGGTGAACGGATAGAGAAGCGGGTTGTAGTTGTGGCATGTGGAATCTATCAAAATATGAGAAAGAACTCCTATGAAAGATGAAACCAGAACGGTCTTTGAGAATCTGCACACTCGTCCAATTTCTTTCTTGTTTATGCCGAATAAAGATGAGACAACCAAAGGATAAAAAGTCACGGTCAGAAACGTAGAAAGAAGGGTCCCAATTACTCCCCCTCCGACAAAACTGTGAAGTAACTCCCTTCCCACATACCCTGACGTCAGATAATAAAAGAGAAGATCCAAATCTGAAATTATTGACCCAATAACGAGAGCCGGTAGGCTCAAGGTTTTCTCGGATTTGTGGATTAGGTACGCGATCGCTAAGTGACCAAATGGAGAAGGCATTCACTCTTCCCTGCAATCTGCAACTTACTATCATCTGGCAATATCTAAGCCTTTAGTGTTTCCCATAATCTTCTCAGCCTGTTCGATCGCTGCAGCGAATGCCAAAGTAGCATCTAGTGGACGAAGAAGCCTAATCACAGCCAAGATAACCATTAAAAATCTATACACTTTTGTCAGAAATAGAACCTATCTGCATTTCCGACAACCGCGATTAACAGAAACGCAGCAAGGTCACCTTAAAAATCATGTTATCCGCTACTGTGGAGTCAATGAAATCTTAATAACGTTCGTTTTTATTTCTTTTGTTAAGGAGGTTGAATTGTGACCAAGAAATGGACCTATGAGAAAGCAGGAGTGAACATTGGCGTTGCCGACGAAGCGAAACAGGAAATGGCTGGCTATCTGATTCCCTCTGATCCACGAGTTCTCAACAGGCTTGGAGCATTTGCCTCACTGTTTGAGGCCAAGTTTCCTGGAATCACGAATCCCATATTAGTTCTCAAGGCTGAAGAGCCTGGATCCAAGCAGCTACTAGCAATCAAGTACAACAGAGTTGAAAACTTAGGCTATGATTTGGTTCATCATCTCATTAATGATATCATCGTTATGGGAGCCCGCCCCCTCGCAGTTTTGGACACCATCTTCTGCGGAAAAATGGAAAAAAAGGTTGTCGTTGAACTTGTGAAGTCCATAGCACAATCTTGCAGGGAACAGGGGTGTACGTTGGTTGGCGGGGAAACGTCTGAACAACCCAGAGTTTTGTCTGAAGGAGTCTACGTTGTATGCGCAAGTGCCCTAGGAGTTGTTGATAAATCTAAGATCATAGATGGTTCTAAGATAGAGCTAGGCGACTCTGTGCTAGCTTTAGCCTCAAATGGTCTGCACACCAACGGTTATTCCCTAGTCAGAAAGCTGATAGAAAACGAGCCCAGCATCATTGAAGAAAAAGTTGAGAACGAAACGTTTCTAGAAGCAATTCTTAGACCGCACAAATGCTACTACAAATGTCTCAGAGACTTGTTTGACATGACTGAGCTTCACGGTTTAGCCCACATAACGGGAGGCGGGATGGAAGGGAATTTGAATAGAATTCTTCCAGAAGGTCTAAACGCTTCTATTGACCTCGACAAGATTCAGATTCTTCCAATCTTCAAGATGATCCACGATGCTGGAAATATCTCAGATTCAGAAATGATGCGTACCTTCAACATGGGAGTAGGATTGACTGTTGTAGTTGATCCATCAGCAACAGGGCGAATCAAAGAACAATTAGCAGCCAAAGGCTGTCACTCCTATACCATTGGCGAGATTGTCCAAGGAAACCAGATGGTCGAGTTTAGCGGGGAGCTCAGATGGTAGAAAAAGGATTCTGGTAACTCCGATTATCGGAAAATATGTTTGTTGCTGAAGCGCGTGCCGATTTAGGCATCATGTAATCTGTCCTATCTTGTCAATTCAAGAAAAGCTTCTTCGGTGCATACAGCCATTATCTTCTTCTAAATGCTTTGAGCGTACTGTTCCAAACTGTGGTATTAAATCTTCGGTTATGTATCCTAGGAGCATGCGGGGGAACTAAAGACGTCCAAAAGATATAGGATCCTAAGGTCAGTATTCTTGGTTACTTCAGCAGCATATGCGACCTTTTTTACCAATGCAGCTTACGACTTAGCACAGTGGGGTTGGACGTGCAGAGGAACTCTTGGTAATGCCGCTTTTCTCCCTTTTCCAACTGGTCCAAAAGGGGTTCTTATGCTTGTAATTGCTAGCATGAGCCCTGTGGAC
This sequence comes from uncultured Candidatus Bathyarchaeia archaeon, assembly GCA_964513245.1. Lineage (GTDB taxonomy): Archaea > Thermoproteota > Bathyarchaeia > Bathyarchaeales > DTEX01 > CAZELO01. The sequence goes on along the minus strand of CAZELO010000004.1, from coordinate 85,301 downwards.
GAATTCATATATTCCTATCTCATAAGAACAGGAATGCTGGTTGTTGTCTGCGTATTACTATGGGTTCTTGCGACTGTTTACTCTTCCAAAGATGTTCTACACTTCTTCAGAAAATCGCGCGCCACCATTGTGGGTATAGTTGGGGAACACCTCCATATACGAGTAGAGAAATGAAAAAGCCTTTCAGGTTTTGGTAAAAGCGATCTTCAGAAGCAAGGGACAAAGAAGCAAATAAAGGTTGGTGAGGTGGCATATAATAAATCATATCGGTTTCAGTGGCTACTTCTTGTGGTGCTGTTTTTCCATATGTCCTGTTTTCATTTGAGCACTTCTTTGAGATGGGCGAGATGGTTTTTGTTGACGGAAAGAGAATCAACGAAGTGCTGGTAGGCGTTAACTTTAACCCCAATTTTTTCTGCGAAGATTCTTTGTAACTCAGCTAATCCATACATGTTTCCTTGAATGAACTCGATGGCATTTGTGTCAAAATGAACCCCCAAATCAAGTTTCCCATTTCTTACCTGAAAAGCCAAATAAACTAGGCAGGGCGTGTTTTGTTCTCCAAGATGTATTTTGGAGTTGCGAACGGTAATGGACGGTTTGTTGTAAGAGGGGCGCTCCTTCAACAAGGCTTCCAGTTTCGGCACCTGCTCCCAAATAGGTTTTCCATATACTTCCCACCAATAACCCTCCGTTACTTGTTTAGTTATTTGCAGAAGGTAAGCTTCTGGCATCAATTCATCTTTAAGATTAATTCGTTCACAAAACTTTTCGAATCTCCTATGTATCCTAGGCTCCTGTAACGGTTTCCCTACGTGGATACTGAGCCAGCGAATTTCGACTACAGGTACATTGTTCACAGTAGTTTCCTCACCAGAATCGAGGAGGGCTAAACCTAGTTTTTCCCATGCTTCGCCAGTGGATTCTGCAAAGACCTCCAAGATATTCACCCATTTTCCATCTCTATACAATCTTTCATTTGAGCTTATCCATTAGTTAACATCAGTCTTGCTCTAATTAACAGTGATTTTCGGGACAGCAAGACTTTTGCGGTCATCTTTTGATCACTATCCACTGAAAGCATACCTATAAGCTACAGTTTTCTCGTTTTCCCTGAACAATCTGAAACTAGGCAGTGGAGCAGGTTAACGTGGAAAGATCGCAAAGTAAATAAACCTGTTGAAAGGCTTAACAATGAAATACTTGCCGAATCAGATGAATGATGATGTAATTTGACGGTGATGCCTTTTTCGCTCAATGAGGTGGACCTTCACCTTCACGCTGGATTGGAGAGGAGACAAACTCTCAGCCAACTCTTGGACATCATGATAGGCGACGGAAGAAGAGTTCTCGGATTGCTGGATCACGATTTCCTCTACTATAGGGACAAAGAAGAATTTGAAGCGTGGCTCAAGCGGAAGGACCTGCCGAGAAACTATGAGAACGGGCTGGGGGGCTTAAGAAACTTCTACAGCGACATAGCCAAAGAAAAAGAGGCGAGGAAGAACCTAGTAACCATCTTTCAGGGAATCGAGGTCTTTGTAGGGAAACTTGGGTCTGAAGGGCTCGACGGGCTCCCAGATGTCATTCTAAACGGGCTGGACTTCTTAGGGCTGGAAACATGGATCAAAGGAGATGAGGAGGGCTGTGGTCGTGAACTGCTTGATTGGACGCTTAAACTTGAGAGGTACTGTGAAAAGCATGATATATTCGGGATTCTTTGTCACCCTTTCCGCCCTACCTTTGAGAGGATGGCGAAGGCTGGAAAGATAAGTGACCTGAATCTAAGGACGAACTCGATTTTTCCGCCTAAAGATGTTGAGTATTTCGTGGAGAATGCCAAGTTGAAGCGTGTATATGTGGAGATAAACTACAAGTTCCACGCAGGACTCTACAACAGCAACAGAAGAGTGTTCTCCATGGTTGCCAACACCGTGAAGATGCTCAAAGAAGGCGGAATGAAGTTCAGCATAGGAAGCGATTACCACAGGATTCCCACACCCCTAAACTATAATCCAGAAGCGATCTGCGCAGAGATGCAGCTAAAAAGAGACGATTTCCAGATGATAGACGCCCTTTTAGAACGGGGCTAAAGCTCTTATCCGGCAACCGAAGAAACTTTCAAACAGGCTCTCCTGTGCAGATGTTTTAGAAGATTCATGTTCCCCGCAGTATGAAAGTGTCGTTCAACTTTTTTATCGTGCGGTTTCGGTGTTCTATCTTGAGATAGGAACCGATAGATTAATAAGGCGTCTGGGAACGATGTAATTAGCATCGCGTTTAGGCGTTCCCGAAAAAAACTGTGAGCGAAGAAAGCACAAAAGATGGTTAAACGAATGGATGAAGAATCTGGCAAGAATGAGTCACCCCCACCAGAGAAGCTTCTAATTGACAAACCATCTGATTTTCAGTTTCACGCCGCCTACGTCGCGTATTCCGACACTTATGATCGAGCAACTATGCCTGAAACCAAGAAGCAGCTGAACGAGAGCCTTCTAGCCCTGCAGAATAACCAGATAGACTACTCCACCTTCTACAGGAACATAAACCAATACCGAGATGGAGACGGCTCGTCCCGCCGCCTTTTCAGAACCTCCATAAAGACCCAGAGAAAACGGGAATGGCGCAGAAAGGAACAGAAACGGGAAAGGATCAAACGGCACAGAAAATAGACGTCCGCCCGCATAGACACCTTTTTTCATAGCCTCTTTCAAATAAGAAAGTATGTGCCGACCACAACGCCGAGAGATGCCAAAAGTAAACGCGGTGTAACCTTCTCCTTCAGCAACAAGCTAGACATTATGCAGGCCCAAACAGGTGAAGACGCGCTCAAAGAGGCTGCCCTCGAAGCCCCAATGAGATGTATGCTGTAAAGAAAGGCCACGCCGCCCAAAACCATGCCCACAATACCTGACATGGCAAGAAAGAATAGACTCCGCTTGCTGATGTCCCATTTTCTCTTTGGACGCGAAAGCGGGAGCAAGAAGAGGAAAAGAGCCGGGTAACGCAGGGCATTAGCTGAGAGGACGTCTATGTCCCTTAAGCCCACAGCCACTGTAACCGTTCCAGCCGCCACCACGAGCGCTGCTATGCAAGCCGTTGCTACGCCCCTAGCCCTGATCTCAGCATGCCCTCGGTCAGTGTTTCTGAAAACTATGACTGCGCTGGTCACTATCAGGACTGTGCCGACCAAATAATTGAAGAGAAACGGTTCCCCGAGGAAGAGAACCGCGATTGCCATCGTGAAAAGCGGCGAAGTGTAAGCAAGCGTGTAAGCCCTAGAGACGCCTATGAGAACGATGCTCTGATAAAGAAACGTATCCCCAAGTCCGTACCCAAATATGGCTGCCAAGATGACCAAGAACAACGCTTCGATCTTCACCCCTGACAGGTTGCTCAGACCGCCAGAAATGACCGCGACAGGCAGCATAGCCAAGGCTGAAAAGAGCGTCTTCACCACGTTGGCTCGGATAGGGTCAACCTTTCTGAGAGCCTCAGCTGAGAGCACCGCTGAAGCAGCCCATGTCAGAGCAGTCACGACAGCTAAGGCTTCACCCAACATGAGTTCCCAGCGTCCCCAGACCATGCAAATTTGTGATGGATTATCTTTCTTAGCGATTGCCCTAATGATGCCTCTGTGCCAATATAAGTATGCAGCCTCTGCTGAGGTCTGTGCGCCGGTAGAAGAGATTGCCTTGCTGGGGGCACCTGAAAGTTGCTCATGAGGTTCGATGGAAGAGATCGGGCGGAGGCACAGCGCCTCGTGTTCACGCTTATATATGTCCTTCGATTGATTCTGTAAGCGCCTCTATGCTGGTGATTTTATGAAAGTGGCGGTCATGGGCGTGGGAGCCATCGGAAGCGCGGTTGTAAGAGGTCTACTGGAAGGCGGCCGTGAAAGCGAAATCATAGCCGTGGACATGCAGGTTGAGAAGCTGAGCGAACTTGCGAAACTAGGCGTCAGCACAACTCAGGACAACCGTTGGGCTGCCGAAGAAGCCGAAATAATCATACTCTGCGTGAAACCTAAAGATGTTGGGAAGGTTCTTGAAGGGACGAAAGAAGGGCTCGCAGGCAAACTCGTGATCTCCGTGGCAGCAGCAGTGAGCCTAGAATTTTTGAAGAAAGTCGCCCCCAAAGCCAAGTTCATCCGAACTATGCCTAACCTCGGCGTTCTCGTTCGAGAAGCTTTCATCGCCTACTGCGCTGACTCCGATGTGACGCGTGAGGACAAGAAACAGGCAGAAAGCCTCCTAGAATCTCTGGGCAAAGTCGCCGAAATAAATGAACGCCAAATGGACGCGATAACGGCCCTAAGCGGATGCGCCCCAGGCTACTTGGCGCTTGTACTGGAAGCCATGACGAATGCAGGTCAAGCGGCTGGTTTGCCCGCGGATTTGGCGCTAGCTGCCTCCGCGCAGTCGTTGGTTGGAACGGGAAAACTTGTGTTGGATGCGCGGAAGACGCCGGTGACGATTAGACAGATGGTGGCGACGCCTGGCGGCGTCACGGAAGCAGAGCTCAAAGAGCTGGCGAATGCCGATGTCGCGCAGTCATTTGTGGATGCGATTAGGGTTGGAACCGCAAAGTCTAAGATGATTTCTGAGGGCTTGGCGCACAAGGCAACGTGAAAGGCTCTACGGCTGCTTAGGCTCTGTCTGTCTTTGCGAGGTCCCGTAGTCTTTCGACGCCGTCTATCTCTCTGATGTATGCGGCTACGCTTTTTGGCAGCAGCGTCTCCCAGCTCACGTTCTGGAGCATTCTTCGCCTGATCTCCGTGGCTGAGCAGAGTTTGCGCTGGTAGAAGGGTATCGTTTCGACTTTGAAGCCGGATTCCATGAAGAGCCGCTTGGTCAACGGTTCGTTCGAGTAGACCACGTCGAACTTTGGCACAAACGAGCAAACGTGGGCGACCCAGACCCCGTGAATGTCAAGATCCGTAACGGGCACGATGAAGTATCTAGCTGAGTCCACCCCCGCCTCTGTGAGTGCTAGCTTAATCATGTATGCCCTTTCGCCTGCCGTGAAGGGGTTCTCCAAAGTGTGGCTGTGTTGTCCGCTGCCGATCACTATCACGAGTTCAGCGGAGTTCTGAAGAATGTGCTTAACAGCCTCCAAGTGACCCAGATGAAAAGGCTGAAAACGTCCAACATACAGAGCCCTTAAGAAACGCTTCTTCTCTATTGGCGCATCGCTCATTTCCGCATCACTTTTTCCAATGAAATAGGTTTATTGGGAATATTACACCTTTTCATGTTTTAATGGTTTTGTTAGTATTTTTGGTTCTTTCCATTCTTCTCTGAGAATGCTGTAGAGATTCATATCTATGTATTCTCCTCTAGCGAACCATGATTTGCGCATGGTTCCTTCCTTTGAGAAACCAGCTTTCTCCAATGTTTTCTGAGAGGCTATGTTCCTAGTTCCCGTTGATACCTGAATTCTAACGATATCCTTTGAAAGGAACAGGTAGTCAACCATGAGTTTGACAGCCTCTGTTCCATAGCCCTTGCCTCTTTCACTCGGAATTATGGCATAACCGATCCCTGTCAATCCATTGCCTTTCATCCAGCCGTTAATGTGTCCAATCTTAGTTCCATCTTTTTTCTCAATTACGAAAAAGAGGGAAGAAAAGGGGTCAGGTGTTTCAAGCAATAGCTTCTCTAGTCGAGCCTCTGAAATAGTCATGAAACCTTGGTATTCCCCAGAATATTCCTGATCGTTCCACCATTTCGCAATAAGTGGGACATCCTTCTTGTCGGCAATTCTCAAATTTACGACAGAGCCTTCAAGCATTTTTTCCACCGAAATGGACTTGATAGAAATTCTACACTTCTTACGATTTATTGCTTTTGTTAGAATGCCCGTTGACCTTCCTGTGTTTTCATCCTTGATATGGGTTGGCTGAAACCATATTAGAGGTTTGTGAAGGATACGTCGTTGAGAATGATGTTTTTCTGGTGCTCAGCGAATGTATTATCCGCGGAGGACATTTTCTCGGCTTGCCTGTTCATGTTGTAGATCATTGTTCTGCTCTTTGGAAGTAAGGGTTCTGCAGCATTTTCCGGCGTCTGGGAACAACTTGCCCAAAATCTTCTTTTCGTTTTTGTTAGGAAAGTTGTTGCGTAAAGGTTAAGAGGCTTCTACGCGAATCTCTTCGTGTTTACATGTCGTGCGGGAGGCGGGTGGATGGGAGCCAACATCAAAAGTAAGGAAGATGTGCTGAGGCATCTGGCTGGCAAATCGGAGTTTGAAAAGAGCGTTCTAGTCGCGACCTTTGAGATTCCAAAGGGAAAAGTAAGCACGTACAGCAGGATAGCAGAAAGGATAGGTAGGTCGCATGCCTGCCGCGCCGTCGGGAACGCCTTGCACAAGAATCCCCTTGCGCCAGTTGTTCCATGCCACAGGGTTGTCAGGTCTGACGGTATGATTGCTGGTAGAACCCGCGACGCCATAGAAGGCAGAAGACGCCTTCTGGAAGAGGAAGGCGCGCCGCTTGAAGGCGCCAGGGTCAAGCTCAGCAAGGAGATACTCTTCTAGCAAGAACGTGGTGGATGAAGAGCAGGGGGAGATGAACGCATGGTTCGCGGGGTGACTATGCTGCGGGCGACAGGTTCATACGCGTGAAGGGCTGGTTGCCTGAGAAAAGAGAGGTTGACCTAATAATGGGTGTAAACTGGGATGAGGTGTGGTTGTCTTGATCAAGCTCATCTATGATGGTGATCCCGGCGTAGACGATGCGTTGGCGCTGTTGTATGCGCTTAAGTCGTCGAAGGCGGTGGTGCATGGAATAACTACCGTGGCGGGCAACGTGTCTGTTGACAAGGCAACCAAGAATGCCTTGAACCTGTTGGAGATGGCTGAACGGAGCAATGTGCCGGTTGCGAAGGGCGCCGCCAAGCCGCTTCTGCGGGAGCTTAGGCAAGCCAAAGAGTTTCACGGGGAAGACGGCATCGGAAATATGAATCTGCCCGAGCCCCGATTGAAGCCGGAGCCGGTTCACGCCGTTGACCAGATCATATCCTGCGTAATGGCTGGCAAGAGAGAAGTTGTGTTGGTTGCGGCTGGTCCTCTTACCAATGTGGCGTTGGCTGTCTTGAAGGAGCCGCGCATCCGTTCCCGCGTACAAAAAGTGGTGGTCATGGGGGGCGCCGTCAGGGCGGCTGGAAACGTGACGATGGCGTCAGAATTCAACATTTATGCCGATCCGGAGGCGGCTAAGATCGTGTTCAGCTCCGGCTTGCCCATTACGCTTGTGAGCCTCGATGTGACGATGGACCCGCGGAACATTCTGACCCTCAGCCGTCTAAGAGAGATCGAGAGCTCTGGAACGCGGCTGGGACGGTTCATCGGGAAGATGACGCGGTTTTACATGGGGTCCTGCAGGAAATATGAAAATATTGAAGGGTGCTATCTGCACGATCCTTTAGCCGTCGGAATAGCCTTGGACGAGGGGCTCGTAACGGAAAGCGAACGCATCTACGTGGATGTTGAGACTGAGGGAAAAGTCACCCTCGGCAAGACCCAAGCCGACCTGCGACGGTATGCCCGGGGTTCGCCGAACCTGACCCACTGCGTCCAGATACATTATGAAAGGTTTCTTGATGATTTCGTGGACATGTTGCGAGGCACATCTTTGCACAGCTAAAATGGCTAGGCATCGAGAAGTGAAGGTCGGGCGGTTTTGGCTGTGTCGCCGCCGCTTTGGGCATGATAAAGTTTTAATAACGCTGTGTGCGGTTTATTAGTCCGATCATGCATATCGTAAGCGGGCAGGAAGAGGTGACACAGGGTTTGGACAAACATCAGGGTCATTACTTCTTTATTCCCGGCGCCACCACAGTCGGCGTGGTCTGCTCCGGCGGCGTTATCTTAGCCTCTGAGAAGCGGGTTTCCTACGGCGGTCTCGTGGTCAGCCGCGTTGGGAAGAAGGTCTTCAAGGTGACGGACCGCATAGGCGTTGCCTGTGCAGGTTTGGTTTCTGACATGCAGATGCTTGTGCGTGAGATCGAGGCGTATGCGAGTCTTTTCAGGCTTGAGAACGGTCGACTTATTTCTGTGAAGGCCGCCGCCAAGGTCATGTCAAACATACTCTTCAGCAGCAGCCGGTATGCGCCGCTGCTCACTCAGACAATTGTCGGCGGCGTGGACGAAGAGGGACCGTCGCTGTACGTGCTGGACGTGATGGGTTCGGCTATACCTGACAAGTATAATGCTGTGGGCTCAGGCGCCGAGATAGCAATAGGCTTGCTGGAGGAAGGCTACAAAGACGGCATGACGCTGGACGAGGGCAAGGCGTTGTTGACCAGCGCGGTTAAGTCAGCTGTTAGCCGCGACGCTATGAGCGGGGACGGCGTAGACTTTCTCATAATAACGAAGGACGGCGTCAAAGAGGAATCCGTGGCTTTCTAGAAAGCATCGCAAGCAGCCCCTTTAGCTTAATATGCGTTGCCAAACATTTCATATTAGCGGTTACTGGAGGTTGTCGTGTTTTGGTGTTCGAGTTGACGGATGAAGAGGGCGCCTATCTCGTAAGCCTCGCGCGTAGAGCCGTGAAGGAGAACCTGAAGGATGGAAGGATCATCAGCCCGCCCGCGGACGCAGCTCCGAAGCTTTTGGAGCCCAGAGGCGTCTTCGTCACTTTGAACAGCGTCAAAGGCGGCGGGAAGGAGCTCCGTGGCTGCATAGGCTTTCCGTATCCGACGTATCCGTTGGTCCGGGCTGTGGTTGAGGCGGCTGTTGAGGCGGCGACGCGGGACTATCGTTTCTCGCCTGTGACGGGCAGGGAGATGGGCAGCCTTGTCTTCGAGGTGAGCGTGCTTACGACGCCTGAGCTGGTCGAGGCTTCTTCGCCGAAGGATTACCCGTCCAAGATAAAGGTCGGCGAGGACGGACTCATCGTTGAGAAGGGCTTCTACAAGGGGCTTCTGCTTCCGCAGGTGCCGGTTGAGTGGAGGTGGGACGAGGAAGAGTTCCTCTGCCAATGCTGCATGAAGGCGGGCTTGATGCCTGACTGCTGGGTGACAAAGGGAACCAAAATCTACAAGTTCCAATGCATCATAGCCGAAGAGTCAGAGCCAAACGGCAACGTCACCGTCCTAAGACCAAAAGACATGCTCAAACAAAAAACATGAAAAAAGACGCTCTTATTCGCAAAATACTCAAGGCATGAACGAGAAACATGGATTCCAAGGATTGCAGTTCTGTGAGGAAAAGTTGAATACAAAAAATAGTGGTGATTTATTGAACTAGTATTCGACTATTCGCGGTAGTTTCTTTGCTTGCTCGATCCAGTTGGTCACCATGCCTTTTGATGGTGTTCTGCGTACAAGCTTCTTCTCCTTGTTCAATTCCAGTATCTTGGCATGCAGTTTCTCAGGGTTACGTCTAGCAAGTTCTACTACTGTATCAACTCCGGCTTCTTCTAGAAGGTCAGAATACTCTTCAGAAACCCCCTTTACCCGTATCAAGTCTGCAAGGTTAACCCATTCGAGAATTAGCTGATTTGAAATCCCTGTTTTTTCAGATAGATCTTCTCGTCTCCTTCTTGTTTTTCCAGCCTCAAGCAAGTCTTTGGAAGTAGCTATTCCTTCAGCAGCTAGTCTCTCCGCAAAAGTTGTTCCGATTCCCTCAATTTTCTTTATAGGAATTTCATCCTTACCCTCGTTTTCTTCTGCTTTCTGCGTTTCCCCTTCTTTTACTGTTTTTTCCGCAACTTGCACATTAACAGTTTGTTGAATTGTCTGTTGCTCCTTCTTTTTCCCTCTGCCTGTTGCCGAAGAGAACAGCGAAAAGATAAGCCATATTATGAAGCCGTAGATCACACCATTCAATATAGCATTTATGAGTATCCAGCCAGGTATTCCGAGAACTAGATCTTCCATTTTGGGTATATTCAGTATTTGCTGCTGTATCATGTCGCCTATGGGCAATGTTGGCATACCAATAGTTATGACGAGGAACAGCAAGAAGAAAATAACAAATATTACTGCTCCTATCATATAATCGCCTTCTTTTTTAACATAATTCACACCGAAGTTACATTTTAACGTTTGGGTTGGGTTTGGGTGTGTGGGGGGACTAAAATTTAGTCTCTAAACTTGGAATTTTTCCTCTAGTTTTCGCATTATGTTGTATGGAGGGACTGGTTCAGTGCTTACAACTACGTGAGTATCACCCATTTTGAAGAACATTAATGTTACTTTGTCGAATCTTACACCGCAACAGATTAGTTTCCCTAGTTTAGGGGTGAATTGAGATAATGAGCTAAGTATGATTGGCGAGATAAGACTGGCTAGCTTGTCATCAGCTTCTTCTCCCAGTAATAACTTTATGTCCTTTCTTGTTTTTGACTTAACAGTCTTGAGGTCTCTACCTAAAACAGATGCGTATCTTATCTTCTCATCAGTTGCCAAAATTTCATCTAGGACTTTATCATCCATTTGCTCGGCACCTTTCATAAATGTTCTAACCTTTGTTTAAATAGTTTTTCAAAGAAGACTCATTGATTCTTAATTTACTCTCATCGTTGGGTTTGGGGGGTTGAAAATTTAACATTTAAATTTGTGCATAACTTGATGAGATTTTTGAGCGCCTTGATCGACGACAGAGAAAGACATATTTATCCATACTCAATTATTCATTTGGGGTTCCATATTGGCTAGTTATTGGAGTTCAAAATCGGCTAGTTGTCCCAAGTGTGGAGCTGCTCTTCCAGAAAACGCGATATTCTGTCCTCGTTGCGGTTATTCGGAAGTACAAGGAAGCGTAATTGACTTCCTTGTGGTAACTTCGCCCACGATTTCAGGTTATCGAATAAAGAAAGTTTTAGGAGTCGTGAGCGGCTTGACTGCTAGAACCAGAGGTGTCGGAGGAAAATTTATCGCCTCGTTCCAGTCGATGGCAGGAGGAGAAGTTACAGCTTTCACTATGGAGATTGAGAAGGCGAGAATTGAAGCGATGAACAGGATGATAACAAAAGCGCAGAAAAAAGGGGCTAACGCCATAATAAGCTTAGATGTGGAGTCATCCGACCTCTTGGCCACTATACTAATATCTGCCACTGGAACAGCCGTTGTAGTAGAACCTGAATAAGTACACGCCGTCCTTGCTATTCATTCTCAGTTTTCGTGTCGCGAATAGGTGTTGTTCTTTTTTGTCGGACAAAGTGGCTGTTCTTTTGATTATCATTATCAATGCAGGTTTTCATTTGTTAATCAAATCTACAAGGGTCTTCTCAGCTCAGCATCCACGCCACGAAAAGAGACTTTGCCCAAACAAAAAGTTCTGTTATTTCTAAGGTTTTCCCATTTTTCTCGGTCTCACACATAAGGCATAATAGTTTTTTTCACGCCATATAGGTATAGGCGAGGGCGTTGGAGTGGGAACACAAAAAGGAGAACATCAAACTATACGATATTCAATGGCATAAAGAGGTTAAGCAGGCAGACCGAGTCATAGGCTGGTGCGATCTAGAAGATGGCGAAATCCTGCTGGACCTAGCTTGTGGCACTGGTGATCCCTCTCGCGGTATTGCAGCTCGTTATCCTAATGTCGAAGTGGTTGGTATCGACATCACAAAGACACGAATAAGACAAGGAAAGGAATGGGCATTAGAGGATGATCTAGCCAACATTCACTGGGTTGTAGGAGATGTCGATAATCTCCCCTTCAGAGAAAGCCTTTTCAGCACTGTCACTTGCGTAGGAGCCTTCCAGCATTTCCCAAACCCTTTAAACACTTTGTGTGAGGCAGCTAGAATTCTCAAGTTAGGCGGAAGACTTGTCTTGAGCACTGTGTTGATGCCCGATGACCAAGAAGGTTACGACTTCATCAACAACCTTTCCAGACTCGGAGTTAAAGGTTGCCTCGGATATCCAAGCAAAACGGAGCTTGAGAGAATGTTAAAGGCAGGCGGGTTCCGATACAGGCTTATCCTACAAGACGAAGAAAACACCGCTCTGATTGGAGAGAAAGTTGCCGAGGCAGCCAGAGCCGCAACGCTGGAGCTACAGCAAAGGTTCAAGATGAAGATCAAAGAGAAGAAGGTCTTCTTTAACTACCCAAACATCCTAGTAACGGCTGTGGGCGAGAAGACCAGAACAGTTCCCAAGCCCAAAGATGTTCCCAAACCAAGATATCTGATCCCGTGAGTAATCAAACAAGATTTCAGTTTAAACCATATACCCACTATAAGCACTTAACACACGGAGAGGATTTCCAATGGAAGACAGCGATAGACTGGCTAGAATGCGTCAGTTAGCTTACGAGTCGTCTGATGAGCTGATCGAAGAAAAAGGTGTTGTTGGAGTTTTGCTTTATGGTTCCACTGTTCCTGGCAAGATCCATGAAAGAAACGATGTGGACATCGTTGTGGTTTATGAATCACACGATGATTGGTATCGATTGAAAGAAGAAAAAGTAGTCAACGGTCTTAAAGTTGATATTCCAAGGATCAAACACGGCAATAGACAGACCTTAGAGATCCTAATCAATGAGGAAACTTTTTACTACTTACGAAGTTTCTGAGAAGAGAACAGAGGGTATAGTCTTCCAGAATATTAGAAGCTAGATAGTCTGCTTTTTTCCACATTTTGGACAGAATTCTGATTCTTTGGGTATTTCTTCTCCGCAGTGCGTACAGAATTTGAAATTTTTCTTCTTAAATTCCTCTCTTGCTCTTTTTCCTTTCTCTTCTTTTCTATTTTCTCTTTCCCTTTTCTTCTCTTCTTCTGCTCTCTGATTTGTCACGTAGCCTAAGACAAGCAGAACTATGCCTGAGATCAACAGAGGAAAAGAATATCCACGATAATCGTAGTATTCTATCCATCCCCTAGTGCCAAAATAATAATTGACATTAAGCCAAATCCAAGCTCCACCAGCCAGAAATATTAAGCCTAAAACCATGCCAATATATCCCATCATTTTCCAATCTTCAGACCGCATGAACCGAATTCCCCCTAGAATTTCTCTGAGCCGAAACAATCATATCAAAATATGATGTTCTACTTAAATTGTTAATCGTTTGGATCAGGGGTTAAAATCTGACACAGATGTTCTGCATAAATGTTAATAGTGTATTTGGTTGTTTTTGTTTGGTGATTGGTTGGTGGTCTGGTTTGAATGATCGGGAACGTTTTCAAAGGATCATGCATTTCAAGAAACCTGACAGGATACCTTTGTGGCACATGGAGCCAATCATAGAAGAGACGACGCGGCTTTGGACCCTGCAGGGCTTCTCGCCCAGCGTGAGGTTCGAGGATTTCTTCCAGTTTGACGGCGGCGGGCTACTGAACGAGGCGTTAGTTCTGGATTTCAGTCCGATTCCGAGCTTCGTAGAAAAAAGCCCGGGAAACGATTATCGCGGCTATAATGACCCGTTATACTTCACTAAGGTGAACAAGTTTGGCTATGTGGAACAACGTTCAAAGGACTATGCCTTCCGCGGCTACCATTACCTGGATTTTCCGATCAAGACAAGAGACGACTGGGAAAAGATGAAGGAGAGATATGACCCGCACGATGCTAGGAGATACCCGAACTGCTGGGGAGAAGAATTCATAGAGTACTGCAACAACGCCGAGTTTCCAGTCGGACTCAGAATCGAATCCATGCCTGGGCGCGGTCCCAAAGGCGGATACGGGATGGGACTCGAAAAGTTCCTAGTCACGATCTTCAAAGACCCAGACTTCGTCCACGACATCTTCGAATTCTGCACAGACTTCACAATCGAGCTGATAAGAGCTGCCGTCGAAAACATCAAGATAGACTACGTGAACTTCCTTGACGACGGATTCGCGGCTGCAAACGGACCGATAGTGTCCCCCAAAATATACAAAGAATTCTACCTGCCATACCACAAAAAAATCTTCGATTTCATCAAGAAAAACGGCACAGACATCATCTGCTGGTACGGCAGCGGAAACCACAACGCACTGATCCCCCTCATGTTTGAAGCCGGCTTCAACTGCTTCGCCCCCCTCGAATGCGCCGCAAGGATGGACGCCGTAGCCCTGAGAAGGCAGTATGGAAACAAGATACTTCTCATCGGAAACATATCTAGACAAGCCCTGATGGAAGGAAAAGAATCAACCGAGAAAGAATTCAACTCAAAGGTGCCCTGCCTCATGAAAGAAGGAGGCTACATACCGGCTCTCGACGACGTAGTCATGCCCGACATCTCATTCGAAAACTACAAACACTACATCAACCTCATCAAAAACTACGAACCATGAGCCGCCCTCGCACGCCAAAACAGAAAAAACCATCACGCCACAAAACAGAGCTATCTCGGCTGACAGACAAAAACCGTAGACCACTTTGATTATCATTATCAATTCGGAATTCCGTTTGTTAATCAAATCTACGAAGCCTTCTGGCAGGCTTCACCATTTGTCAGTCACTGACAAAACAGAAAAAAATTTGTCAGACAAATCTACAAGAGAAGCGCCCTTAATGCAGAGAAGAAACACAGGCTTTGATCCTCGCATGTTCTGTCAAACTCATCTCTTCATCCAGACCCACAGCATACCCAACCCATTCAGCTCCAAATAGAAGGGTCCACACATCGCATGCACGCAAAATCCAATAACCAATAAATACTGTTCCGCAGAGATAATCTACTGCAACAGCAAGAACGAGATTATACGCGAACCGAATTAACCTAACATCAGGTGATTGAAATTGAGGTTTGGAACAGCCTATTTCTACCATCCCCAAGAAGCCGCATACAGCGGACCCTCGCTTACGAAGAGCCTGGGCGCCAGCTTCATGCAGATAGACTTCGCAGACATATGCATGTGGACCTACGTGACGAGGAACAAAGGCAAATACGACTGGAACACCCTCGACAGAGCCTACGAAGAATGCGAAAAAAACAGCATCAAACCGGTCCCCACCCTCGGACACCACTTCGCGCCGCCCGAATGGGTCGAAAAAGGCCTGCTGAACAACACCGTCGTCTCCACGCCTGAATATGGCAGGCTCTACGGCAAACAGTACGCGCGGCTGACGGTTCCCGTGAAGCTCTTCGCAGACTTCGTCACCGAATTCGTCAAACGCTATGGCGAACGCACGAAGCTCTACGCCCTAAGCCACGAATGGAACCTCGAGTACAGCTTCTACACCAAAGAAGGCACGCCTGAATACGACACCTACGTCGAAAATCAGGTCAACTGCACACTGCTCGCACACAACATCATAAAAGCCGCAAACCCAGAAGCGAAGCTGACCTACGCGACCATGAACGAATACTTGCGCGACTCGGTTGGAGGCAAAAGGACCACGCCGCTGCATTTTCGCGCGGACAGGCATCCCTTCGGACCGTCCTTCATGCTGAAGAGGTGGCTCGCAACCGGCAACAGCGACTTCATAGACCTTTTGAAGTCACTCTACTTCTTCTACGTCGGCTACACGTACAATCCCGACGGGCTCGATCCGATCTACAATGACCCGCTGGTCGGCGACGCAGTTGAATCGCTCTACAATGCCAGCGCAACAATAGACGGCAAAAACTACAACTACAAAGACTACATCAAAGAATTCACAGTCAACTTCATGACAATATCCAACAAATGGGGCGTAAACCCAGAAAAAACCTACACGCCGGAAGAACAGGCCGCCCTAGTCAAGGATTCAATGGAAAACCTCCTCGCAGCCGCCGCACGAGGAGTGCCCGTTAAGGCAATTGCCCACGCGCTCACGGACAAGAATGAAGACTGGGGCCCAACGGTTGCAAGCCACTGGCAGCGCTACCTCTTCGTCCCCGAAGGCCTATACGCGATGGAACAGTGGAAGGACCCGCTCTGGCAGGGACCGACCATGAAGGGAATAACATTCAAGCCCAAGAAGGCAGCCGAAATCTTCAAGGAATACGTCGCAAAATACGGAAAGAAGGGCATCTAAAGCTAGTGGGCGCCGGACAAGCAATGGTCACAAGCGATTTTTTGTCTTCATTTAGGCACTATTGGCTAGGCAGAATCGGGGCTTCTGTCAGTTTCTTTGCGCCGTCTTCAAGAACTAGCACAGTGTCCTCGATTCGCACGCCGCTAAGCCCGCGCACATATATGCCCGGCTCAACAGTCACAACGTTTCCCGCTGCCAGAATGTCTTTGCTTGACGGTCCCAGCGTAGGAGGCTCATGCACGTCCAAGCCGACGCCGTGGCCAACGCTGTGGACGAAATTTTCGCCGTAGCCCGCCTCCGCGATGCATTCTCTGGCAACAGCGTCAACGGTTTTCGCCTCGACCCCTGCCTGAACCTGATTGAAAGCGAGTTCTTGGGCTTTTCTCACGGTCTCATAGATCTCGACGCATTTGGACATGGGCTTGTCGACCACGAGCGTTCGGGTCAAGTCGGCGCAGTAGCCTCGGTATTTGGCGCCTAGGTCAATGGTGACGAGGTCGCCCTTCTCGATGCGTCGGTCTCCGTTTCCACCATGCGGAAAGACCGAATTTGGACCTGAACCTACAATTGTCTCGAAGGCCAAGCCGTCTGAGCCCAGCCGCCGCATCGCATACTCCATCTCAGCCGCAACCTCTCTTTCAGTCATGCCAGCAGCCAGAATCTCATAAGCTCGCATCATGCCTTTGTCAGTCAATTCCGCAGCCCTCTTCACAAGCGCTATCTCTTCTCTGCTCTTTACTTTGCGCAGCAACCAGACGAGGTCCTCTGCCGCTTCGAGCTCCACGCCTTTCAGCTGTCCCCTCAGCCTCAGATATGTTGAAGCCCTCAGCCCCTCGAAGCCTACGCGCCGAAGATTGAGCTCGCCAATCTCACGTTTGAGTTTTTCGTCCAAGTCTTCGCTTGTTTTGACAAGTTCAACCCTGGCATTCTTAGCCGTCTCTTTGGCAGCCTCATAGTTGACCGAATGAACGAAGAGAACGTTTTCGCCTTCTCGGGGAATCAGAAGCCGCGAACCCCCCGCGAAGCCCGTGAAATACAGCATATTCTTATCGTTCACGACAAGGTACCCATCCAAGTTCTTTCGGTCAAACTGATTCCTCAAAGCCTCAATGCGTTCGCTCAATTTGCGTTTCCTCCAGACGTATAGGGCATGATCGAACAGACGTTTCGATCTAAGCCCTCAGATTTGTCGTTCCCCCTTATGAAGATGTCATCGTACAATTTCTCGCCCAAGTATTATAGATTTTGCCAAAGAACTATGTTTTGGAGAATCGCCTATTCCTTCTTTCTCTGGGTCTCATTGATTGAGGGCTGAGCAACAACCTTAATTATCCTTCGGGCTCTTTTCATTGTGAGTAGAGATGAAGGATCTAGATCTGGCGAAGCAACTCTTCAACGAATGCAGCCTCTCGCTGGTCATAGTGAAAAACGGCAAAGTGCTTTTCAAATCCAAAGCACAAGGCATACACGGACTGTTGCAAGCCATAGACACGCTCAGCGGGGACCTGCGAGGCTCTTCCGTCGTAGACAAAATCGTAGGACGGGCGGCTGCACTATTGCTGGTCCACATCCGTGCGAGGGCGGTCTACGCTGCCATTGCAAGCAGAGACGGCTTGGCGGTTCTTGAAGAAAACGACATCCCCGCCGAGTACGACACTTTGGCGCCGCAGATACTTGACAAAACAGGCAAGAACATCTGCCCCTTCGAGAAGGCTTCGCAGACCATACGGACGCCGGACGAGGCACCTGAAAAACTAAGGGCATGCATGGAAAGCCTACGCAAAAACGGCTGAGACGGCAGCTGACTAGCAGACAAGTCCGTGGGTTCTCTGCGGATAATCTTTTATGGGTCGAAACAGAAACGTGCCCCTGTGGAGGTTCAGCCCATGCCGATTGTCATCGTTGAGATGTGGGAAGGAAGAACGCCTGAGCTGAAGGAACGGTTGATCAAGGGCATAACGAAGACTTTCGAGGAGATAGGCGTGAAGCCTGAATCGGTTCACATTGTGATCCACGATGTGCCGAAGACAAACTGGGGGATGCGCGGAGAACAGGCATCCAAAATCACGCCGTAATCTGGCGATTTCGAAACATCCGCCCGCTGTTTCTATCCGCTCTTGAGTTTAAGCTCTCGCCTGACTGCTTCGGCTATTTTCCTTTTGTCCCAATACCAGTTGTCTAGTATCTTTCCGTTGATGACTACCAGCGTCAGATAGTGTATGTAGCCGTCAAGAAATTCTTGCCAGACCTTGGAAGGATACTTCTTTAAGGCTTCCGGTTGCTCCGTAACATCTATTTCCTCTATGGCTACTTCGCCGCCAAATTCGGACAGCACCTTCTCTATCGTTTCCAGATGCATGAGACCGTTGGCGCATGTAGGTGCATACAGAACCTCGACTTTGACAACCAAGAGAGCTTCCCCCTCACAACCCTTCCGCAATGCGTCACGTAAATGGTTATATGTTGATTCTCGATAATAAATCTGTTACCTGCCTCGCAGAAGAGGGCATCAACCGTGAGCATAGTAATCAGAGATATTTCTGAAGAAAACTCGGACGATCATCCCTGCTTCAAATATTGCAAGACCACTGAAAGAACCATCACAATGACAAAGAACTGGCTCAGGAAAGTCTTCGCCAAATTTGGTTCATGCGTAAAAATTGCCTATGTGGACGGCAAACCCGTCGCCATGGTTCAATACGCCCCGATGGACATCCTCCCACACGTTGATGGACCCGACGCCCACAAAACAATAATCATCCACTGCATCTTCGTCCCCGACAAGGAATACGCGGGAAAAGGCATCGCGAAAAAGCTGATGGACTCCGTGATCGAAGATTTGAAGAAGCCGCATCCGTACCTGAACGGCGGCCGGTTTGAAAAAATTGTCGCATATGCTGGGAAAGGGCGTTCTGGACCAGCTGGACCCTTAGGCTTCTTCTTGAAGATGGGCTTCACGCCTGTTCAGCAGATAAGCAACGAAGACGTGCTGGTGCAGCTTCAACTCAGTTCCGAAGGCTGACCTGCCCGCCGCTTGGATTCTGTATGGAGTCGTCTCTTACGGTTTCTTTGTGCCCTCTCGAATCGCGGTGAGTCTCGGATCACTGTTTGTCCTCTAGTTTGACTACTTTGCAGCATCTTCGCTCCAGATGGCCCATCAAGTCCACGCCTGCCCGTGCCCGTTCCTCTTCTTCCTCAAGGTATTTTTGGAAGCCTACTTGGCGGACACGTTCATAGTTTTCAACAACGAAGGGGTACCATTCCCTCTGATATTCTGTGTGCTTGCACGTAAGATAGTCGGCGCAGAGAAGGCAGCTCTCAAGCTTCTTCGCGGCTGCACATTTCCTGTTTTCGCAGGGCGCACCGCCCATGTTCAGGCACATGGGGCACTGGGATGCGGCAAACCATTCCAGCCCTTTTCTGAATTCCGCGAACTCGAATGATTTGACCACGTGCTTGACCCAGTCGTAGCGTACGGTGTCGACAAGTCTCTTTAGCTCGCCAGCCATCATCTTCACTCTGCCATTGCCATTGGGGCACTGACCGCAGTAGACGCCGCAAATCCCGTATGAGCGGTTCTTCTCCATGTCGGACATTGCTCCTTGTTCGTTCTCTTCGCTGTTATCTCATATAGATTTTGCTCAGAACATCGTCAGGTTTGAAGGCTTCTCTGGACCTCACAGACGCCTCCTCAACATAAAGCCTCACGGCAAATTTCAAGGCTTCCTCACCTATCGGTATCTGGCCGGAGTCAGAACGGAAGTACTCCATAAGCGAAGCTGCAGAAGCGAAGCATATAGCCCTGTCCTCAAGCCTCGCTGAGAACTTGACCACCTCGTCAGGTATCGCCTTCAAAATGGCTTCCCTTGCCCTGCCGATCGTCTCGTAAACCTGCGGCGTAAGTAGAACGGGTTTGAGGGGGAAGCGATTCTTGACCAGCGGATGCCCAGTCTCGATTGCGTAGACAAGCGTCACGTGGTCCCTGATCTTCTGGGCTTCACGCCCAATGTCTATATCGCCCAGCGCAAGCCTCATCTGGCTCTTCGCGATCTCTGCGAACCTTGCCTTGGTCAACCTGTGCAATCGGCAAAGCATGCGGTCTTCGATGGCGTTGAAGTTTGGGTCCTGAACCGTGACCGCGTAGCCCCGGTCATAAACGGAAACGTTATAGTTGACGGTGAAGAAGGAATTGAACCTGTACGGGCCTATAACTTCACGGTGCATCTCATACTTTATCTCGCCTTGCTCCATGGCTAACTTAAGCGGCTCAACCATACCCTTGTACTTGAAGAAATCGTTGAACTCAGGCACGATGAAGTTGAAGACCCTTCCAGCATAAGCCTGCCCAATCCTGATGAAACGCGCAGGCGTCATGCCGCCGCAGTAACGGTTCCTGCCAGAGATTCCGTGCGGCGGAACCTTGGCGCCCCCTTTGCCGAGTATCATGTCCCTCGTTGAGAAGCTCTTCCCCGTGCCGGGCTCGCCGAAAAGAGCCAGCGAGTACCCTGTTCGCTTGCCCGTCTTCCCATGCTCATGGACAACCTCGACATTTGCGAGGCTATACTGCTGTGTTATGCTGAGGAGGCTATCAGAATACAGCACAGCGCCGAACAGGTCTTGAAGGTACTTTGCCAAGTAGCCGAGGTTAAACTCTCTGCCGAATCTTATGGTTTCTTTAAGCCTGCATTTCAAAAGGTCTTCGAGATATGCGGCGAGCTCACGGTCCATCTTTTCTATTGTCCGAGCCTCTTCAGCGAGGTAGTCGTTCTCTTCGCCGAGTGCCTCCTCTACCTCCAAGATTTCGGGTTGAGCGGTCTTTGCGGGTCTCATTCCAAGTTCGGCTTCAACGATCGGGAGCGACTCTTCCAGTATCTTCCATTCTCGGTATTTTTCTGTCTTGTAGGACGGGACTATGACCTTCAGCCTTTCAAGGTCAGCCAAGATCTCGGTTAGGCTGGTGGAGTCAATGTTTCCACTCAGGTCTTCAATGTCTACTGTTCCACCGCCCGTAACAAAAGCCTTTATGACCGAGACGCCTTCCTGACCGTATCTGAGCTTGACTCTGCGGATTCCTGTTTGCACAGTCTTCCATCCGCCTTCAAACGAGAGCTTGCCGTCCTCAAGCATATAGTGTCCGCCTCTGAAGATGACCCAGCTGCGGGGCGTATGGTTCTGGAAGATCTGCTTAAGCTCATCGTCGCCTGTTCTGGAGGCTATCTCTGCAGATGCTTCGCGCTCGTCGACTTCCCAGCCGCTGTGCAGATTCTCAAAGTATGGGATGCCCAGCTCTCTGCCTATGTTGAAAAGGTCAATCTTTGAGAACGCCCGCCTTAACAGTTCCTTCCGTTCAGCGATCTTATCGGTTGCCAGCGACTCCGTCACATTGAGCCTCCTCTCAAACAGTATGGCAGCTGCATAATTGGGTTCATGCCCCTAAAGAATAGGGTCTGGGTATGCTTTAAGTTTGACGGATGAAATCTGTTAGCCCTTCCCACTTTGAACCGGCTTCTCATCTGTATTTGCCGTATCTCTTGAAAGCCCGATACATGGCTTCCATGTTCTTCAGCGGCACATCTATATTGATCTCGCCGCGGCAGATCAAGCCGCCTCTCCCGCCGTGGCTGAAGAGTTCCACGACCTTCTTGACGTAGGCATCAACCTCTTTGGTTGTTCCCCTCGGCAGCACGTATTGCCTGTCGATGTCGCTGGAGACGCACATCTTCTCGCCGATGGTGTCTGCCAGCTTCTCAAGGTCAAAGCATGAAAACTGAGGATTGATCGTGTCGACGCCTATCTCGGCAAGGTCAGGCAGTATGTCCATGATGTATCCGTCGCTGTGGAAGTACGTGGAGGCGCCGCCATCGTGGATCAGCTTAAGCATCTGCTTGTAACGGGGCTTGAAGAACTTGCGCCAGAACTCAGGTTTCACCATGAGCCTTTCCTGCGTTCCCCAATCGTCTGCGAGGGCGACGCCGTCGGGCTTCGCCTCCAGCGCATAGCTTATTGCTTTGAGGTTGTACTCTAAGAGTCTGTCGGCAAACTCGTAGAGCTGCTTTGGCTTTGTAAGGAATGCCATGAGCAGGTTTCTGAAGCCCCTGAGATGCTGCATCTTCTCGTAGAAGTTGCCAGGCTTGAAGCCCAGATACACAAAGTATCCCTTGTCTTTGGATTCGGCAACGTTTGCCTTCAGTTTGCCAAGTTCTTGGCTGTAGTCAGGTGCGGATTGCGGCTCAGGCGGAAAGGTATAGGTGTCCAAGTCGTCCCAAGTCTTTATCGGGTAGTCGTGAACCTGACCGTAAACTCCATCGACAGCCACAGCCCATGTTGTTCCCCACTCATCCATGTTGATGCCCTTCTTGTACCCCGGCGCCAGATCCTCAACCTTGGGTATGCGGAGTCTATCCGGCCCGAAGTCTTGAGGGTACCGCACAAATATGTCGATGAGGCTTTCGCCGTACTTGATGAGCGCACCGGACAACGGAGAATGCTTCCTGGGCGCCCTATCCGGTCCGCTGAAGTTTATAGATGCAATCACTCTTTCACGAGGCTTCAAGACGCATGCCACCCGAAACCGCTTTGATTATCACTACCTTATCAGCGTCGACATTTAGGCATTTTGGTCTCCATTTATTGCCGAAAACGGATAAGCTTGTTTTTCCAGATTTTTCACTTTCACGAGAGAACAGAACCATTTTGCAATCTAGGCATTGCGAGAATTGAGTGGGACAAAAAGATTTTTTGATTTCGGGTTAGACGTGTTCGCAGATTAGATATACATTGACAACGCTATGACCTAACTACTTTTCCCGCCTCTACTTGCTGGCTTCTTTTTGCTGGTCCGCAGGTGCCTGTTCTTTCTTTGTTTGGGCGATAAGCAGGTTTGGAGGCGGGTGCGGCGCGTTCATCATGCCTGAAAGCAGATATATGGATACGAAGATCTGCTGGTAGACCTTCTTCAGCAGGTGTGGAACCTTGCTCTCTGCATCCGTCTGCAGTATCTTGTCTATGGCTTCTGCCTTGCCGCTTACTTTGACAAGCCCGTTTACGTCGAATCTTACGACGCTGGGCTTCGTGTTTATGGCTAAGGCAAAGCTGAAAAGTGCCTCGCCCGTTTGCCGCTCAGCCTCTTCGAGCTTCACATTCACGTCGAAGTTCGGCGTTGCAGCATCAACTTTGGCATTGTTGTCTGTTATGGCGCCCGCTAGGTTCAGTAGCCTCACGTCTATGGCAACATCTTCTGTACTCATTGCCGCATCGCCTCTTCTATGGGCCTATGCTGCCCAGTCAATTGAACGGACGCCCTTTCCAAATAGAGACCTATCATTTCCCATCCTTTTTCTTCTTTGTGTGTAGCTCCCCACCACATATTGTGCCTACGCAACCTTTTTCGCCCCTTTGCCGGCCTTCTTTTTCACGGGCTCGCTCTTTTCTTCAGCCTCTTGGACGTCTTTCTTCGCTTCCTCTACCTTAGCCTCAGGCGGATTCTCTTGGGGCTCTGCAGCCGTAGTGGGCTCCGCAGGTCTCTTGATGACTCTGATGCCGTCTGGCTCTGCCGAAAGTATCATCTCGAAACTGTATTTCGGCGGGGAGTTTGCAGCGGGCTCGACAAACACCTTTTCAGGGACCCCTTCAATCATGTACACGGAGAAGGAAACGTCCGCATCGAAACCCGTCTTCTGAAGCTCTTCAGCCAGCGACTTGGTCTCCTTCAGCCTTTCAACGGCCTTCTTGATCCTTTCCACCGCCTCAAAGAGGATTTCGGCTTTACCCTGCTTCTCAGCTGAGAACAATAGGCCCTTGTAGGTGAACCAGCCTTCCGAAGATGAAGAGCCTGCTTTTTCGCCTTTGCCCTTTTTCTTTTGTTGTTGTTTCGGCTGAGCAAGACCTTTCTCTGAGATCTTCTTCAATACTTCCTCGTTAGTTGCGCCCTTCTGGTCTCTGAGCAGTTCGCCCAAGCGCTGGTTGTATTCCTCAAGAAAAGCTTCATACCATGCGATGCCCCCGTCGATGAATGAGCCTAGCTCAGCAAGCGAATGGAAGAACCGTATCTCAAGGGGCAGAATCTTGCTCATATCCTCACAGCGCCTGTTACTCCTTCAGTGTTCTAAGAACCTCAAGAACCTCCTCCAATGGGCGACCTGCTTTGATCCTAAGGTAGATTATGTCGCCTGGACCGCCAGCCTTTTCTTCTTCCTCTTTTTCCTTCCTAGCCTCTTTCTTCGGCTTGGCCCCCGCCTTCTTTGTAGCCTTCAACATGTCGCTCGAGACCCTCTGCATCTTGTCAAGTATTCGGTCCATGTTCTTTTCGTGCTCCATGAGCGTTGAGATAAGAAGATCTAAGTAGCTTGACCTGCCTTCGTCCGCTGTACTCATCTCTTTGCCTCCGAGATTTTTCGGCCCTTTGCCTCGACTGGCTTGGGAACCTTGAAGTAGACCTTTCTGCCCCACCTGTGCTTGATGAGATAGCCCATCCGCTCGAGCTGGTTAAGGTGGAAGCTCTCAACGCTTCGGGTTCTGCCGGTGATCTTTGCAACCTGTCTCGTGGTGGCCTCTCGGAGCCAGTTCATCGCAAGCATTGTCTTTCTTAAGCTGTCCGGGAGCCTAAGCAGATAGACGCTGATTTGTGTCGGATCGAGGCTTGCCGCGCTCTTTTGGGCGGGGTAGAGGACAAATGCCTCTGCAGAAGAAGTCTCGGTTTCCGATGTTACCGAGAATGTGTACTGCTGTAGCATCTTCTTCAGCGAGTCTAGCTTTGTTTCGATTCTTTGTAGCTTTTCGGGTAGGTCTTCGTTCAAGATTATTCCTTCACCTTTCCTGTTTTTGTGAGGGTCCATTGTTTTTCGTATGTTAAACTGTTTAACTGTTCAACTATTAGAACTGCATTCATATTTAAAGCTTTCGGAGCAAACTTCTAAGAAGTAAAAACATACTAAAAAAACAGACGTCAACTACTTTCGCCTACGAAGCTCTTCAGGCAGAGAAAGATCAAGCGAACCAGCCAGATCAGACGCAATCCTCAAGATTTCCCGACACACCCGAGACCACACCCTAGGCGGCTCATCTCCCTCAGTATCAGTCAGATACCTGATGCTCTGGGGTGAGCCTTCCACGAAAATGTGACCCTTGACCCTGATGACGAACACTCTGGGATTCGTCTCCACGCTGAAGGAGAAGGGAAGCAGGGTACTTTGAGGAGAAAGCCACAATGCCTCGCCTAGACGGACTGAAGCGGAGCACTTTGCCTGATCGGTTGCAAACGCCCTTGAGAGCCTAGTAGCCTCTAGAGATTGGTAGTACAGGCGGACCTCCGCGTCCACTAGATCGTCTTGCTCGGTAAGGTACTCTTTGGCTATGTTTAGGGATGTGGCTTCAGTCATATGCTCATCGCCCCTTTGAGGCATCTCTTTCTTTGGAGTCTATTTTTAAACTCTTTGCGAACAGTCAGACTTGACGTCAAAACTTGCTGCAAACTGCATAGGAAACATACCTATCGAAAACCAATTACCACGAATTAGTACGCGGCGTTCATAGCTATGTTCCAGCCAAGAGCAACCAGGTAGCATGCCGCTCCATTTTTCATTTGAACGTGGCAGACAAGAGCCACGCGAATTGAGTGCAGAAATGATGGAGATCAAGTGAAAAAAGCAAGCGCCAGATCATGTGGGACGAAATCCAAAGTCTGCTTGATCCCTGTGATTTTTTGACGCATAATGTTAAACAAGAATTTGAGGAGGTTTTCCTACATTCCGATGTTATTTCTTAAGGCTTAGATGGGTTCATCGTATATCACGATGTCTTCTTTGTTTTGAGGATCATGAAGGATTATGCCCTTCTCACTGAAGCTGGCTGTGGCTGTTGGGCTGAGCCCCTTGGATAGAAGATCGTAGTTGCGTTCAATGACCTTTCTCGCTGCGTACACAACCGCGGTCGTCAGCCTCTGCGACTTGGCGTCAGGGTAAGAGCCCTCCAGTCCCTTAGCAGTGGCATTTAGGAATTTCATCCGATAGACCTTTTCTATGCAGCAGACCAAACTGTCCTTCCCGTACCCCACAGAGGCATAGGTTCCATCTGGTCGCTTAACCTTTCTGAAGAAGTGGGTGTTGACTGTTCTGGAGCCCTCGCCTTCGATCCAGAAGCGCAAGCCTCGATATTGGGAGTCAGATTCAACTTTGCCCCGCTTGCCAAGCAGCTGGCTCTCCTGATTCACGGGTCCCTCGAAATCTTTGGGGGTGATCCAGTTCGTGTCAAACATGATCGTCGCGCCGTTCTGGTAAGTCACGAGGACCTGCACTGCGTCAAAAGCGCGTTTTCCGAAGTCCTCTGTCAACCTTTTTCGCTGAGCTACAGCATATAATCCTAGGGGCTTCAGGTTTAGGTAATGCATGAACACGTCGATCCAGTGAATCCCAACATAGGAGTTGGGGTCGCTCTTTTCAGCCCACTTGAATATCTCGGTTGAAACCTCAAGAGGCTCTTCAAGAACACCCCTGCCGTAGACGGGGGAGCCGAGCCTCTTAGTGATGTTGTTGAAGATCTCCAAGTGGTCAGGATCGAACCTCTTGTGCATATCAACCCCCACGATTAGACCTCTAGCCTCAGATGCCTCAATTATCCGGTCAGCCTCTCTGACATCCAAGCACATGGGCTTCTCGGTCACCACATGAACTCCGTGGCTCAACGCCTCAAGTATGGGCGGCACGTGAAGATGATCCGGCGTTGCCACTATCAACAGGTCTAGATCGGGAAAATCTTCAATTATGTCAACCCACGGGGTTTCTCCGTAGTACGCCGCTGGCTTGTGTCCTGTCTCTTTCTCGTTGATCTCTTGGGCTCGCAGAGCTGACGCCTCTGAACGGGTTCCTATTGCCAACAGCTCAAAGGAGGTGCCCCGATACTTTTCACAAAGATCGTCCAGTCCGATTCTGTCCAGGTAAGGCGAGATGCTGTTTCTTTGAAGGTCCCACATGGTTCCAGCGACAACATCGCCACCGAACATTCCATAACCGACTTGAGCCGCCGATACTTTCTTCCCACTCATGAAGGTTCCGCCATCCCATTAGCGCTTCAAGCCATATGGGCTTATCTGAACCATCAATCATATATTCTTTGGTGCCGAGCATTCTCAAACGGTTTTTCTTGTTGTTCTAAAGTGGAATAACAAACATCAATCATGGGAAAAATGTTTCCATAATCTCTGCCGTTTTTTACAATCAGAGAAGCATAAGATAGATTCAACAAGTCCTGTTCTCGTGTTTTTCAAGATCCTTGAGAGTCACTTCCCTGCCGAGTTTGGCAGACAGATACGCCATGCTGATTATCTGCATTACCTTCAAGCCGTCTTCGCCTGGGGTCTTCGGGCTTCTGTCCTCGAGGCATGCGGTTACAAAGTCTTCTACGAATGTGCATACCTGCGGAGGGAGGTTGATGCCTATCGCTACGTGTTTGCCCTCCCGCTCAGTGTAGAAGGTGAAGGGGTTCAGCTTCAACCCGCCCTGCGTTCCAAACACGAGAATGCCCTCACCTCTGTCCATGTTTGCAGCCCACGCGGTCTCGATTGTTGCCACTGTACCCTGCTGGAAACGCACCATCAGAGAAGCATGTTCCTCCACATCGTAAGTCGTGCCGGGCTCAGGTTGGTTCCCTATTCCTCTGAAGGTCATCGCGCTGACCGCGACGGGCTGGGGGCTACCTAAGATGTAGAGAATCGCATCTAGGTCGTAGCATCCGATGTCGCTGAGTGCTCCTCCGCCGGCTTTTGAGGAATCCAAGAACCATTTTGTGCCCTTATGTGTGTCTAAACCGGGTCTTCCCCTCCGGCGGAAGTTGCTTGCCCTCACATAGTAGACCTTGCCAAGTTTGCCATCTTGAGCATACTGCCTTGCATTCTCAACCGCTAGGTTGAATCTTGTTCTTGACGAGCATATCCCAAGCTTAACACGCGCGTTCCTGCAAGCTTCCACCATCCTTTTGGCTTCCTCTGCATTAATTGCCATAGGCTTCTCGCAGAGCACATGTTTTCCTGCCTTTGCAGCGTCGCAAGTTATAGTGGCATGAGTGAACGGCGGCGTGCAAACGCTTACGGCATCCACTTCGCTCAGGTCTAATAAGTCATGATAGTCCACGAAGGACTTGACACCTAGATTCGTTGCCACAGATCTGGCTATTTCCTCCCTTATGTCCGAGACCGCAACAACCTTTGCTTTCGGGTTACCCTTGTAGCTCTGGAGATGTTCCCCAGATATTTCCCCAAGCCCTATAACCCCAACATTCAAAATCTGGCTCATAACCCAGAGCTGACAATACCTTTATTTAAGATTTCAGAACGAGATTTTTTCATCTTCAAGATCCCGCGAACAAGGCAGTCGCTCACAAGAAAACCCAACAACCCGTCTTTGAGTTCCATCGTTTCACACGCGAACCATTTTTCTGGGCGGAATGAAGAAAGGATGGAGAATCAGGCAAGGTTGCTCGGCTCTAAAGGTCAGACGAATTCGGCTGGTTTTATCTTTGGTGTATATTCTCCATGCTTATGCTGGGTGAGAAGCCCTTTTAAATCTCCATGACGGTGTATTTGTTAGAGAAAGTTTAGGAGGAGAGATGGATGGAGACGAAGACGAAGGTTCTGATCGGCGTCATTCTAGTGTTTGTTGTTGCTGTTCCCCTCTTAGTTGACGTGGCTACTGCCGACGCTAATGGCCAAGGCGGGGACCTCACACTAAGGGAGAGAATTGCTCGACTGCTGATGCGGCTGAAAGCCCAACAGCAACAGAGAGAGGTAGCCAGACAGTTTCTGAGAGAAGCAGAATCCGCGACTGTGCAGGGAACCGTTGTCGCGCACGCTGGCAGAATAATGATAGTGGACTCTGATGGGACACGGCTGAACATACTGCTCCCGGGAACATGGAACATCAACAGCGAGGTGGTTAACCTCACGGTTGTCTTTGAGAACTATGTTCACTCAGGCGATGCCATAACTGCAAAGGTGCTGCAGAGAACGGTCACAAACGAGAATAACGTGACCTTCACCGCAATCGTAGCCTATGAGATCACCGACGCGACAAGCGGCAATCACCTCTACGCCGTGCTGCCCTTCAACATAGAAGGCTAAGAAACTGCGAACCCCCCGCTGGAACCGCTTCGCAGAGGAGTCATAGACTCCTTCTTCTCTCCTTTTTTCTGTTCCAAGAAAAAGGGCATCAGCAGGCTTGGTTTATCCTAGAGACTGGGGTATCAACGAATGTTCATAGAGGAAAGAGGTGGCTATTCGAGTAGGGTTACTGTGATTTCTTCGTCTTCTTCTATTACGTCTAGGTTGACGGGTAGAACTACGTAGCCGTCTGCTTCTGCTAGACCAGTTATGTCGCCCGACTTCTTGTGGATCGCGTAGATCTTTTCGTCCGCCAGCTTGACGGGCAAAACCTGTTCTCTGCCCGTGGATGAGACAAGCCTCTTAGCCATCTTGGCCTTGACTGTTATTTGCCTTCGAGGTGGAAGCCGTGCCATCTTGCGGATCACAGGAACAAGAAAGACGTACGCGTTGCTAAGGCATGAGGCTGGATGCCCAGGCATGCCCAAAACTGGTTTCCCGCCGACTATGCCGAAAAGGGTTGGCTTTCCAGGCTTTATCTGGATGCCGTGGAAGAGTATCCGCCCTGTCTCCTTGACGACTTTGACCAGCATGTCGCGTTCGCCGACTGAGCTGCCGCCCGAGAATACGATAAAGTCGCTGTCCAAAAGACGCATAACCGCCGACTTCAGCTCCTCAAAGGAATCGGGCACTATGGGCGACTGTGTCACCAAGGCGCCGTTCTGCGCCAAGACAGCTGCCAGCGTATAGGAGTTCACGTCGTAAATCTGTCCCTCAGCCAGCTGAGCGCCGGGTTCGCGGATCTCGGATCCTGTTGCGACAATGGCTACATGCGGCTTCTGATACACAAGTGCTTTTTTCTTGCCTAATGCTGCTAGCACGCCGACTTTAGCAGGCGTCAAAGCTTCGCCGTCTCTCAAGATTGTTTCGTCCTTTTTCATGTCTTCGCCTTTTTTGGCTATGTTGGCTCCCGGGTATTCGGATTTGAAGACCGAAACCGCGTTGCCTTTCTCTTCGGTGAACTCAACCATGACAACGGCGTCTGCGCCGGGCGGAATTGGGCAGCCCGTGGCTATGCGTATCGCCTCGCCTTTGCCAAGGAGCTTGTCTGTTGATTCGCCAGCGTGCAGGACGCCCACAACCTTCAGGAGAGATGGGTTCTCGTAGGAAGCGCCGTAAGTGTCCTCGGCTTTTGTTGCGTAGCCGTCCATGGCGGCTCGGTCAAAGGGCGGCACGTCTCTGTCTGCCGCTATGTCTTCAGCTAGGACTCTGCCTGCAACATTCTCAATTGAAATCTGGTCTGTTCGTTCAATGGGCTTCGCTGTGCCCATAATTGTTTCTAGGGCTTTTTCACGCGAGATTAGAAGATTGAAAGGAACCATCTTACTCATGACTTGGGCTTCCTGTTGGTTTGTTTCCCGTCTTCGCAACATGTCATCTATATGTCTTACGGGAACTTCTAAATCTTTAATATTGAAAGAATCTTTATTTTCTTTTCGTTTGGGGACCCTGCATGATTTGTAAGTATTGCGAGATGATACACTCGAAGGATGAATCATATCCCCTGCGAGAAGCAACCATGGACCTGAACAGCGACTTCCCAAGGTGCGACTGGCACTGGAGATACGTCTGCGACGTTTGCGGAAAATCAACACACTTCAACGGCACTGCATGGTGTGAGAACGCCAAAAAATTCGTCTGCTTAAGGTGTTCTCGAACGCATGCGCGGAGACATAGGCTTGTGAGAGAAGAGTTCTGGATCTGGAGCACATATTATGTTTTGGAATGCACCCATTGTGATGAATGGCATCCAGCCTTAGACAGGCTAGAATTCGAGGGAAGGCATCCTTGGCAGCTGCATCCTGAAATGTTGAGAGAGAAGAAGGGCTTGAGTAACGAGACTGATACCGCCAGATATGGGGTAACTTCCAAATTCCTTTCCGGAGACATCACGATCACTGACGAGATGGTTGGACAGGCTTGGAACCAACTGTCGGATTTGTGGTTTGGCGGATACGGCGAGTTTGGTGACACGAACAGAAAACATGTGATCGACCCTGCAATACTGAAAATTCTCGGTCAGGTTGAAGGAAAGCGAATCTTGGATGCGGGTTGTGGGAACGGCTATCTCTGTCGGCTACTGTCAAGCAAGGGAGCGGAGATGGTTGGCGTAGATGTATCGAGAAGATCTATCGAAATTGCCGAAGCCTTCGAGAAGAAAAAACCTATGAACATACGATATTGGGTTGGAAGCATCTGCAACCTATCCATGTGCGCCGATCATTCATTTGACGCTGTTGTCTCCAACCTAGTTCTCATGGACCTTCAGGACCTAGACAAAGCTGCAAAAGAACTGGGCAGAATCCTGAAGCCAGAAGGCAAACTTGTTTTCTCCGTTATGCATCCCTGCTTTCCAAGTCCTCCCGTGCACGGGTGGGTTAGGAAACCGATAGACAGCCAAAGAAAGGAAGACTGGCTGTACTGGAAGGTTGACCGCTATTTTGACAGAAGCATAGAAGAATGGCGATACTTCGACTTTCCAGCCGTCTATAACTTTCATAGGACTCTCTCGGACTACGTGAATCTCCTAGTGAGGAACGACTTCACAATAACGGACTTTGAGGAACCTGTGCCCACAAAAAAGGACATAGAAGAGCACTACAGGGAATTCGGCAACGAATACGAACGCATACCCTGGTTTCTCGTCATAGGTGCCGTTAAACGAAGTAAGGAAAACTGACATCCAAGCGCCAACCGAGAGAACAGGCACGATCAGCCTGCTGTTAGGCATATTCTGGTCAACGAGTATCCTCTTACAGTTGCATTTTCTTTCCGAAGAAGGGCATTCTTTTTCTTCTCATGGTTTTCATCATCCGCCTCATCATTGAATATCTGTCAAGCAGCGTCTTCACGTCTTTTTCGGTTGTGCCTGACCCCCTTGCGACACGCCTTATTCTCGAAGAGCTCAGTATCTTGGGGTCTTCCCGCTCCTTAGGCGTCATGGATTGGATGATGACGCGCCATCTCTTCATGCTCTCTTCGGCAACGTCTGCCATGCCTTCGGGAACCTCGTAACCGAGTCCGGGCATCATCTTCAGTATGCGGTTGAGCGGACCCATGCCCTTCAAGGCTTCCAGCTGTTCGTACACATCCGTCAACGTGAGCTTCCCGCTCAGCATGGCTTTGACCTTTTTCTCTGGGACTTTAACCTCGGCCTCGCGGACCTTTTCGATGAGGCTCTGCAGGTCGCCCATGCCTAGAAGTCTGCCGACAAAACGCGGTGGGTCAAAGGCTTCTATGGCATCTATCCTTTCGCCCACGCCTATGAACTTTATCGGCGCGCCGATGGCTGCGACTGCCGAGATTGCTCCGCCGCCTCGGGCTGAGCCGTCCAGTTTAGCCACGACTATTGAGCCTACTGGCGTGGCTTCGTGGAAGGCCTTTGCTTGTGCGAATGCCTGTTGCCCGATTGTGCCGTCTATGACTAGGATTACCTCGTCTGGCTTTATCGTCTTTTCCAGTGTCTTCATCTCTTCTATGAGGCTCTTCTCGTCTTTGTGCCTGCCAGACGTGTCAACGATGACGAGGTCTTGCCTTTCGAAGC
Organism: uncultured Candidatus Bathyarchaeia archaeon; assembly: GCA_964513245.1. Lineage (GTDB taxonomy): Archaea > Thermoproteota > Bathyarchaeia > Bathyarchaeales > DTEX01 > CAZELO01. The sequence continues at coordinate 52,710 of CAZELO010000004.1, read as the reverse complement.
GTTTGAGACCTTCAGATGCAATTTTCGCTGGGTTCTTCCCCTTCTCGTCGCCGTAGATGGGCACATTTATCTGTTTCGCGAGCTGCTGGAGCTGCGCAAAGGCACCGGGTCTGAAGGTGTCAACGCAGATGAGCGCTGGTTTGAAGCCTCTCTTCTGGAAGTATCTTGAAAGCTTAGCCGCGGTCGTCGTCTTGCCTGAACCTTGAATCCCAACAAGCATGAAGATGCTTCTCTTGTCCGTCTCCACCTTCAAAGGCACGGGTTTCTCGCCTAGCAGCCGTGCAATCTCTTCATATACGACTTTGATCACGTGCTCTCGTCTGGGGATGCCGGGCGGGAGCTCCTCCTTAAGCGCTCGCTCTTCAACCCTCTTCGAAAGGTCAAGAACGATCTTGACGTTTACGTCTGCCTGTAGCAATGACCGTTGCAGGTCGCGGACCAGTTCCTTAACGGCTGCCTCGTCGACGACTGAGGCGCGGAAGAGTTTCTTCAAAGAATCGTAAAGTGACGAGCCGAGTTTCTCTAAAGCCAATTCAGTCTCTCCGAACAGATTCCCGGTCGAGTGGCGAAAGCAAGTGTTTCTGCCTGAGATTTAGATAGATGCGTTCCCCTTAAATCTATCTTCTACAAAGCAAAAAGACAATTCAGTATGGCGGTTCAAAAATTGTTGCGGCTATGTGGCGTACTCCGCCGTTGCAGTTTACCGCGTCGTCTGCTTTGTTGAAGTAGTAAACTGCAATGACCTTGCCATCTGGAAGAAGCGCGGTTCTGGGATAGCCTAGGTCTGGGCTTCCGCCATCGTCACGTAGGACGATCTCTCTTCCCCATGTTTCTCCGCAGTCTTCGCTGATCTTGGCGCGGATTCCGTACGGCGCCGCTCTACATCCGTAAGTGCAGAGAAGACGCCCATCCCTCAACACCAACAGCGATGCTGGCGCGCCCCACTCGTTGACTCTTGAAAGAAACCGCCAAGTGAGTCCGCCGTCCTCTGAAAGGTGAACGTCGGTCCACTGGAATCTGGAATCGGGCCAGAGATTTCTTAAGGCGACTGCGATTCTGCCGTCAGGCAACATCGCTGGGTGGGGACAGATCTTCGGCGGGTCATTAAATGGCGGCGTTAAGTACGCTAAGAAATTCCAAGAGACAGCGCCATCTATGCTTGCGACGATCAACGGTCTTCCTTCGGGCTCTTTCAAATGGTCTCCCCTAAGCATTTCGTCCCTACGTGTTCCCTGAATGAACCAAAGCAGCATCCCGTCAGGACGCAATATGTAGGAGGGCCTAGCCTGAAACGTCTCAAACACCTTGCTGTACAAGAGGTGCGGTCCTTCCCACGTGTGCCCTCGGTCTCTAGTTATAAAGTAGGCTGTGGGGCCTCGTTCTTTCCCGAGAGGCGTCTCCACTGCCATCGCAACGTCTGGGTTTGAGAAGTCAGCGGGTTTAGGTTTCGGAAATGGGCTGGCATCAGGCGGGTAATGCTGAATCTTTGCGCGTAGTTCATCTTTGCTTCTGATGACTGTTTTGAGCTCCCCGATTGGCCACGTGTGCCCGCCGTCTTTTGAGCGCATAACGACTAGTTGTCCTCCGCCTAGTTGTATTTGGCTGTGTTTTACGTCGCTAGGCGTCTTGTATGGACATTTGTTGCGGTTGAAGCCTACGAGAAGTTCGCCGTTTAGGTTCCAGAAACCGCCGTTGAAGGGCCACCCGGCGTACTCGTCATCCTTGCGGTAGACCACGATGTGCTCGATCTCTTCAGGACGAACTGGCTTTTCATACTCAACCATCACGCCGCCACCCGTCTCTAGCCATGCATATAATTGAATCTGTTCTATCTAAAAAGTAAAATCGTATTCCGCGTTGCCACGCGACGCACGAAGTGCAGGCCACCTCGGTTCAAGAGGAAACATTAAAGTTCATCTGCAGTCTAAACAGATGCGTCAAAGAAGAGCCTATTCAGCAGGAGTAATGAAAAAGTTGACAGAAATCATCGACTTGAGGAGCGACACGGTCACTCTGCCAACCGAGGAGATGCTTGAGGCTATCAGGCATGCGGAGCTCGGCGACGATATCTACAGGGAAGACCCGACGGTTAACAGGCTTGAGGAGATGGCTGCCAAGAAGATGGGGAAGGAAGCAGCTCTGCTTGTTATAAGCGGCACCATGGCAAACCTCGTTTCCATTATGAGCAACACGCAGCGCGGAGACTGCGCTATTCTTGAGGCGGAATCCCACCTCTACTACTACGAGTCAGGCGGAATCTCAGCCATAGCAGGCGTCATGCCGTGGCCCATACAGGGAAAGATGGGCGTTATGGACCCAAACGATGTTGAGGCAGCCATCAAACCAAAAAGCCTTCACTTTCCACCCAACACCCTCGTCTGCATAGAGAATACGCATAACAGGGCGGGCGGCGCGATTGTGACGCCCAGCCAGATTGAAGCCATCAGCAGGGTCACCAAAAAGCATGGGCTAACGTTGTATATGGATGGAGCCCGCGTCTTCAACGCCGCCGTGACCATGAAGACTGATGTGCGAGAATTCACAAAACATGTGGATAACATGATGTTCTGTCTCTCGAAGGGGCTGAGCTGCCCACTCGGCTCAATTATAGTCGGCAGTAACGAGTTCATCGAAAGGGCATGGAAGAACAGGAAAACAATCGGCGGTGCAATGCGCCAAGCAGGCATCATCGCAGCGTCTGGTATAATCGCCCTCGAGAAGATGATAGACCGGCTGGAAGACGACCACAAGAACGCTAGGCTTCTGGCAGAGGGCCTAGCCAAAATTGAGGGAATCGCTGTTGATCTGAAGGCGGTGCAGACAAACATGGTCAACTTGGATGTTGGCGGGCTAGGCATCGAAGCCGCGGAGTTCGTGAATAGGCTAAGGGAACGCGGGGTCCTCGCGTTGAACCGCAGCAAGACAGGGATAAGAATGGTGACACACAGAGGAATCGAAAAGGAACACATAGAAAAAGCACTAAGCCTGATCGAGGACAACGCAAAAGCAATAAGGACAAAAGGCTAATGCTTACCAAAAATATTTTTCTCTTCCTTAATCCTGTGCTTCTTCTTGACAACAAACCCTATGATGCCCAAAACAGCCACAACCATAATTGCAGCGCCGACCGCTATGGCAATGGTTGTCGGGTCAACGTAGCCAGGTGAAACGATCTTGAAGTGGATTGAAAAATCTTCAATGCTGCTTCCCGAAGATAATTCTGCAGTAAACGTTGTAAGCTTATACTGTCCGAGGGGTGTTTCCTGTTTGCTCATTTGAGGACTAGTCTCCAAGAAGAGAACCTTCATTGTTTTAGTGTCCTCAATAAAAGATAAGGAGATTCTTGAGGCTGACGAAAAAGGTGAAGCCATGATTGAATGTGGATAGTTCAATAGGCTCCTTACGCTCAGCTCATACTCATGCCCAGGACTAATGTCGAGGTAATATTCGCAGCTGATAGTTGCTTGTATTGTCCATATTAGCGGTCCCTCAAAATTTGGATACAAGGTCTCAGGGAACAAGTAGAAGGAGACCAAAGTATAATTTAAGCCTTGATTGATGAGTTCAGCAAATCCTTGGAAAGGGATATAACTTAGAAATATGTTTTCAAGGTTTTGAGCAGGATAATCATCAAGCTCGTAAGCAAAGGTTCTTAAACCTGCTACTGTAGAGTTGCTTTTGAAAGGAATAGAAGCGCCGAAGATATTTGAAAGATCAGAGGTGACAGCATCAGCCTTTGCTTTTGCCTCTGCAAGAGTGACTAGAGTCGCGTTAAAGAATGACGAGATTGCAAGCGTGTAGCTTTCGTTTGCTTTCTGGGCTGCAGCCATCATCATTATGAAACTAGGATCTGATGTTAGAGTTGATGCATCAAATAACCCACTAACGTTAGAGAAAGCGAAAGATAACGTGATATCTTCATTCAGTGTACTGATGCTTAGAGATAGGTCTTCTTGATATTGTTCTATGTCGGATGCAGATGCACACACAATCCCCAAAGATAGATTGACACATAACAGACAAACGAACAAACAACGGAAACGAGCTTCAATCCTCATATTGCATCCCTTCCTTTGAAGAGTTCTTTCAGAGAATATATCAGATTCGATAGGAAGGCTACTTTTTTCATAAGAGACATCACCCCGTTTCAAACAGCCTTTCTTTTTCGGCGAGTTTGTGGATTGCTTCTTCTCGGCTTAGTCCTCTGTCCGTGAAGAATCTTATTTTGTCCTCCAGAAACCAGTTGTTGCCGCCGTAAACATGTGCGTATGCCTGCTGTAACTTTCCGTAAAGCTCAGGCACGTTGATTCCTTCAGTAGCGACGTGTTCACCCTCTAAGGGTCTGTAGAACCACGCCTTCACATCTGGCTTGAGGAGATAGTAGAGGATCAACACGTCGAGAGGCACATAGATTAGGCCACAGGCTAATATTGCATTTCCCCTGATTAAGCCGTGAGCTGCTATTGCAATTCTATAGATTATGCCAGGGATTGCGAGATAGACGTTTAGAGTCCACGTCCATCCAGCTCCCTTCCATATAGCCCAGCCAGTCCACACAGAGAGAAGACCCGTGAACATTAGAATTGCTCCTATCGGAATGAGAATTGAGGCGAACATGCCCATCGTTGCTCCAAGTCCAATTCCGCGAGAAAATATTGCAGCAAATATCAAACCTAGAATAACCGCTATTGATCCCCCGATTATGTTGAGAAGGAAGAGCGCTGTCACGCCATCCGGTCGTCCCCCTTTAACCTGCTGAGAAAAAAGGAGGGTATTCCCGAAACCTTTTGGGCTGGGCGTTTTCGGACACCAGCCCATCCTTTTTCTTATTGAATACGCCAGATTCGATAAGAATCCTGACTTTTTCATTTTTGTTCAGTGGCTCCTGAGAACAGTTTTTCTGCTAACAGGGTCGGTGGGAACTTTTCTTCTTCGCTTGTCAGTTCTATTTCCCACTCTTTCGCGGTTTCAAGAAGCTTTCGGGTGCATTCCCCGCGTCTTTGGCAGCCCTCGCATTGACCTTGATGCTCATACCACATCTGTACGCCGTTTTTAGAGCTATAGATCAGGAAGACTCGGGAACGAAAGCCCCGGCTATAACCCACCAATAATCCCTTAACGGAATCAACCTTTCTAATATCAAGTTTGTTGATTTGAGCCGCGTCCAAGAGGGCTTTCAGAACCCGATTGTTGGCTTTATCCAGCGTTTTGTGGATGGCTTGTCTGCTCACATCGAGTTTTGACGCGATCTCTGTTTGGGAAAGCCCTCTTCTGCGAAGACCCCAGATCATGCCCTGATAGGCAGTTAGGTATCCTGACGCAACGGACAAATTCCTCAACCCCTGTTAACCAAACTTGGTTGACAAGACTAATAAAACTTTCGGTCAGGAAATAACCCATCCCACAAAAAGATTATCTATAACCGCCTCGAGGTTTGCCTTTAAAAAAGTTTCTCAGCGATAACGCGGATAGTATTGTCTATGTCATTGTTCTCGCAGTCTATGAGCACTGGTAGACCCAGCCCATGCGTCTTATCCACAATGGTTTTTACGCCGTCTTTCAGATGCAGCTAAATCACTTCAACATGTTTCGTCTTTTCTTTATGATGAACACTGTAACGCTCAATATCGCCACAGTCACGATGCCGATAAGCACAATGATGTTTGTTGGGTCTGTGGAGGGGGGTGGGACGATTCTGAAATGGATTGCCAAATCCTCAACACCACTATCTTTTATGGTTGCGCTATAAACCCAGGTAAGATCTGGTGCCTTACCGGATTGTTGCATCTGCATCTGTGGTGGTGTTGTTTCAAGAGATAACAGCCTGTATTCTATAGATTGAATTATGAAAATTTCAAGAGTAGATGCTGCAGCTTCAGGTGAAGGTTGAATGGTTCCCGAATAGCCAGCTAATGCCTTTAAACTGACAGTGAACTCTCGATCACTGCCGTATGGGAAGTAGTCTGGATAAGTGATGAACGCCTTCATACTCCACTTTGGCAAGCCTTCATCCATGCCGAGAGAGAAACTTATTGATACCTTGTTCCCAATCAACGCTGGAGTTATTACTTGGCCAAACCCAGTGGACGGTTTAAGCTGCATGAAAAGGTCTCTGAATTTCTGAATAGCAGGACACTCATCAATCTCGTATCTATAATAGGTCAACCCGCTTATAGTAGAATTTCCTGTGTAAGGTAGTGCTACTTCGAAGAGATCCTCAACTTTTGCCTTCATAATATCCGCTTCCACCCTTCCAGCTGAGACACCCACAACACTGGTATCCAGTACGACATGGAATTGTATGTTATTTGTGCTGTTATCAGGCGAGTAACTGCAACTTATTGACATGCTGCTGAAAGTTGGTTCGCTTGTGAAGTCTGAGGCATCAAGAGGGCCGTCAACGCCCCTAAAAACAAACCAAAGATACAGCATACCACCGTAAGGAGTAGTATCGTGCTGTAGACTGCTATAAGGAAAAATGTGTAGATGGATCTCCTCATCAGTCAAGGCGATGCTTTGGGTAATGCCACCTAACGAGGCGAAACATAAAAGACTCAATACTGCAAGAAAAGCAACTCTGCAAAAACCTTTCAACTTGCTCCCCCTCAATAACAATTAGTATCAGAATCAACATATATAGATTCCATCACTGGAACCTGCGCATCGAGTGTTAATTTTTAACTTATCTAGGGTTTTGTGGATGGCTTGTCTGCTTACGTTGAGTTTTGATGCGATCTCTGTTTGGGAATGCCCTTTTCTGTGAAGACCAAAAACCATCCCTCGATGGGCAATTAGGCGTCCTGATGATGCGGACAGATTCTTCAACCCCTGTTAACCACATCTGGTTGACAAGGCTAATAAGATTTTCGGTTAGAAAATAGCCCTATCAGAGAGCAAAATAAGATATGCTCAGCCTTTAGTTTTTCAGCCGCATAATCTTTGTTCTGCCTAGGATGCGCCAGTATTCGACTTCTCCGCCCGCAGTAAGTCCTGACTTTATGCCTTCGTCATCTGGGAAGGGTGTCTCAAAAACCTCATACGACTCCAAGTCCATCAACTGCACACTGCTGGGCAGCGTTGCCAAGACTTGGGCACTCTTCTTCTCGATTATGGGCACGTCAACCTTCGCGTCAACGGGCTTCACGAAGCTCCGCTTTGCACCGTCGAAGACGCCTATGGCGACGACCCGCATCTTTGCGGAACCGTGTTTTCCCGGCTTGGACTTTGAAGTCCCAACTATGCGACACGGCGTGTCGTCCACGATCACATATGTTCCATTTTTCAGGCTTCCAACATCCACTGGCTTGCTCATTGCCGATAACCTTCCACTCAAACCCCAAAGGTAGAGTAATCCTTTACATATAGGTGCCTTTTATAGTTTAATAAGGTTCCGCCTAAATAATTATTTGGCGCGGTGAAAACATTGCCGAGAACCACAGGCATAGTTGCTCGCACAGATCGTAAAGAAGCGCTTCAGCTAGCATCCCAGTTGACAGACCGCTTCGAACGCGAAGGCTTCAAAGTCCTGCTTGAACAAAGCCTCGCCCAAAAGACCGGTCACGCTGAAGCATCAACCCCGCTTGACAAGATGAAAACCGACCTAATAGTCACAATCGGCGGCGACGGCACCATCCTCAAGACATGCCTCCGCATCCCAAAGCCGGAACCACCCATACTCGCGATAGACATGGGCGTCCGCGGATTCTTGACTGAGGCACCGTCTGAAAACGCCTTCGAAGCCGTAGAAAAATATTTGGCAGGAGCCTACCACATCGAACATTGCAGCAAGATCGCTTCCTTCGTGAACGACACTAGGCTTCCCGATGCCCTGAACGAAGTCTTCGTGACGTCGCGCTATCTGGCGAAGCTTCTCCACCTGCGAATAAGAAAGGACGGAGCCGACGTGACTGAATGCAGGGCTGACGGCGTGATCATAGCAACCCAAGTCGGCTCAACGGGATATTCATTCTCAAGCGGCGGACCTATACTTGATCCCGGCTTGGATGCCTTTGTCTTGACCCCTGTTTGCCCCCTCACTTTTCTGCGGCCCCTCGTCTTTTCAGCCTCTTCAGCCTTGACTCTAGATCTGCTTCGGCCCCGCGCGGCGACGGTCGTGATTGACGGCGACTTCCAGAGGGAGATAGACGAGAAGAAGCCTTCGGTGCTGATCAAGAAGTCTGAACACGAATCTCTCTTCATCCGTTTCGAGGACAACTTCTACCACCGCCTAAAAGCCAGGCTTCTCTTCTCAAGAGAGGAAGACAACCAGAAATGGGCAGACGTAAAACCATAGTGCTCGATACCTCGGCTTTCATGGCGGGCTTCGACCCCTTCGCTGTCGAAGACGAACTCTATTCGGTTCCCGCTGTCGGCAAAGAACTGATTAGCAGCTCCTTGATCAAACTAAAATTCGAGGCAGCAACCGAGAGCGGAAAGATCAAGATTGTGGAGCCCAGCCCCAAATACCTGAACATGGCGAAAGAGTCCTCCAAAGAGACTGGAGACTTGGACTCTCTCTCCGAAGCCGATATGAAGGTCCTTGCCTTGGCTATGCAGTTGAAAGATGATGGAGCCTGCCCCAACATAGTCACGGACGACTACTCCATACAGAACGTCGCCCGCAAAATAAACGTGGAATTCACCCCACTCATAACTTTGGGCATACGCTTCTACCTGCATTGGCTCCGATACTGCCCAGCATGCCGCAAAAAGTATCCACCTGATTACGGGCAAGACCTATGCGAGGTCTGCGGAACACGCCTGAAAAGAAAGCCGGTGGCAAAGAAAGAGATAAAGTCACGCAACCATTAACCTCGCTTCTAGGCACGCTTACAAAAGGAGAAGCCAAGAGACCGAAGCTGCCGGGGAGATGAGAAGGGGGTTTGGCAGCCTAGATCTCTTGGGCAAGCAAAGCTTGAGCGACAGATTTTTATAAACTTTTCGTTTCTTTGATCTACAATCCATTGTTCCTCGGAGCATTTTGTACATTTTTCCGCCAATCGCAACCCATCCTGCATCGAGAGAGATGAGCTCCGCTCAACCTGTCCTTTGAACCGCCTGTTTTGCCAGACGTTTACGGCGCACCACGTACGGAGAAGCATAAGGAGAAGGTTGCTGGGAACGTGGCAAAGGCACTGAGTGGACAGGTACCCGTTGGAATCTTGTAAACAAGGATGCTTTTGAAAGAATTATGAAGTCTTCGCGCGTTTTGTGCCTTTGGTTCGTCTGTTCTTTTTCGATACATTTAACAGCATTCAAAGCCCAATTAAGACATGTATCCACGTTGCCCGTTGTCTGAGGAGTGCGGTCTGCATGAGGATCCTGCGTAAGGACGTCAAGCACGATACTGTGGTGGTGCTTCCCGAGTTTCTGGACGACTTCTGGGTACTGTACAATGTGGTTCAGAAGGGTGACAGGGTCTACGCCCGAACAACAAGGGAAATAAAGACCAGCGACCGCTACGACCGCGAAGAGAAGGGCAAGAGGGTCTCGGTTTTTCTCGGCGTAACCGTTGAGAAAGTCATGTGGGATCGGAATCTGAACAGGCTCAGGGTTCACGGCATCGTCTGCGAGGCGCCTGAAGCCATCGGTGCAGTGGGCTCCCACCACACTTTAAGCGTAGACCTGAACAGCCCATTGACAGTTGTGAAGCCCAAGTGGATGAGCTACCAGATCGAGCAGCTAGAGAGGGCTACAGAAAAGGGCGTTGCACCTATCACTGTGATTGCCATAGACGACGAAGGCTACTGCGTCGCTGTTCTGAGGGGCTTTGGCTTAGACATAAAGGCGGAAGAGCGGGCGAACCTTCCCGGCAAGCGCATAGCCGACGAAAGGACAAAAGCGTTTCAGGAACTATTCAAATCGGCATCCCAAACCTTAGCAGGCGTATTAGCGGGTTCAGAGAGTCCCTTGGTCATAATCGGACTGGGTTTCGTCAAGAACAGGTTCGTGAAGTATTTGGAAGAGAAAGCGCCAACGATACGCGGGAAAGTCTTCGATGTCAAAGGTGTCAACAGCACAGGCAAAGCCGGCATATACGAGGCGATGCGTTCAGGCGTCTTGACCAAGACACTCAGCCACGTGCGGATAGCAGAGGAAGCCGAAGCCATGGAAGAAGTCCTCAGGCGTCTGGGAAAAAGCCGGAACGACGTAACATATGGCATGACAGAAGTGCAAAAGGCGAACAGTCTGGGCGCCGTGGAGGAGCTTCTGCTGACGGATGTTCGGCTGAGGGAAGCCTCGGATGAAGAACGAGGCGTGCTTGAAGACGTAATGCGCGGAGTTGAAGAGAAGAAGGGCAAAATCGTCATAATCAGCACGGAACACGAAGCAGGAATGAAACTTGCCTCGCTCGGAGGAATAGCAGCGCTCCTACGCTTCCCAATAAACTAAAGGCAACCCGACACCAATGTAGATTTTGCAGAATGGGCGAAATTCGGAAACCGGACTGGTCGGGGGCGTGAGGGATCTCCCGAATTTCATACAAAGGAGCTGATGAATGTTTTGAGAAAGCCGTTGCCACGCTAGTGGAGAAATTGCAGATAGAACCCGGCGAGGTGGTTGAATTTTGATTTTTCCCTTTTTTCTGATTCTGGTGTATTTGTTCGCTCCTAACGCATACAACAAACACATTTTATTCCATGGCTTTGGGGTTAATTTTGATTTCTCGTTGGAGGACAAATGGGAAGATAAGGGTGGTGGTTATTGCCATTGCCACAAGTGCTGAGTAGATGTCTTGGGTTATTAATCCGTGTTTCAATGCGAGCAGCGCGATTACGAGCTCTACGGCTCCACGTGAGTTCATTCCCCACCCAATTATGTAGAGCTGTTTTGGGCTTAGCCTTGAAAATGGCTTGGCTGCTAGTGTGCCAATTATCTTGCCTAGAAAAGCTATGGCGATGGTGGAGATCATGAGAAAGATGTTTCCGAACAGATACTCATAATTGAAGTTTAAGCCGATGTTTACAAAAAAGAAAGGCACCACAAAGGCTAATGTGATGAGTTTTGTTGCGTTTACTATCTCTTCTTCATCTTTTTTTCTTAGGCGCTTCAACGAAATCTGAAGCAGGAAACCCGAGATTAAAGCTCCAATGAGGTAGCCCATTTTAAGGGATTCAGACAATGCGCCTATTATCAAGACGAAGATAACTACAAGCGAAAAAAGTTCAACATCATCCCCGTTCTTTTCGATAGTCCTCAATGCTTTAGAAACCAGCCTGAAAAGCAGATAGGCTACTACTGCGAAAGCTAGGAATTCCAGCGGGAGATAAACAAGTTGGATTGCGCTTCCTCCGAAGCCGAGTACTGTTACCATGCTTAAGAAGAGGACTTCGAATATGTCGTCAATTGCTCCAGCTGACACGATTATTGCCCCTAGTTTTGTGTTAAGGACGTTTGAATCCATGAGAACCTTCACTGTTGTGCCTTCAGCAGTAACTGATAATGCTCCGCCAAAGATCAGTGACGCAATCGTGCTATAGCCCAGCGCTCTTAGAAACAGAAAGCCCATTGATAAAGGCACAATCGCGGCTAATAGGGATATCATTACTGCTTCTTTTGAGCTTTGTAGAATCTTCTCGATATCTATCTCCAGCCCAACGAGCAATAATAGAAAAAGAATGCCGAGAACCGCCAATAGATCAACGATCATAAAGGCTGATTCGTCTTGGAAAAGTAGCGATTTAATGAATGGAACTCCGAGAATCAATCCGCCCAGTATCTGCCCTACCACTGGTGGAAGCCCTAATTTCTTAAAAGATTGGTTGAACAGAAATGTTGTGCCGAGAACTATTGCTAATATAGTGATAATGTCCATCGTTGTCTGCCTTCTTCACCCTCATTCGCTCCATCAATCTCTAGCTAGAAACCTCTCACCCAAAAAGCTTTCTAACTATTCCAAGAAAAAAGCAGGTGGAAGCCCGTAGCCAAGCTATATGTGACTAAGAACTTTTCGTACGCAAGTGAACGAACAGCGAAAAAAAGAAAATTTTGAATGAATGCCTAACGTGGTTCAGGTGGCGCATTAGCATTATGTAGGGTTCCAACTACGGGAAACTTTGTGAGGATGTCTCCGCTGTGTGGGGCTTGCTCTAGGGCATCTGTCAAATCTGCGCCAGCGTTGTGAACGACTTGGTGGGTTCCATCTTTCCAAAGGAAACTGGCTGATACGTCGTACACCTTTCCTTTGTACGCCACGTAAACTGGGGTTCCGTTTTTCCCATTGTATCGGGCAAGCTCTTTTTCAGTAAATTCTTTCATGCATCTGATCCCTCTAAATTCGATAAAAAAGAAGCCTTTTTCAAGTAAATAAGCAATCCAGCAACATCATGAGGACGAATCCAGCTATTAGTCCAAAGGTTGCTTCTCTCTCAAAGCCTTTCCTGTGGCTTTCAGGTATCATCTCATCGCTCACGACAAAAAGCATGGCGCCTGCAGCAAAAGCTAGCCCCCAAGGCAAGATCGGATGGAAGATGGAGACCAGCGTGACCCCGAGCAAACCTCCGACGGGTTCAACCAAACCTGTCAAGGTTCCATATCCTAAGCACTTGCGCCTGCTGTATCCTTCCCTTAACAGCGGCAATGCAACTGCGAGACCTTCTGGCATGTTCTGAAGCCCAATAGCCAGCGCGATTACCATTCCTGCTGCAACATCTCCGCCACCGAAGCTGACTCCCACTGCCAACCCTTCGGGGAAGTTATGGATGGTTATGGCAAGGACAAACAGCCAGACCCGTGAAAGCCTGGAGGAGGGTCCCTCTGCGCCCAGTGCCGGATGAAAGTGGGGAATGAAACGGTCAAACAGATGCAGCACGATCGCTCCCAGAATGATTCCTAGAACGGCGACCCATGGACCGCTTAGATCAATGGCTGGAACTATCAGACTGAATGAGGTGGCTGCCAGCATGACGCCGGCGGAGAACCCGAGCATGACATCCAGCAATCTGTCCGAAACCTTTCTAGTGAATAGTACTGGTAGGGCTCCTACGCCTGTAGATAGACCTGCAACTAGGCTGGCAGTGAAGCCGAGCCAAATTATATCATCAATCATGTGCAACACATAACCTATATGCAATGTCTTATAAAAAAGAGGGAAAACGGAAAAGGGCGGAGATGTTTACCTGAGGAACTTTGAGACGAAAGGTGAGGTCTCGCCTCTGCGCATGAAGTGTCCGGATGGTCCTTCACCTAGGAATTCGGAGAACCATGATTCGTGTTCTATTTCCTCGTTGAGTATTGATTGTGATAGATCGTAGGTTCTGTGGTCTTTGCCAGCCGTCAAGTTACAAATATAGGTGTATCCTCGCACTGCGCATCTCTCAGCTTCCACCAAAACCTTCAGCAATGCCTTAACGTCAGTTGGGTCTTTCGGCAGTTTGGCGGGCGGACAAGCCGACGCGTCATGGAATGCCTTCATGTCTTCTGGGAGTTTGCCTCCTAACTCGTATATGCGGGGAACCAGAGCTTCAAAGTGGTTTCGATCTTCGATGCGGGCTGCTTCTGCGATCTCTTTGATTCCTTCGCCTTCTAGTCCTATCAGGTTGCACCTGAGGATGGTATAGTAGTAGTAAGTTGTGAGCTCGGCTGCGGCGTTCTTGACCAACAGTTCCACGAGCTGATCGACATTGATGCCGGATTTCTCCACCATCTCTCGCGCTACTCTAGCCATAGTGTCACCTCCATTCAGTTTGGTTTACGTATGATGTAAAACAATAATGATTATTATTTAAACATTGCTTTTCTTTAGAAACCAATTTAAGTAACATGCCGCATTACCCTTGCACATGAACACCCAGCAGATCATAGCCATGCTTCGCGGAAGAGGTTACAAGGTTACACCTCAACGTTTAGCAGTTTGCAAGATCATACTATCAAGCAAAGATCACCCCACGGCAGAACAGGTATACCGGAAGGTGAAAGAGAAGCATCCAACGATGAGTCCAGCCACGGTCTACCAAACATTGCATCTCCTCACAGACGCAGGGCTGGTTCAAGAGCTTGGACCAAGCAACGGGATTTCAAGATATGACCCGAACATGGCGCCCCACATTAACGTTGTCTGCCAGAAATGCGGCGAGATCACCGACTACGAGGCGGAAAGTATCAAAGAAATGTATAAAAAGATAGTTGAGCAACTGGGATTCAAGCCTACAGGACAACGCTTCGAGGTCTTCAGATACTGCGACAAATGCCGAAAAACAACAGGAACGCAAGGAACCCATATCTCTTAGCTTCATTCAAGCATAGTGATCACTGTCTGTTTTGAAAGGATTTTCCTTCGGTATCTTCACATCCGCTCTAGGAAATGTGGTGAGGAAGAAAGGGCGGCTAATGGATGATCGAATTTTTTTTCCTACGGTGCATTCGGGTGCTCTTTCTTGTTGACTACAGATAGGCACATAGAGGGATAGACACAAGACACGACGCACAATGCAAAATATCTAAGTTGTCCTTCAGAATAGGTTATAATCATGAAATAACTTTATGTATTCCATTGTGAATGGTAAACGTCGACAGATGCGGAGATCGGAGTTTCAAGGGGGAGCTCTTGAGATGGAACTAGCCATAGAAACCAGTGCTTTAACAAAAAGGTATGGTTCGCTGACTGCAGTGGACAACCTTGATTTAAGGGTCGAGCGGAACACGGTTCACGGTTTCCTCGGTCCTAACGGTGCAGGAAAAAGTACGACCATAAAGGTTTTGGTTGGGTTGTTAACCCCCGATGCGGGCACCGTTAAGGTTCTAGGAGAGGAGGTTCACGGGGACAACCCGGACGTTAGGTTAAAAATGGGTTACATGCCTGAGCTGCCGAAGTTCCCGAAGCATTTGAAGGGATGGGAGCTTCTTGACATCTATGGAAAAATGTATGGGATGACGACACAGGAGAGAAAAGAGCAAATACCTAGACTGTTGGAAATGGTTGGGCTTAAAGGCAGGGAAAAAGATCTTATCGGAAAATACAGTAAGGGCATGCAGCAACGAATAGGCATCGCACAGGCATTGTTAAATGAGCCTGAGTTAGTCATACTGGACGAACCGAGCTTAGGGTTAGACCCCGTGGGGATGGTTGAAGTCAGAACGTTGATGAAGGAGATAGCAAAAGAAGGCGTGACAGTTTTTCTGTCGTCCCATCTCTTATTCGAGGTTGAACAAATCTGCAGCAACGTTACCATCATTGACCGCGGAGTATCCTTAGCTTCAGATACTCTTCAAAACGTTTCACGTAAGCTTTCAGGATCAGCCACACTGCAAGTAGAGGTAGCCAAGATTTCTAACGCGATCGTTGATGCGGTGAAGAAGCTGCCGTTCGTCTCCGGTCTGTCGCAAGATGGCAATGCTATGACTATCGAATTGAGGGCGCGCGATGATGTTAGAGCCTTGGTTTCTCAGGAAATAACGAAATCCGGCGGGGTCATCGTTTCAATGGGTTTGAAGGGGCATAGTCTTGAAGAAACTTTCATGAAGCTCGTAGCCAAATCAGACGGAGGTAAAACAGAATGAAAGCCGTTAACAGGAAGGAAGCCGCAAGGTATTCAACTTTGTCAACCCGTTTCTTGGCTGTCGTACAGTACGAGATCCTGTGGAATATTCGAAAGAAAAAGTTCATAGGTATCGTCGTGGTTGCGTTTGCCTTCGCTACTCTCAGTTTAGTCTTGCCAGTGATTTTGTATAACAATGCGGGTGAGCCGTTGCCCCCGAATCCGGACTACGCGGTCAACTTCAGCCCTAACGCCTTTGTTTTCTTCCTTTTTGCTCTCGTAACGGTTATGAACAGCATTTCAGGCGAATTCGAGAGCGGCACGATCGTTCCGCTGTTGACAAAACCTGTCTCTAGAACATTCGTTTTTCTGGGCAAGCTTGTTGCATCTTTCATCATGATCCTCTCTGCCTACGTTGTTCTCTTTGCCTATGCAGTCGTTGGCGGGACAGCCGTATATGGTCCTCAGAATAACCTTCATCTTATCCCGCTTTCTCTAGTTGGAAGCATAATCAGTACCTTCGTTTGGGTAGCCATAGTTCTGGCAATAGGCTCCCTTTCAAAAAGTTCAATGATAGCGGCTCTCGGCGCCTTCGGCATCTTTGTTGGTCTGCTCATCAGCACCCCGATTTTATCAATTTTTTCAGATCAGGCTTGGGTTCTCAGCTATCTGCCAAGCAGCGGGGTGACGGGAACTATCAATGGCTTGGGCATATCCGTGTCTAGCGGGATAGACAATATTGCCCCTACCTTGGTTACCTATGCCCTTTACCCCTCATCAAATGTGACTTTCTACAAAAGAAGCTTTTCCTATGGACAACCTACGCTGGTTCCCCTTTACACGGAGTCCCTCTCGTTCGTTCTGCTGAGATCAATAGCCGTAGCCGCGGCTTACATCCTTGCATTCTTATTTATCTCATGGTACGTCTTCAAACGAGCCCAAGTGGTCGAATAAGCCAAAACCTAATAGTCATTGCCAAATATCCGACAAAACCGCATTTGACAGTGACTGCCAAAAGAGCAATCCATACCTATGACCCAAAAACAACCAAAACACACCCTCTACCTCTCTCTTCCTCTTCCCTCTTCTCCCTCTATCTATCTTTCTCTAACTAACTCTCTCAACAAAAATAAAAAACACACACAAAGAGGACGCATTAATTCTTTCCAAAATGGTCGTTGTAGAAGGAAACAAACTCAACGATTCCATTTGCTTTTTGATCAATGAATTCTCTAACATTTTTGTCTGGCATAAATCCTTTTCTTTCACGTGTGTCAAAAAAGAGTATCAATTCTGGGACAGAGCGATATGTTAGAAGTGGATGATGGTGAGACAGTTGTGTACGATGAGAGTGAAAATCTTCATACCAGCCCAAATTTTTTTCTAGATATTCACTATACTCGGGGTCTGCCTTTCTGTTCTCTTCTTTCATAAACCAATTTCTTTGTTTATCGAAGCTTTCACTTTTAAGTCCTTTTACAGGTTTATCAAGCAATTCGGGGGTTAGTTTTGCAAGTACATTGAGTAACGAATATGAGATATGAAAGAAGGCTTCAATGTCAATTTCTATGAGCCGGAGCTGAATTGTTTTAAGCTCTGGAGTTTTGTTGGCGATATCAAGTGCCTTTCGTAATCTTCTTACAATTAAGGCTAAGTATGTTATTCTATTGTTTAGATAGAGAACTTTAGAACTCAACTTATGTTTATCAGATATTTTCTTGACGATATCAAACATTATATGAACTTCATCAGGTTCAAATCTTTCATGTGGATGCTTAATTCTCATCAAGCGTGCGCGCTCTTGAGATGTGTCTATGTAATTAATCAGAGTGTCAATATTCACCATTTCAATCACTGAATCAAGTTTATCAGTCCTATTCTTGGAGCCCATTCTTTCCGCTCATTTCTCAAATATCCTGCAAATAATAGGGCTTCTTCATTTATCAATGTCTCTATGGTCTGTCTATTGCCGTGTTTAATTCGTGGGATTTCTACCTTACCCTCGAAATAGAGATTCATTTTCTTCATTAAGTCTGTAGTTTTGGGATCGTTCAATTATTCTAATTTAGCCTTCTTGTTGCTGGAGAGCTTCACAGTCTTAACCGTGAAGTCTTTGACCTTGGCTTTTGACAATGTTGGAGGTGATTCTAAACACAAATAAGCAGGTTTCTGCCTTACTTTTCAGTGGAGAGAAAATCATGATCAAATGCCCCAAATGTGGAGTCGAAAACAAGGAAACTTCCAAATTCTGCAGTAAGTGTGGGGCACCCCTACAAAAAGAAGCGCCGAAAATACCTGAAGACATATGTAAAAGAAGAATAGTTGTCTACAAGCCTCTGGTTGATCCTGGCGTAGCTAAGATAGCGGGCGAGAATGAGAAGACGAAGCTGTTTTCTAGATTCGGCATCTTCAAGCGAAGCCCCGACGAAATTCAACTGGTTTCTTTTGAGAAATTCTATGAACCTTACATGATTGTGAACGGAACGTACGACATAGATTACTACCGAGAAGGAGCCTACACCATAGAGGTCGCAGATGACGTAACGGAAATCGTTCTCTTTAATAACGTCATCAAACCAGAGACCTCGAGTCATGATGGCCAGAAAGCAAAAATCGTTGGCGAAGAACGAATTAAATACGAAGACAAGGCTTACCTTTTGTTAGATAAGAAGGGAAATGAACTTCCATTAGATCAGATTCCCCCCGCCCCTTCTGAGGAAAACCCCGAAAAAATACTAGCAGGGCTGAAGGAAAAAGCCAGCAAGATTGAAACCAACCCCGAGGAAGAGGTCGAGATCGTTAGAACAAAAATAGTCAAAAGACCTAAAGACATAAAAAAAGTGATTTCTGAACTATTCAAAGTCTCAGAACGCATCTTAGTCTATGTGCCAATGTACCACATTGTATATCGCCACCCAAATACCAACGAAGAAAAATCCATCGATATCAACGGCATCACTGCGAAAACAGTTTACTAGTATGTCAAAAGATATCTAACAAAATTTGATACCATAGCTGGGATTTGGGTGTATGAGTGAGGAAGTAATAGGTTCCTTCGTCGTTGACAAAATGAGAAGTTGGATGTGGAAGTCTTTGTTGTATCCAAAAGGTTTCACCTTTGTTTTTACTCGCAATAGGCTCATAGGAGCAAAACTCGGAGCAAAATTCATACTTACGGACAGAAAAACCCGCAAAATGTTTGACAGGATATCAATGGAAGGTCACAAAGAGGGTTCTTTAGAAAGTATTCTTAAAGCAGATAAAGATAACTTCGAAATACCCTACTCTGATATTAAAAAAATTGAAATGAAGAAAGCGGATATAGCTGACAATTTATGGTCTGCACACCGAACTGGTTATACGAAGACCTACGCTGGTACGCTGGAAATTCACACTTTGTCTAAGAAGGACAGATTTGAAATTTGTTCTCAACTAGGACAGGATTTTGAACAATGTGTAGAAGTGGTACGCTTGGTCCTACCTGAAAAACTTGTTATCAAATGACGATAACATTTCTTCATTACCCATTCTGTCAGCTGTATACATGCAAAAGGATTTTCCTTGAAGGTTAAACCCTATATGGATAATCATCAGCACGGAATTCTTGCTTAGATAAATTTTTAGGCTTCTCGTGACACTATAATGTGTGACAAAGAGGGAGAATAGATTGAACGCGTTTATTCTCATAAACGTTGAAACAGGGAAACACTGGAAGGTTGCGGAGAAAGCCCTCGCAATTGAGGGAGTGAAGATTGCACACGCAGTTTCTGGTCAATACGATGTCATCGCCTATGCTGAGTTCCCTAACATTCCTGGGCTAAGCAAGATAATAGATAAGATTCAGCTAATAGACGGGGCAATAAGAACTACCACCGCCATAGCAATGGCTCCAAGGCTCTACTGATGAAGAGAGAGCTCCGCATCTGAACAGAGTTCTACGAACTTACTACATGCGCTAGCTCGTACATGAAGAAAGAGAAAAAAAATTAAATTTTAGCCCAACCAACCCAAACGTTCTCTCTTTCTTCTCTCAGAAAATTCGCGAATAGTGAAGCTTCTTCGTTGAACAGGGTTTCAACGGTCCGTCTATTGCCTACGTTCGCTTTTAGAACTTCTATCAAACGGCCTAGCCGCATATCTCAGATACTGGCAATGCAAGATGAGAATAAACGGGGAACTCGAACGTGACAGAGGGTTGTGATTGTCTGTCACTGTCAATGCTGTTTTTCGTTTGTCAGACAAATTAGGAATTTTTTCAAAAGGTATTGTCCCCACACGTTTCAAAGGGCTTTCGGCAATGCCGGTTTTGATGGTGATTATCAATTCGGAATTCCGTTTGTTAATCAGATCAGCATAGACCGCCTATCATCAAGTAGCTCTATTGTTTGATTTTTTCTGTTATCTTCTTTTCAGCAAGCGTTGCCAGCCTCTGCAGGGCTTCTTTGCTTTTGGCTTCAACTGTCAGCCTGACCAGCGGCTGGGTGTTCGACGGTCTTATGAGGAGCCAGCCTTCAGGCTCGATGACCTTTACCCCGTCAATGGTTATTGTCTCGTAGCCCATGTCCTTGAACTCTTCAGCCAACGCCTCAGTGACTTTGAACTTCTTCTCATCCGGGCAGTCAAAAGATTTACCCGGTATCCGCGGATACTCCGGCAGAGAATCTACCATCTCCGAGAGTTTCGCGCCGCTCTTTGAAAGGATCTCAGCAACCTTGAGGCTCGCGTAGAACGCATCGTCAAAGCCATATGTCTCAGCGAAGTAGAAGTGTCCGCTTGTCTCTCCGCCGACCAACGCCTTCTCCTTAAGCATCCGTTCAACAATGTACGTGTGGCCGACCTGGCTCACAACCGGTCTACCGCCGTATGCCTTCGCCGTCTCCTCGATCGTCAGGGAACCGCTGACCTCGTAGACCACGGCGGCGCCCCTCTGCCTCCGCAAATAGAACTCAGCCAGCATGACCAGGATTAGGTCGCTGGGCACGATCCTGCCCAAATCGTCGACAAAGACAGCTCGGTCCCCGTCTCCATCGAAGCCGACGCCGAAGTCCGCCCGCTCTTCCAAAACCAGCCTCTTCAACCCGCCCAGAGTCTCCTCCCTAGGGTCCGGCCCGCGCGCTGGAAAAGCCCCATCCGGCTCAGTGTTTATCGCGGTTACGTCTATGCCGAATTTCCGATATGTTCCCGGTATGAGCAGGGCGCAGGAGCCGTTTCCAGGGTCTGCGGCTACCTTCAGGCATCTTTCGATCTCCACTTTTTCGGCTATGTGGTTCTCGTAGTCTCGGATGGCGTTCGGATTCTTTTTCAGTCTTCCACGGGCTTCTCCTTCTTTGAACTGTCCTTTGAGCGCGATTTCTCTAAGTCGTTCCATTCCACCGCCTTGGCAGATGAAGCCTTTCGCTGTCCAGATTTTGAAGCCGTTCCACTCAGGGGGATTGTGCGAAGCCGAGACCATCACGCTGCCGTCCTTGCCGTAGTTAACCGAAGAGAAGTACAGGATCGGCGTCGTCACAGTGCCGATGTCTTCGATGTCTAAGCCGCCCTGAAGCATGCCGCCGATCAAGGCGTCCCCAAGCGGTCCGCTGCTCGACCTGATGTCTCTTCCGACAAGCACGCTCTTTCCAGCATCGTCCATGTACGATGCGAGGGCCCTGCCGATTCGAGTAGCCGTCTCCTCGGTGACGTCTTTGCCGTAGATCCCGCGGATGTCATAAGCCCTGAAAATGTACTCGGGAATCATGTGCAACACAAGTCTTGAATAGGCAAACGGTTGACTATTAAGATTTCTGGACCATGAAAATGTACTCGGGAGTCATGTGCAGCACGTGGGGGTTCATTCTTGGTGCATATTCTTTGTGAGTATCTCTGGTGAGAATCCCTTTTAAGCCATCGGCTAAAATAGACATATCAGGAGGAAGAAAGAAGAATGGAAACATTCGACGTACTCGCCTTTCTAGCATTACAGTACGCCTCTGTGTTCTCTGTCTTCCCGATTGTCGCCTTATTCGACAGGGCAAAGAAAAAGATGCAGGAAACAGGAGCCCCGAGCCAGAATGAGCCGCCTTTGGCAAGAACCAGCAAAAACTGCAATCCGATGGCTGACGGAGATCGAATATTTATTGCCTAAAAAACCATCAACTATTGTGAGGTGAACAAGAATGTTTAGGAGAAGAACCGAAATCAGGGAGCAGCTGCAAAGCCTCATCGAGAAGTTCCGCCAGAAGGGAGCCCTAAGCCCAGAAAAAGCCATGACTGCCGAGGAACTTGGTCTTCCAGCAGAATTCAAGGAAAGGATGAAGAGGCGTCTGGGACAGTCAGGCGTCTTCGTAGAGGTCAACGGCAAATACTATCTCTCAGAGGAACGTCTGAAAGAAGTGAAAGAGCGGCTAGCCACAAGACGAAGAGCCGGAGGCTGGTGACACAGCACACCGAGCCGCTGAGAAAACACGGCATACGCGAATGTGCCCGAAGGCGGTTTGAACCAAATGCGAAGGCTCCTGTTGCTGAGGATAGTCAGGGCTGTCACTGCCTTGATTTTTCTGTCGCTCCTAATCGTAAACTTCTTTGTCAACATCTTCGAGGTCAGAATAATATCTCTAGCGTCCCTGATGGTCCTTTTGGCGTTGACCGTTCTGCAGCTCTACTATCTGACGAGACTGAGAAGATACAGAGAAAGATGGCGAACGTTAGCTTTCAGCACCTGAAAGAAGACCTAGTAGATTTGTCTGACAAGTTTTTTCTGTTTTGTCAGTGACTGACAAATGGTGAAAGCCTGTTGGGGAGCCTTTGTAGATTTGATTAACAAACGGAATTCCGAATTGATAATGATTATCAAAAGTAGTCCATGGTTTTGTCCGGCAATGGAGAGATGGCATTGGTTTGTGGCAGATGCCGTTTAATTTGGGAATTTTCTAACTTCGATGTTAGATAAGCATGGAGACTTGAAAGGTTTGTGAAAGATACATGATGAGAGACAGTGTATTTTGAGGGAAGTTAGGGAAGAGAAATCCACAGAGGATAATTCCATCCGTTGTTCGTGTGAAATGTGAGTTCTATCTTTGTTCCAGAAGAGAAATCTGCTGTGCCGTATTTGATGGACACCGTTATTGTTCCAACGCCTGGACGATCTTCATATTTGAAACATCCTTTAAGTTCCAATGGAAGAGGAGAAACGGTTACATTATTTCCAAAGGCTGGAGGAACAATGTTTGGGTTTGGGCTTTTGCCATCAATAAGAACTAAGACAACTGTAGAGTTAGCACGCCCCATATTCTCTAAGGTTACTGATATGTTCCATTGACTATTTACATCATCTTTAACAATTTCAGTTCCTAACCACCATAGATTTTCTGGTTGACCATACTCAATTCCACTTGCTGAACCATAACCGCCAAGTATTCCTAACCAATAATTTACACTGAAAGCAACACCAACAGAAACGGCTAAAAGAGTTAGCAATAGCATAAACTGATTCCTTTTCATCTATCGCCCTTCTTCGTGATTCTGTTTTTTAGAGAAACGTAAATAATTTATGAATTTGAAACAAGTTTTTCTCGAGCCTTCCGAAATTCGGTTTTAGGCTTTTCGTCTGTATACGCCATTTGCAATTGACAAGTTTTGGGAAACCTGAAAATATTTTTCGCGGAAGAGAAACCCAGTTTTCTCAGACTAGCCAGAATTCTATTGTGTAAAACATCAAGAGCGCACCCGTCATTTCTGCCGAATTAGATGACACAGCCCGCGTATCTGGCACGGAATGTCTCTTTTCTCTTGGCTAACTTCAACTTGCCGTTTGACAGTACAGCGTAGGGGGCTGTTGGCTTGATGAATCTCCAGGCTCTGGAGAATGTGTAGGCTCCTTGGTTCAGAACCGCTATGTAGTCGCCTTTTTGCAGGTCCTCGCCGAAGTAGGCGTAGCCCCAGAGGTCGTCTGGGTCGCACAGTGGACCATATATCTTCGTTCTTTTCATCTTGAGGGAGGGGCGGCTTAGATTCAGGATCGGGGCAAACGAGTACTCGTCGAGCTTGTAATCTCCCAGCAGATTGATTCCGCCGTCAACAACAACGCCGTCATCCTTCACGTAGAGAACCTTCAGTATGATGGAGGTGGAATGCGTAGATATGAAGCGACCTGGCTCAAAGAAAATCGAGAAATCAGAAGGCAACAACTTCAATGCCTCGGCTATATCTATGGCAAACTTCTCCAAGGGATCGACATCAGACCTCACCAGAAGATGCGGGTCAAAATCTGACTTGAACCCGTCTGAGAATGCCGCTATCACTTGAAGAAGTTCCCCTCTGGGGAGACCCTGCGAAAGGAGAGCCTCGCCTTCAGGATAGAAGCCGCCGCCAAGATCCACAAATTCGAGTGATGCCAGCTCCTGATGCTTCTCTATAAGCCGAGCTAAGGCATTGATGTTTTTAACATAGTTCTCGCTGGTCTTGTTCCAGCTGCAGTGGCAGTGTAGGCCGACTAGCCTGAGGCTGTTCTGCCCCCTTATGAGATTTAATGCGGCTTCCAGCGACTTGAAACCGAATTTGGGCCACGCCGGGTTGCTCACTCTCAGGCTTATGCGGACGGTTCTACCGAGCTTTGAGGCTGTTCTGCCTATAAGCGTCAGTTCGTCCAGACTATCTGCGTTCAGTATCACTTTGTCCGAGTTGAGAATGGCTAGCTTGATCTCGCCTTTGTCCATGCCGGGGCTTGTGAAGATGATTTTGCTGAAGCCGAGTTTCAGGGCTAGCTGCAGTTCGAAAATGCCAGCGACATCAACGTGGAATCCCTCGTCCTTCAGAACCTTAAGCAAGTACGGCAGATCGTTGCACTTCGCGGCGTAGAAGAACTCTGACCGTGGTATGTGCCTCCCGAAGACTTCCTGAAACATTTTAGCCCTTTTCCTCAGCGAGGACTCGTCCAGAAGGTATTGAGGAGTACCATATTTTCTGGCGCTCGCTACGAATGCCTTAGCGTCCACCGAGGACAGATAGCCGTGCCAAAAATCCGGGGAATCCCCCTTCGTATCCTGCCTCAGTATCTGTTTCACGAATTCCAGAATCTCTTGTTCATTCATAGCTCACTTTCACAGCCTGACACATTCTGTTCAAAGCTTTAGGCGCATTGTATTCTAATAGTTTTTTATCGGGTATTTGGTAAGTTCGTGTTGTTTTTCTAACAAGAGATGCTGCTCTATCATTTAGTCTTGCGCGACAACGATATCCACGCTTTCTTTTATCCTCTCAATGATGCGGGTTATCTCCTCTCTTCGCGGATTTTTGATCAGCACCGTTCCGCATATGAAGCCCCAGTGATCTACTTCTGTATCCGATATGATGTCTCCTTCCGCGTTATACTTGGTTATGCCTATTATGCCCAGTTCCTCTCGCAATTCTTCCAGTTTGCATGTGTCGAATTTTTCTATTCTTCCTGTTTTGTTGCAGTACAAGTAAACTGCCAATCCCTCGTCGCGGGGGATTGTGCAATCAACGCTTAAGCCGATTTTTGAGCGGGAGAGAATGCGGAATGATGTGTAGCCATATATCTCTTTCATGAGGGGCAAGAAGGCGCCTATTCCCGGTCTTACGTTTGTCTCTATCACCTTTATCTCCCCGTCTGCCATCATGAAATCGATCATGCAGACGCTGCTGCCTTTTGACGAATCGATAAGAAGCGATTTGGCTATCTTCCTGCATACGCACTCTAACTTCTTGATGTCGATGCCGTAATGGCTTATCGAATCATTGTTCATTAGATAGAAGGCTTCAAAGTAGCCGAAATACTTCGCCCTAAACTTTTTGACCACCCGCAGTATTTTGATTTGACCATTGCACAGCAAGAAGTCACAACTGTACTCGTCGCTGCTGATGTATTCCTCGAGCAGGAATTCTCTGGTAGGGTCAAAAACAGTCTTCTTTGTGCCTTCGAAGGTTATCTTCCTGAAAAATGAGCCGTACTCCTTATCGTCTCTTAATTCTGAAGCGTTCCTGCGCGTATACTCTAGATTGCGTTTCAGTTCTTCCGCATCTCTGTTGAAGAACAGGAAATAACTTTCATTCCCCGTAAGGATCTTGAGAACATTCGGAAAGCCTATTCTCTCGACCTGCTCATCATTGCTGTCGGAGATAAGCGCAAATGCCCCAGTAGGGACTCCATTTTCTCTAAATTGTTGTTTCATCAAAAACTTGTTTGAGGCTATCATGAGGGTCCGACTATCGTAGTAGTCCAGCCCGAAATGCCGGGCTATCCGGCTCACGGTTTGGAATTGGTCCTCGTCGTCGGTCCCCATTATGCCCGTGAATTGGGCATCATTTAGTCTTGCCCACGTCTTGATCTTTTTTGTGAGGGCATCGAAAGACGTGAAGTCGTCGGCAATGTATTCTCCTCGGATTCTGTTCTTTTTTACGTAGTCTTCCCTGAGAATCGGCAAGACGTTTTCGTTGCCCATGTCCTCCAAAATAGTCAGAATGTGGACGGTCATACTCTTCGTGGGAAAAAGTAAGACTTTCCTCATATCTGTTCTACACACTCATTGAACATCAAATAAACACAAAGAGCCGCAGACCAAAGTAAGTCCCATTCTTCCCTGTTCGTTCATGGCGTCCTTCACATCTCATCTATCCTATTAAGAGTTCGCGGCATATAGCCTCTTTGCCCGGTGGCATTTCAGAAGCGCTCTTCGATGGAAAAGGTTTATTCGGCGGGTGCAAGAATTAAGAGTCAGAAAGGTTGCGGTGAACAGTCTTGAAGGCTATTGTTACCTCCTGCGTCATAGGAGTTCTAGGCTTCAGCGAGGACGGAAAGCTCGCTGAGAAGGCGCTCTTTCCGAAGGACGCTTCGAAGATCGCTGAAAGGCTTGCAGACCTCGAATCAGGCAAAGCCGTCGGCGAGATTTCCACCCTCGTTGTGAAGATGAGGAAGAAGGGCTACACGACCTTCGTGTTCGAAAACGCGGAGATCGCCCAAACCCTTCGCGAAGAACTGGGCATCGAAGCAGAAGTCGGCGCACCTTCAGGTGCTGGCAAGACACTTCTCGGCAATTTGGGGGAGCTCGCTGTTGCAGCCGGTTTCCTCAAGGACCCGTCCGAGATGACCAGGCTGACTCACGATGTTTCGATGGAGCTTTCCCGGGCAAAGGTGAGGAAAGCAACGGAGAAGAGGGACCTCTTGGTTATACAGGCGATTCAGGCAGCAGACGACCTGGACAAGATGCTGAACCTCTTCATGGGAAGGATACGCGAATGGTACGGCCTGCATTTTCCCGAGCTGGACCGCATCGTAGAAGCTCACGAAACCTATGCGCGGTTCGTGCGTAACCTAGGCAGAAGAGACGGCTTCACAGCCCCGAGTCTCGAGGCGGAAGGCATGCCGAAGAAAAAGGCTTCGCTGATAGCTGATGCCGCAGAAAGGTCGATGGGCGCGGACCTAGACGACGATGACTTGGCACAGATACAGACGCTCTGCGGACGCGTTTTGGGCTTGTACGAGGAGAGAGCCGGCATCGACAAGTACGTTGACAAGCTGATGGGCGAAGTCGCGCCGAGCACCCGCGCCTTGGCAGGACCGATGCTGGGGGCACGCCTCATAGCGGTCGCGGGTGGATTGTCGAATTTGGCTAAGATGCCTGCCAGCACCGTGCAGGTTTTAGGCGCGGAGAAGGCTCTTTTCAGGTCGCTTACGACTGGTGCCCGTCCGCCGAAGCATGGAATAATCTTTCAGCACGCGCTTGTCCACGGTGCGAAGCGTTGGCAGAGGGGCAAGATCGCGCGGGTCTTCGCGGGCAAGCTGGCTATAGCTATACGGTCGGATGCTTTCAGCGGCAACTTCATCGGCGAGAGATTGAAGGAAGACTTGACGAGAAGAGTTGAAGAGATCAAGAAGAAGTACGCCGAGCCGAAGCCGGTTGAGAAAAATCCGCAGAGGATGAGGTCCGCTAGAGACAAGCGAAGAGGCAAGAGATGGAAGAGGTATGGGCGGCAAGGTTGAAGCCCATCCGCAGTTTGGAGGCGTCTACGAAGTCAGGCTTGAAGACGGCGCATGTCGGCTGGCAACAGTGAACCTGGCACCCGGCAGAAGCGTCTACGGCGAACGGCTCGTCAGAAGCGAGAAAGTTGAATACCGAACTTGGGAACCGTATCGGAGCAAGCTCGCAGCCGCCATCTTGAAGGGCTTGAAGAACATGCCCATAAAATCGGGCGACAGGGTCCTGTATTTGGGTGCGGCTTCCGGGACCACGGCGAGCCATGTCTCGGATATTGTCGGGGAAGGCGGCTATGTCTTCTGCGTCGAGTTTGCTTCTCGGTCGATTAAGGAGCTCATCGACAATGTTTGCAGGTTCCGCGAGAACATGTCTCCGATCATGGCGGACGCGAGGCTGCCCAGCAAGTATGCGTCGCTTGTAGCAGGCAAAGTTGACGCCGTCTACTGCGATGTTGCCCAGCCTGAACAGGCGCGGCTACTCGTGAACAACGCGGAGATGCTTCTCAAGAAGGGCGGCTGGGTGATGCTTGCGGTGAAAGCCCGAAGCATCGACGTCACTAAGGAGCCTTCGAAGATTTACAAGCGGGAAATGGGCATACTCAAAGAGAACGGATTCAAAATATCAGAAATCATCCACCTCGAACCATTCGACAAAGCCCACGCAATGATCACAGCACAATACACACCCTAAAAACAACATACAGATTCAAGAAAAGACATATTAAATTTTTGATGTGTTAGGTTTAAACACTTTAATTAAAAATTATCTCGGACTCCTCTACAATTAAATAGGATAATGAAAGATCTAGTTTAGAGGAGATTATGGATATGAGTAAAGACGTAGTTGAGTTTAAATGGCTCGAATCTAAACCCTTGACTTCTGATACTGTAACGTTTGAGTTGGAGGATGGTGCAACAGTAAAGGTTACAGTGGATATTCAGAGAGCAGGTGTCGCCTTGAACTACACAAACCCTGACGGAACCCAGCATTACAATATCGCAGCAGGTCTGAGAGTGACGGTGGTACCGCCCGCCAAGAAATTCTTCTTACCTAGGTCACAACTCATGGTGAGAAAAGGAAATAAACCTGAACCACCGTCTATCATATAGTGCCATTCTCGACAAAAGGCGAGGAGTATCAGGACCGATGAAAGTGCTATTTGTTTGCACAGGCAACTATGACAGGTCTCCAACTGCAGAAGAAATGTTTAAGGGTGCAGAAGGTTTGGAAGTTAAATCGGCAGGCACTTCCCCTTGCTCCTCGACACCTTTATCAAAACCTGTGACAAGACAACTTTTGGAATAGGCTGACATGATTTTCGCTATGGAGGACGAACACAGAGAAGCAATGCTGAGAATAGATGCTTCAGCAAAAAGCAAGATCTTTGTTTTGCACATCCCCGACAAATATTCTAGAAATGAGCCTGAACTCAAAAAGCTGTTGCTTGAAAGACTAGCACCCTATTTCAATCTGAGAAATTATGATTCGAAAGAGCAGCCTGAAGAATACATGACATTCTTTAAGAAACTATTCAAAAAACAGTTACCAACCAACTACTAGCTGGCTTCTTTCTTCTGGCAGGTTTTTTATAGGATTAAAGTCTGAGACATCTCCTAATTTCTTTTCCAGCATCAAAGAGTTCATTGTTTGTTACCCTAGCGCTTGGACTACTTATGAACTTGTCAAACCACACAGTCTTTGTAAAATTATACTCTCCAATATGTGCCGTTAGTCTAGAATTTACATCGATGGGTTCCGACTTTTCATCGAAGCCCATTTCATTAAGTAGAGGTTTGAAAGCAGCGCCATTTATGAAAAATACTTGGGGTTTACAGATTTTGACTAATTCCATAAGATTCGAGAGGTAAGGCTTGATGAGTTCGATCCTTTCCTTTTTTCTTGATTCAAAATCCAATCTAATCCCTTCAGAGTGGTAAGGAATTAAATCTAGGTTAACAAGATTCTGAGATAGCAGATGGAGCCTATGTTCTCGATTAGGTGGAGGAGCATCTTCACCCAACAAACCAGAAAGAAATACGGCAAAACGCGAATAATAAGGACTGCCAATTTTCTCTTGTGAGAACCACTCAAAGAAGTTTAGGTATGTCTTCTTCCAACCGTCCTGTTTATATTTTTCAAATTCAATCTTGTTACTCTTTCCCGGGTTCAAACTTAGGAGAACAAAGGGGCGTTCCCCAACTTTCCCAGCAAAGAAAACTGGTGGCAAATCTGATCTCAAACATTTTGGATCATGAAATCCATAGACTTCATTAAACTTATCTGCATTTAGACATTTCTTTTCTCTATCAAAGTAACTGTATTCATCTTCAATAAATTTAGGAAAAATGAGTTTTAGTTCCATATAAAACTTAGATTACGATACTTGGGTAAAAACATAGCTCTCTATAACATTCGAGCTTCGTTATATAGAGAGGAATTGAGAAATATCCCCCCTCAATTACAGAACTTAGACATCTTCAAGCAACCGCAAGGCACTTCTTCAAATCTTGTCTTTTCGTGGGACAGTAATTCTGCGAATAAGAAAGCCTCTTCATCGATCAAAGTATGTCATCAGTCATTTAGCTTTGCGCTTCCGTATAGAATCTCAGAAAGAGAGTTGTTATAGTTTGAGTTTTTGTTTTAGGTATTTTCTGCTTGTTGTCATGCTTTCTTTGGGTGTTTTGTTTGTTCTGTCTTGTTCAACGACTATCCATTCGATCTTCAGCGGCTTGATGGCTTTCATGACTGCTGGGAAGTCAACGATTCCCTGTCCCAGCTCCGTGAACTCATGCTTCTTCAAGCCTTCCTCGGTTCCATCCTTAAAATGCATGTACGCCACGCGGTCCCTGTAACGCTCTATGAACCCGACTGGCGACATACCGCCGCATTGAACCCAGTACGTGTCAACACAGAGCGCAACGTTCTCGGGACTCGTGTTCTGACAGATGATCCGTGTCCCCCTCGCATCGTCAACGACCTCCTGCCAATGATTGTGATAGCACACCTTGACGCCCTGCTTCCTTGCCCGCGCACCATACTCTTCCAGCAACTTCGAGCTCCGCAAATAATTCTCATCCGAGTTCTCCTTGCCGCCCGCACCGCTGAACAGAAGATAACGCCCATCCACCGCCTTCAGAATGCCTAGAGCCTCATCAATGTCTTGGACGGTAGACGCCGCTACGCCTATGTGCAGACCTATGAGGCTCAGCCCACGCGAGTTCAACGTCTTCTTGAGATCGGAAACACCTTCGAAGTGACGCGGATGTGCTTCTATGCCCGCATAGCCGATAGAAGCAACTTCGTCAAGCACACCAGCCAAATCAGACTCCGCCCGCTCACCCCAGATGATAAGCTGCGCACCCACCTTGAATTCTGCCAAACAGATACCTCCGACGCAACTGTTAGGGGTTCTCAGTATTTCTGGTTTTCCCCTTTTTCGAAACCTGTGTCTCCCTCAACACCTGAAACAACACAACCAAGCATCAACGAAACGCGTTACCGCTGAAACCAAGACGGAAACTTCTGCCCCGCCAAAAGAGCCTCGAAAGTCTCCCGTTCCCTGACCACGGCATATTTGCCTCTGTTCACGAGAACCTCAGCGCATCTCGGTCTCGAATTATACTGTGAACTCATCGAGAAGCCATAAGCCCCAGCATTCAGAACAGCCAGCAAGTCGCCCTCGCTGATCTTCGGAAGCCTCCTGTCACGGGCTAGAAGATCGCCTGACTCGCAAATCGGCCCAGCCACATCACACGGCTCCTCTTCGGGCGCATCTAGCCTATTCGCCACTGCTATCGGATGGTACGAACCGTACATGGCAGGTCTCACCAGCGTATTGAAACCCGCGTCCACGCCGATGAACTTCTTGAACGGCGTAACCTTAACCGTGTTCACCTTTGCCAGAAGGACGGCTGCGTCGCAGACTGTGAAGCGGCCCGGCTCAACACAGAAGACGGGTTCGCCAAGCCCATACTCCTTCACTCGGCTCTTGAACAGCCACAGCACCTTCTCCGCGAAAAGGTCCAAATCCAAAGGCTTCTCCTCTGGCCTGTAGGGTACGCCTATGCCGCCGCCGAAATCGATGAACTCAAAGCCTATGCCCAACGCCTCATGGATCATGCCCGCTATCATCAGCAGTTTTTCAGCTGCAAGCATGAATGGCTCGACTGTGAGTACGCCTGAGCCTATGTGCATGTGGATGCCGAAACGTTTCACACCGGCTTCTTTGGCTTGGCGGTACGCGTCTACTATGTCCGCCTCCCATATCCCGAACTTCGACTTCTTTCCCGCCGTGATCACGTGCTCATGGTGTCCAGCGCCCACCTCTGGGTTCACCCTGAAGGATAGAAAGCTGGGAACGTGGAACTTGAGCAGCCGCGCCAGCTGCGACAACGAATCAATGTTGATGGTGACTCCTTTGTCCACAAGGAAGCGCATCTCGTCGTCTCTCACGCTTGTGCCCGTAAACAGGATTCTTTCAGGCGGGAACCCCGCCTTCAGAGCAAGAAAGGCTTCTCCGGGGCTTACAACATCGATATTTGCGCCCTCGCTTTCCAGTATCTTCAGGACAGACAGGCTTGTGTTGGCTTTAGCTGAATAGTAGATTCGAACCTTGCCATAATGCCTCGAAAGCGCTTCGCGAAGATGGCGGTAGTTCTCTCGTATCCTCCCTTCGCTGATGACATAAAGCGGCGTGCCTAGTTCTTCAGCCAACGCAAGAGACGAGACACCGTCAACATATAGGACGCCGTCTCGGTTCTCGAAGAATCTATGCTGCATCTGCATTGCGATTCACACCTATCATCCGTATTTTATTAGCAGAAGGGACCATCTAGAGACGTTTAGGTCAGAGAATGCCCTTCTTAGCCATCAGCTCGGCACTCAGGATACCTGCTCCAGCCGCGCCTCTGATCGTGTTGTGACCAAGGCAGAGATACTTCACAGTCATGATTCGGTCGCTTCTGACGCGTCCAACGACGATGCTCATTCCTTTTCCTGCATCACGGTCCAAACGTGGCTGCGGCCTGTCAACCTCTTCTCTAACGATTATTGGCCTTTCGGGTGCTGAGGGAAGTTTCAGTTTTTGCGGTTCGCCCGTGAAGGCTTGGAAGGCTTTCTTAACCTCTTCTATGCTCGGCTTTTGCTCCAGCTCCAAATAAACAGCCTCTAGGTGTCCGTCCTTCACATCCACGCGGTTGCAGCTGGCACTTATAGTCATGTTTGCGGGGTGAACCTGTTTGCCATCGAAGGTTCCTAAGAGTTTTTTGGTTTCGCTCTCCATTTTTTCTTCTTCGCCAGATATGAACGGAACCACATTGTCAACAATGTCCAATGAAGATACACCCGGATAACCCGCGCCGCTTAAAGCCTGCATCGTAGAGACAATGAGCCTTTTCACGCCGAAACCCATCAGAGCTTTCAGCGTCATGGCGAGCTGTATTGTGCTGCAGTTCGGGTCTGTCGAGATGAAACCGTTCCAGCCTCGGTTCTTCTTCTGGATCGGGATCAGGCCTAAATGCTCAGGGTTCACCTCTGGAATCATAAGCGGAACATCATCTTCCATTCTGTGTGCGCTGGCTTTGCTGACCACTGGAAACTCGGCGGCGAACTCCGATTCAACTGGTCCTGCAATGTTTCCTGGCAGTGCCGAAAAGACAAAGTCTATGTCGTCTGCTTCTTTAACCTCTTTTAGGACCGTGTTGACCACTGGCATTTCACCGATTTCTGGGGGCATCTCTGATTCCAGCCGCCATTTGCAGGCTTCGCGGTACCTTTTACCTGCTGAACGCTCGGAGGCTGCCAGCACGGCTATTTTGAACCACGGGTGTCCCTGTAGCAGCTGGATGAACCTTTGCCCGACGGCGCCTGTTGCGCCCAGTATGGCTACTTCATATTCCAAGGGTATCCCTCACGGCTTTTACTGCATCTTCAATCTTTGATTCATCTATGAATATGTTTATTGTTGCCTTACTTGTTGTAATCTCAATTATATTTATTTCTCTAGAAGCCAACGCGCCGGAAACCTTTGCCACCCAGCCGGGCGAATCAATGAAAACAGGGTGGTTCATCTCGATCAATCCAACGTTGCTCCTGCAGCTAAGCGCCTTAGACAAGTTCACCTCATGCAATTTTCGCACGAGTTCCTGAGATGCCTCAGATGACGTGAACACGGTAAGCGAACCTTTTCCCGTGCTGATCCCGTGAATAGGTCTATTTTCCAGCGAACCGAAGAGCCTACTCATGTTCTCAGAATTGATGTCACATATGAGACTGATCGCCAAGATACCTCTCTTCTTTTCCATTTCGAGCGAGTTGGAATTGAAGACGCCAACGATCTCGGTGCCCTGCGAATCGATGCCCCGCGAGAAACTGACGACCCGCATCTTCTGGTCTGACAATTTGTATTTCAACGCTTCTGCCTTAACGATCTTAGCGCCTCCATGAGCCAGGGCAAACATCTCGCGTATGTCCAGTCTCTCAAGCGGTTTCGCGTCTGGAACCATCTTTGGGTCCGCTGACATCACGCCTTCCGTTTCTTTTACCAGTATCACTTCGTCGGCTTTGAGGCAGTTCGCAAGTATCATGGCGGTCGTGTCGCTTCCGCCCCTGCCCAACGTTGTAACGTTTCCGTCTTTGTCGCGTCCAAGGAAACCGCAGACAACAACGATTTTTTTGCCTAGAAGGGGCTCCACATACTTCATGATCCGCTCGCATGTCTGCTCCACGTCCGGTTTCGCTTCTTTGAAGTTTGAGTCCGTCATGATCGGCCACTTTGACTGGCTTGGATCAAAGTATACCGCCTCTGCGCCTTGAGCCTTCAATGCTGAACAGAAGACGCGGGCGCTGGTTCTTTCGCCCATTGAAACTATGTCTGCGTAGTCCTGGCTGGTCACACTGCCTATTTGCGACATGATCTTGATCAGGTTGTTGGTTGTTTCAGCCATGGCAGAGACGACTACGACGATCTCTTTGCAGCTGGATTTCGCAACCATCTCGGCGGCTCTTCTTATCTTCTCTTCAGTAGAGAGGTCTGCCCCGCCGAACTTGACGACGACTCTGCTGCTCATGGTCCGCGCCTCCATTATTCTGAAGATGTCAAACTAGCCTAACACATCATTCATGCTGTAGATTCCGGGTCTTGTCTGTTTGACTATCCATTCCGCAGCGTAAAGCGCACCTTGGGCGAAGACACTTCGGGAGAAGGCAATGTGCTCGATCCGTAGCATCTCATGCGGTCCCGCAACTATGAGGTCATGTACGCCGGGCACGCCTCCCGCCCGCACAGAGAGAACCTCAAGTTCCTCGGGTTTTCTAATGCTTATGCCCTCTCTGCCGTGCACAACTGTGGAGTAGCGTCTAGCCTCTGAGACGAGCTGTCCCATCTTGGCAGCTGTCCCGCTCGGCGCATCCTTCTTGCCTTTATGATGAATCTCGGTGATGCTGAAGTCGTAGTCAGGCGGCAGAAGCGCAAGGGGTTTTGTCAATCTAAAGAGTATGTTGACTCCTATGGCGTAGTTTGGCGCGAATACTGCTGGAACCTTCTTTGAGATCTCTTCTCTCAGCTCGTTCATCTGAATGTCCGTTAGACCGGTTGTTCCCATGACTATTCTTTTTCCCATGCTGGCAACGATTGGAAGGTTGTGGATTTCGGCTTCGGGCGTCGTGAAGCTAATGTAGACGTCCGCATCTGCGACGGCTTCTTTGAGTTTGGATGAATCGACTATTTCGGCATCTGAGTCGCAGATTCCGGCTTCCCTGAGGGTCTTCCCCACGTTCGGTTCATTTGTCGCCGCGATTGCTCCCACTATGTTGAAGCCTCGCGTCACGGCTTCTTTGAGTAGCGTACTGCCCATCCTACCGGTTGCGCCGGCTACGCATATGTTAACCGTAGAAAAGTTCCCTCCACGCTTTCTCGTTGTAAAGTCTTTCGCCTAAGTCAACGTCGAAGAATTTCTCCACAGGCTCCAGTATCTCGGGCGTTTTTTCATGCACAGATCTTGCCACGTTTAGCACTGTCTCGAGGCCCTTCTTTGTCATCTTTCCAAGAGGGCGCCTGCACGGTCCAGAGGGCATGCCTAGGATGTTCATCAAAGTCTTGTAGGGAAGCGGGTTTCTCGCCTTGCATAAGGCAGGTCCGTATGGTGTGCTCTCCTCTGTCTTCACTGTCACGATCGAGAATAGCGGCTTTAGCGCATCGCACAGTTTCTTTGCTTCGTCTAGTTTTCCTCCGAGGACCGCTTGAGTCATCTTCTGAACCGATCCCGGTGCAACGTTTGATGCCACGGAGACCACGCCGCTTGCACGTATCTCCGGAGTCGTCATCATCGTGTATGTCATGTCATCGTCGCCCGAGAGTATATCGAAGTCTTCCCCGCAGAGCTTCCGCGTCAGCTTCATGTTCTCCAGGTTTCCCGTTGCCTCCTTAACCGACCGCACATTCTTGAACTGAGAATGGAGAACAGCCAAGTCCTGTGGAAGCAGCTGAGTTCCCGTCCTGCCCGGGATGACGTAGGGAATTATCTGGATGTCGGGAAACTCGCGTGCGACGGGTTCAACGTATTCTCTTCTTATTTCTAGGGAACTTGGTCCATTGTAGTAGGGGTCCACGAGTAGAACGCACTTTAGGCCGAGATCTGAAACTTCTCGGGTGGCTTCCAGCGTCTCTTCTGTGGAGTTGCTTCCTGTGCCGGCTATCGTGAGGCAACCATCCTTAGAATTTTCGTGCACCTCTTGAATGACTTTGATGTGTTCCTGCCAGTTCAAAGTCGGGCTTTCACCGGTGGTCCCAACGGCTAGAACCCCGCTGGCATTCTCTTCCATCTGAAATTCAACCAGCTGCCTGAGACCTTCATAATCTGCTTTGCTATCTTTCTTCATTGGAGTTATTATTGCGGTGTAGCAACCGCCAAGTTTTTGCATTCGACTTGCACCTCTTATTCGGGGAGAGTGTTTCACACGTCGATGTATTTATTTTTTTCGTTTTTTCTTTACGATAATCGTAGATATCCAACGTGGCAAGGACCATTCAGTTGGCAACAGACATGGTGATTCTGCAAGGGAGATGTCGCCGACAACGGTTTCGTTTCCTCTCTTAGTCGGTTCATGGATCTTTCTTGGTCGGCATTACGTTTTTCGCAAAAGATTTTTATTTTCCGAATACACCTTCTTTTCTCTATGGATAGTGTTGACCTGAAGGTTCTGGAGATACTGAAAAGGGATGCCAGAACCAAGTATGTCAAGATCGCTGAGGCAACAGGGCTGACGGAGGGCGCCATCAGGAGAAGGGTGGCGAACCTTGTGAAAGAGGGCGCGATCAAAAAGTTTACTGTTGAGACAACAGCCGAGTTTGAGGGCATAGTCCTAATTGAGGCGGAGCCCACTAGGACGAGGGAAACAACCAGAAGGATAAGGTCCATAGCGAATCGCGTCTTCGAGGTGTCTGGAGATTACGACATAGCCGCGTTGATACAAGCCTATACGATGGATGAGTTGAACACCAAGATAGATGAGATAAGGAGGGTTCCCTCGGTCCTGAAGACGGATACTCTCATCAAACTCAAAGATTAAGCCTGTCAAGAAGGTTTCTTCAGACTATTTAGTGCCTTGTACATTCTCTCGTAAGCTTTTTTAAAATCTGGGTCTTTTGTCAACGCATCGTGAGCATCCTTGTAGAACTGGGAGAACTTCTGGGAGTCCTTTCGGTCAACGTAGTCCCTTAGCCTTTCAGCTTTCGACATGAACTTGTCTAGATACCGAGATGCATACTCGTTGTCCATCTGTATTGATGCGTAGAGGCTGGGGTCTTCGCTCATGACTCCTTCGCTTGTGACTAACTGCAAGCTGAACGTTGTGCCGCCAAGCTTCTTCAAGGCATTGAGGTCCTCCTCGCTTATTACTGAAGCAAAAACTATGTTCATAAAATGTGGCAAGGAGAGCGTCAGAGCCATAACCCGATCGTGATCATCCGCACATGAGATGACTATTTCCGCGGTTGGAAATAGTTCCCGAGCAACCTGCATCTCAGAGGCGGAATCAGCAACAGGGATCAGGACAATCTTCTCCCCGTCGAGTTTCTGAATCCCCGGACCGAAGAGTGGATGAAGCGAAAGTGTCCGCATGTTGCGCTTGGCTAATTCTGCCAGAACAGGAATCAACCGTGACTTGATCGAAGAGATCTCGACAACTGTGGAAGGCTCCTTGAGTTCTGCTGCGACTTCTCTCAGGACTTGCGCTGTCGCGTCTATCGGCGTTGACACTACAGTCAGATCGGCATCCTTTGCGGCTTCAATGTTGCTGTTTGCCAACTTGGCTCCCGTTGTCTCAGAAACCGCTTTTGCTTCATCCTTTTTAGCGTCCGATATGATTACTTCGTGTCCTTGATCTAGAAAATATTTGACGAGCCATTTTCCCATTCTTCCAGCGCCGCCGATGATGGCTACTTTCAAATTCTTTCCTCCCGAGCGATCGCTACTTACCGGATTTTGGCTTCATTACTTCATGTTGAATTCTTTTGGACTCTTTGAGCAGAAGCTCCAGAATCTTTAGGCAGAAGCCCTCGTCCATGCCGTATTCCCTGCATACTTTAAGCGCCTCACCTTTCAGTTCTTCCTCGATACTCAAATTCTCCACGGGCAGATAATTCTCAGCCTTCGTTTCGCCAATTTTCTTGGCTAAGAGCATCCTTTCTCCGCAGAGGCTGATGATGCCCAGCGTCGTCTGCGCGAGGTCCCTCCTCAGTTCATCTAGACTCTCTTTTCCGCCCAAAACTCTGCCTCCTTCGAACAGCGAGCCTTCACCGTATTTATGACTGTGTCGATTTATAAAGATGAAACGAAGTCTCCAGTTGCTTTAAGCAAACAGGCTTTCTCTGATCCCTATCCCACCATCATAAGGATTCTATGCGACATTGCAGAGTATGGAGCCCGATCGGACTTCAAGCCATGAGTAGTTGATGCGGAGAGGCTGTTCGCTGAGGCAAAAAAGAAAGGGAAAAAACGAAGAATCTCCGTGACCTATTTTTTCGATAGACCGTAGTGTGTATTTATCTGTTTTTCGTATTTACCTATCTTGCCTGATATTATGTCGTCCACTTTCACGGCTCGCTTGAGACGGGACGACTCGATCACCGCGTAGCAGACTGCGAGGTCTCTTAATCCTTCTTTTCCACTTGTTTCCATCTCTCTGCATTCCCAGATGGCATTTAGGAACTCCATGTTCTCAAGTGCGAACCAGTCGGCTATTCCCATTGGGAAGAACCTTTCTTTCATTCCGGGGCTCGCCTCCCTGTCAAAAAGCTCCTTAAGAGCAATCTTCGTTCCGTCGTCCAACATGAGCGCGTTGTTCTTTATGCAGCCCTTGCTACCGTAAATCGTGGTGTTTACATTGGTCGGTTCTCCGTGGAGCGCCCACGAAAAGGTGAACTGGCCTATTGCCCCGCTTTCGAACTTCGTTATGGCTATGAATGTGTCGTCGACCTCGTTATCGACCCTGTCTATGACCTGCCCAGCCTCGTCACGGGTCACTCTCACATTCTCAAAGACCTTTGTGATGCCCTCGACTTCTTCTATTTCGCCGCCGTAGTATCTTGCCATGTCGAATATGTGCGCCCCGAAATCGACAACCGGTCCGCCGCCTCCTGTTAGCTTTTTGTGCCTCCAAGGGGTCGTTCCGACGATCTTGTCCGGGGACCAGTAGCACCCCATTATGGCGTTGACTATCATCTGGACCTCGCCCACGTAGCCCTGGTCTATAGCCCATTTTGTCATGCGGATGTCTGAGCCATACCGAAGAACCTCCGCTACACCCAAGACCTTCTTCGCCTTGGCTGCGGCGTCAACCATCTTCCGAGCCGCTTTCACAGAGACAGCGAAAGGTTTTTCCACCAGCACATGCTTGCCCGCCGCAATGCTGGCCAAAGCCATATTGTGGTGCTCATGAGGAGGCGCGTATATAGCAACAGCGTCTATGTCCTTTCTTTTAAGCATCTCCTTGTAGTCCGTGTAAATCTCGACGTCGGCGTCCTTCTGGAAATCGTAGATCCACACGTGCGGCGCAACCAATGGGTCGCCGGGCGGTCCTACTGCTGGTCTCGGCGGCGGGCCTTCCCCGCGTTTTCTGAACCTCAGTGCATCTTCCTTTTTTCTGGCGACGAGCCCTCTTATTTTGACGTCAATGCCCTCCTCCATGATCTTCATTAGACCGTTCAGGTGGGCGGGCATTATGCGTCCGCATCCGATCAGGGCAAGGTTGATTCTTTTCATCGCGTTCACCGCTCTAGTTTAATCGCAGTTGGGCTTTTAAGATCTTCTCATACCGCACTTCCGACAACTTCCACTCAGTTAGAATCAAATTCGTCGACAGCGGCGCTTATTGTTTTTGATTCAGCTGCAACAGAACCCAAGTTTGACCAGTGCTCCACCGTGAAACGGAGGGGTACGTGCATATAGAGAGATTCAGGGTTCTAGCAGGGTTCACCTACACGGAAGGCCTCAGAAGGCTCAGGAACAAGCCTGCATCTTATGCCCATGGTTTTCTTCTGTGATCCTCCTGCCAGCCATTGCCAGCCCGCTGAGAAAGCTAAGTGTGCAGAGTATTTCTTAGATAACCGAAAGTATTTTAAATCTGTGTAGAAGACTACACTCGGTTCCCGATGATCAGGTTTTCCTCACGTAGCGCGGCTCTCGCAGGTGTTTTCGCCGCCTTGCATGCGATGCTTTACGCCGCATCCTTCGACCTGTGGCGGAACTGGAGCATATACCTGATGCCTCTGGAAGGAATCATTCTAGGGCCTTGGGTCGGTCTTACAGCTGCATTTGCAGGCAGCGTCGCGGGCAGAGCAATAAAGCCTACCAGTTTTTGGATGTTCGGGATAATTGCTGAACCAATGGGGGTTCTCGCGTGCGGATTTCTGGCTAGAAGGCAGTGGAAGCCGTTAGTGGCTGTTTATAGCATAATGCTGGCATCTTTTTTCGCTAACCCGATAGGGAGGGAGCTTCCGCTCTGGACCATTCTGGATATTCTCTTTGCCTTTGTTCTCATATTTCCCGTGACCAGAATGTTTCGCATCTTATCTGAGGCTGATGGGAAGCATCTAATCTTGGCTGTGGTGCTCATCTCTTTCGTCGGGATAGCCACGGACGCTTTGACCCGCGTTTTCCTCTTTGTTCCAGCAGGACTCTACACGCTCTTGATGCCTGCCGAGTGGGTGTACCCGACATTCATTGCCGGCGCCATCGATTCCTATATCGAAGACGCTCTCGTCGTGGTCTTTTCCATCCTGATCGGTTGCCCTGTGCTTCTAGCCCTGAAGCGGATTGCGGGCATCAAGTATCCGCTGAGCTGAGAGCAGATGGGCGTATCAATGACGCAGCTAGTGGTTCGGTGCACTCATCTCTTCTATTGTGCGGTTGAGTGTGACCTCTACTATGTCTCGGCTGTTCTCTATGATTCTTCGTGAGTTGTCAAGGATCAGCCTGAAGATCGAGGAGACATTTGGGTCCATCTTCTTACTTGTCATCACCACGATGAGGTCGTTCTCCAAACCCGTGAAAGCGTCAAGCCGCGAGACTATTCTGTCTGCGTCCTTGTAGTCTCTCTTGAATAAAGCTTTCAGGGATTCCTCGAAGAGCTGGTGGGCTGAAGAGTTGAAATCGAGGATCTGAGAATAGACCTCATCGTCAATGGGTTCCTTGAGGAAAAGTATCTGGTCCTCAACCATCTTCTTGAAAGTCATAATGTTGCTCATTATATTTCTCGCGTTGTCCGCGATGCCCTTTATGTCATTTGCAACGATCCTGTATCCCAGGAACTCCTTGGGCGTTTTGAACCCTAATTCCCTGTGCAAGTTCTGCTCCAAGCCGAACTTGAGCTGTCGGACCACATAAAGATCAAGCCTGTTCACGTCATTGCACGTTTCAGCGACATCACGAACCAAAGACACATTAGTGCTTTTCAATGCCGAGATAGCGTCCTTGTTCGCTGAGAGCGCCAAGATCGCCATCCTTCTGATCGCCCTCTCAACTGGGAAGTCCGGGTGCTTTATCAGAATCTGCAACGTGATCTCGCTGTCTGTCTCGTCTATGATTTCTGAACCTAGAAGCAGGTTCTTGGCGAGACTGTTTATCGCGGTCTTGAATCTCGGGATGCTTTCGCCGTCTTTGAAACGTATGCGAATGAGGTCAGCGCTTACGACATAGAGTGAAGTGATTTTTCGGCATAGAGACTGCGGGTCGTCCTCGGGACCCGCTTGGATCCAGTACCCCCTCAGCTTAGGCTTCTCTGATTCTCTTGTTCCCTCCATTATCTTTCTCGGAACCAAAAGCAGTGAAGAGTCGTCCTGCACTTTGAAGGCTATTTCGCTTCCTCTTTTCACGCCGATCTGTGTTACCCATTCCTTGGGCAGAGATATGATGTGTGACCCTCTTCCCACGCTTTGGACTTTTCTATATCCTAAGTCTTTTTTCAC
The DNA here is from genome assembly GCA_964513245.1 of uncultured Candidatus Bathyarchaeia archaeon. Lineage (GTDB taxonomy): Archaea > Thermoproteota > Bathyarchaeia > Bathyarchaeales > DTEX01 > CAZELO01. The sequence goes on along the minus strand of CAZELO010000004.1, from coordinate 10,798 downwards.
GGACATCCCCCTAAACTATATTTCATTTACCAAATATATTTCACGATTCAATATATAAATAATTTTCGACAAAGTTATATAAAATATGTGCAACACCATATGGAAGCTCCAACAGCCGCAAAGGTGAAAAAAGATGGTGACAAGATTTTGCCGAGATTGCGCAAACTTCGAGGAACGGAGAGACGTAGACGACACCGTACTCTGCAGAAAAAATGCTGGACCCTACATGTGCTGCGAAAATTTTGAGCCGAAAGACAAAAACATAAACACACGCAGGTTGTACCACAAGTCATGCGCCGAATGCATCAATTTTGAAGAGATAAATGGCTTGCCGATATGCGCAAAGAGCCGCGGGCCAGGGGTTGCCTGCCAAGGATTCAAGAGCAGATTTGAAAGACTGAAAGCCACGAGACACAATAACCATGTGAAGACCGTTCTGGTAACACACATCGCCAAAGACGTTTTTGAACTAGAGCACTTGTCCGCCTTCATGATGGACGTAGGACGAAGAGCAAAATCATAATGGAACCAAAAAACCTTTGCCAAAAATCTGTTTGCACGTCACTTTCTTTTTGGTGACCGCGTGAGATGAGAAAAATAAGCCAAGCGAGAAATCCGCACCGTGCCGGCGGAGCCATCAGCTCCCGCCCATTTGATGAAGTGATAGTGAGGTAGAGAAAACGTGAAGAGAATCTTTGCGAAGGAAGAGGCATGCATGGGATGTGGCCTCTGCGAAGTCTACTGCAAAGTTCAGCATTCCAAGTCCAAAGACATCATAAAGGCATACAAAAAGGAAACCCCGAAGCCTCTAAGCCGAGTGAGAAGGGAAGCTGCCAAACCGGTCTCCTTTGCCGTACAGTGCAGGCACTGCGAGAACCCGCCTTGTGTCGCCGCTTGTCTCTCCGGCGCAATGCGTGTCGATGAAGAAAACGGAACGGTGACGCATGATGCAGAGAAATGCATGGGCTGCTGGACATGCATCATGGTATGCCCATACGGCGCTATCACCGCGGATGTTGTCGACCGAAAGGTCGTGGCAAAATGTGACCTGTGCCCTGATCTAGATGTTCCTGCTTGTGTTGCCAACTGCCCCAACGAAGCCTTACTATACGAGGAAGTGAAAGCCTAGTGCCAAAATATGTGATAATCGGCGGTTCAGCTGGCGGAATCGGCGCTGTCGAAGCCATCAGAGAAGTGGACCCTGCGGGAACGATAACCGTGATTTCAGAGGAGCCCTTTCCCCAGTATTCACGCCCCATGATTGCCGATTTTCTCTGCGGAGAAGCAGACTCGAAGAAGATGAAATATCGTGACGACCGTTTCTGGGAAAATAACGAGGCTCAAGCGTTGACGAAAAGAAAAGCCGTCGGGCTGAACCTAGCCGAGAGATACGTGGAACTCGACAGAGAAGACAGAGTCCATTTCGAAAAGCTCCTGATAGCCACAGGCGGAAAACCGTTCATCCCCAAGATAGAAGGCTCGGACGCAGATGGCGTCTTCACCTTCACAACGTTCTCCGACGCCCAACGCATGGCATCAAGGGTTAAGCCGGGCCAGAAAGCAGTTGTCGTAGGCGGCGGGCTCATAGGCGTCAGCGTCGCAGAGGCACTGGTCAAATGCGGATTAGCAGTGACCATCGTGGAACTCAAAGACAGGATTCTTAACCTCATCTTGGACGAAACAGCGTCCAGCATCGCGGCGAACGTGATGAAAACGGCAGGAGTCAACATCGTAACAGGTCAAACCGTGCGACAGATAGCGAAAAAAGGCGACAGCAGCGTCGCGAATGTCGTCTTGACCGGCGGCGAGAAGTTGCCATGCGACATAGTGGTCATCGCCATAGGGGTTGTTCCCCGCGTGGAACTGGTCGCCGGAACAGACGTGAAGACGAACAGAGGGATACTAGTGGACGAGTTCATGGCTACAAGCGTGCCTGATGTCTACGCATGCGGGGACGTTGCCGAGCTCTACGACTTCGTTCTGGGCGAGAAAAGGCTTCTCCCTCTTTGGCCCGTTGCCCACATGGGTGGAAGAGTGGCAGGCTACAACCTAGCGGGGAAAAAGATGAGCTACTTGGAGGGAACCGCCATGAGTGCCTTGAAATATTTTGATTTGCCCGTCATCTCTGTCGGGATGGTCAACGCGAAAGCGGGCGATGGCTACGAAGTGTTGGTCAGCTATGAGCCGGCTAGGCGTGTCTACAAAAAAGTGGTGTTGAAGGGCAACGTTATCGTGGGCATGCTCTTTGTGGGCGAGATCGAAAAGGCAGGTGTGGTCTTCTTTCTCATGAAGAACCGTGTAAACGTGAAGAGGTTCAAACAGCAGCTCACCTCGGAAAACTTTGGGTTAGCAACGCTGCCATCTACCGTAAGGAAGAAGTTATTCGTGGGGCTTTGAGATGAGGAACCTAGGTAGAACAAATAATCCGTACAACGACGACAAGGACTTCGCAGGCTGCTCGCTCTTTGGCATGATGAACCTTGAAGGAAAGAGATTCTCCCCCCGAGATCCAATCAGAGCCATAGCGAACATGCATGAACGTGGAAACGGGCTGGGCGGCGGCTTCGCCGGTTATGGCATTTACCCGGAACATGAGGATGACTATGCTTTTCACGTGATGTACCTCAGCGAAGACGCCAAGGAAAAAGTGGACAGGCTGCTTAACGATGGTTTCGATGTCATCAATTATGAAGAGATGCCGACAGGAGAAGCCAACGTCTGGAATCCTCCGCTCGTCTGGCGATACTTTGTTCAGCCGAAAAAGGCGGAGCTGAAGAGCAGGTCTGCGGACGATTACGTGATGGAGAAAGTGATGAGAATCAACACACAGACAGGAAATGCCTTCGTCTTCTCAAGCGGAAAGAACATGGGCGTATTCAAGGGCGTAGGCTTCCCCGAAGACATAGCGGAATACTTCTGCCTTGAAGAGTACGAGGGCTACATGTGGACCTGCCACGGAAGGTTCCCGACAAACACGCCGGGCTGGTGGGGAGGCGCCCATCCCTTCAACATCTTGGACTGGACCGTTGTGCATAATGGGGAACTCTCATCCTACGGGATCAACCGGCGGTATCTGGAGATGTACGGCTACAGGTGCACCATGCAGACGGATACTGAAGTGCTGGCGTACGCTTTTGATCTTCTCATGCGGAGGCAAAGCCTGCCGATCGATGTGGTCTCCAGCATCTTGGCGCCGCCCATGTGGACCGAAATAGACAGGATGGAACCGAAACAGCGTAGCCTCACGAGGGCATTGCGGCAGACCTATGGCAGCCTATTGATGAATGGACCCTTCAGCGTCATAGTAGCCCACCACGGCGAAATGATAGGGCTGACCGACCGCATCAAACTTCGTCCCTTGACCGCGGGTGTCAGAGACAAGACGCTCTTTCTTTCTTCGGAAGAGTCCGCAATACGCCTAGTCTCCCCGAAGCTGGACAGGTCCTGGCATCCGAGGGGCGGGGAACCAGTCGTGGGTAGGCTTAGAAACAAAAAGGTCATCGAGGTCTTGGCTTAAGGGGTGAGTCTGCTGTGAAGAGCTATCTTGTCCCTGAATATCTGGTGGAGCGGGATCAGGACCGTTGCATACGATGCAAGGTCTGTGTGAACCAGTGTACTTACGAGACTCACTACTACGACGCTGAGGACGACATCGTCTGCAGCAGGGACGAAAATTGCACTAACTGCCAACGTTGCGTCGTCTTCTGTCCCACTCAAGCCATTACCATAAGGAAGAACCCGAACGCCTACCGTGAGAACGACAACTGGACCCAAGAGGCCATCACAGCCGTCAAGAAGCAGGCGGAGACTGGAGGCGCGATTCTGACAGGCATGGGTTGTGACAAGCCGCACTTAACATATTGGAACCGGCTTCTCTTGAACGCGAGCCAGGTGACCAATCCGTCCATAGATCCTCTGAGGGAGCCTATGGAGATCAGAACCTACTTGGGGGCAAAGCCTGACGCTCTCGAAATGGCGTTGGAGGGCAACGATGTTGTTTTGAAGACTGAACTTGCGCCTCAACTTAGCCTCGAAACCCCGATTATGTTCTCGGCAATATCTTACGGCGCCGTGAGCTTGAATGTCCACGAGTCCCTCGCTCGGGCAGCCGCAGAGTTCGGAACGTTCTTCAACACAGGCGAAGGCGGATTGGATCCAAGGCTTTACAGGTACGGAGATCACGCGATAGTCCAAGTAGCCTCGGGACGCTTCGGGGTTCATCCGAGATACCTTGACGCTGGCGCTGCCGCAGAGATAAAGATCGGGCAGGGTGCGAAGCCCGGGATAGGCGGACACCTGCCAGGCGAGAAGGTTAACATAGATGTTGCCCGGACACGCATGATTCCTGTGGGAACTGATGCCTTGTCGCCTGCCCCCCAGCACGACATCTATTCCATCGAGGATCTCAGGCAGCTGATCTACGCCCTCAAAGAAGCCACAGATTACACCAAGCCAGTTTCAGTGAAGATAGCCGCAGTTCACAATTCAGCCGCAATCGCCAGCGGCATAGTCCGCGCAGGAGCAGACATAGTAGCCATAGACGGCGTGAGAGGCGCCACGGGAGCCGCGCCGAGAATAATCCGAGACAACGTGGGCATACCGATAGAGATGGCTATCGCATCTGTGGACCAGCGTCTGCGTGAAGAGGGCATCCGCAACAGAGCCTCCATAGTGGCAGCCGGCGGCATCAAGAACAGCGCCGACGTCGTCAAAGCCATCGCCCTAGGCGCCGACGCCGTGTACATCGCTACTGCGGCACTTGTGGCTATGGGCTGCACAGTTTGCCAGAAATGTTATACGGGCAAGTGTCCTTGGGGCATTGCGACCACTGACCCGTGGATAGCGAAGAGGATCAACCCTGACATCGCTTCGAGGAGGCTGGTGAACTTTCTCCTAGGCTGGAGCATGGAGATCAAGGAGATGATGGGCGGCATGGGGATAAATGCCATCGAAAGTCTGCGGGGAAACCGTCTGCACTTGAGAGGCGTGGGGCTGACGGAGACTGAGTTGAAGATTCTGGGCGTGAAGGCGGCGGGTGAATGAAGCAGGGAGGGATAAGTTGGTTGACATCTGATGAGGAGAAGGTTGTTAGAGAAGTCGGTGCGAAGTTCCTTTCTCGTGTGAAGACTGAGAACGACATTTGGACGATCGATGCGGGCGGAGTCTACTACAGGGATCTCAACACGATCCTCAGGGCTCTGACCAGCAACGGCGCCAAGAGAATCGAGCTGAACAACATCTACGGACAGCGATATATCGGAACGGACTTAGAAACAGACATAGAGATCGACATACACGGCGTGCCAGGCAACGACCTAGGAGCCTTCATGAGCGGACCGACACTGGTGGTTCATGGAAACGCGCAGGATGCCTGCGGCAACACGATGAACGACGGTCAGATAATCATTCATGGCGACGCCGGAGACATAGCTGGGTACTCGATGCGGGGCGGAAAAATGTTCATCCGAGGCGACGCGGGGTACAGGATCGGCATCCACATGAAGGAGTACAGAGGTAAGAAGCCGTATGTTGTGGTGGGCGGAACAACGCAGGACTTCCTCGGCGAATATATGGCGGGCGGCGTCTTAGTAGTCTTGGGCTTGAACCAGAAGAACGGAAAACGGCACAAAGCGAGATTCGTCGGAACGGGGATGCATGGCGGAACCATAATCCTGCGTGATGGAGCGAACCATCTGGGAAGAGAAGTCAAGGCGGTCGACCTTGACAAAGAAGACTGGCGGATGCTCCGCAGCTTGGTTCAAGAATTCTGCGAACACTTTGGGTTCAAAGCCGACAAAATCTTGAATCACAAATTCATCAAGCTGGTCCCTGTCTCATCAAGACCTTACGGAGACCTATATGCCTGATAGATTTCTACAACGTTCTTGATTCAGGGTTCTTTCCACCCGAATATTCGCAAGAGTATTTCGGAGTATTTCAAGTGAGGACGCGCGGGTCGCGGATACAACATACAGTGGAAAGCATCTTTCGTTTGCTGCTTTGTGCTGCGGATTGATTTGGGGCTTCTTTGTCTGCTATATGTTTCGTATCTAGTATATGTTTCGTTGTTCTGTATATGAATCATATTCAATAGTATTATATTGAAAGCAGGTCACAAAGAGTGATAGCTTCCGAAAAATCGAAGACAGCCATAGAATATTGCTAATTGTCCGGAGTAATGCGTCATGCCTGAAAGAGTCTCTCGAGATTCAAGTTACCTGAACAGCAAGTCCACAACCGGAACGAACACCCGCGTGCGAGACGTGAGCCCAACGAGTGGGATGTGCCCAATATGCATCAGAGACTGCCCCTTCCTATGCGAGATAAGCCTCTCTGCCTTCAGGGGAAGGGAAGCGCTTTATCCAGAGCCTGTTCAGTATGGTTTCAGCACTGCGGCTTCGCTCAAGAACTATGGGCTGGACTGGTCACACTTCAACATTCAGGCATCGCTTTTCGAGGTTCACGGGATTGAAGCGGACTCTGACAGGGCGTTCTTTGAAAACGTGCAGGTCGACACAAGCATTGGCGGCGTTCCGCTTAAGATGCCCATGTTCATAGGGGCTTTCGGCTCAACCGAAGTAGCTAGGCTAAACTGGGCTGGCTTAGCTGCGGGAGCTGCCCTCTCGGGAATCGGCATAATAATCGGAGAGAACGTCTGCGGGATGGACCCTGATTCGGTCATAACGGACGGGAAACTTGCCTACTCTAAGGAGCTCAAGCGCCGAGTTGACCTGTTCCGAAACTTCTGGGACAAGAAACACGGCGACGTGATTATTCAAACCAATGTTGAGGACCAGAGACTCGGCATAGACGAGTATGCCCTTTCAAAGCTCGAGGTAAACATCATCGAACGCAAGTGGGGACAGGGCGCAAAGGCCATAGGCGGCGAAGTCCGCATCCGCGACTTGGACAGGGCAGTGATGCTAAAGAAGAGGGGCTACCTTGTTTTCCCAGATCCAGAGGATCCCACGGTTCGGGAAGCCTTCAGGCAGGGCGTCTTCAAGTCGTTCGAGAGGCACAGCCGCGTCGGCATTCCTAAGGGAAAAGCCTTCGTAGAAGACATCGAATGGCTGAGAAGCCGAGGCGCCAAGCGTGTCTTCCTCAAGACAGGGGCATACCGGCCTACGACAGTCGCTTATACGCTGAAACTTGCCTCGGAAGCCAAGATTGACGCCGTTACCTTTGACGGCGCTGGCGGAGGCACAGGCATGAGTCCCGTTCCAATGATGGACGAGATGAGCGTTCCAACAGTCTACCTTGAATCTTGGGTTCTGAAGTGCGCCCAGATGTTGAAGAAGAAGGGTCGCCACGTGCCGGACATAATAATGGCGGGCGGGTTCATCAGCGAGGCACAGATATTCAAGGCTCTGGCGTTGAGCAACTTCGGCGAAGGACCGCTTGTGAAGGGCGTCCTAATGGCTCGTTCTCCGTTGACCGCCGTGATGAAGTCTTCATACTTCGTGGAGCTCTCCCGAGAGGGAAAACTGCCGAGGGGCTTCGTGGAAAACTACGGCAACACGCCAGAACACTTCTTTATGGCCGCGCCGAAGCTGAAGGCAGAATACGGCGAACGCTTCAAAGATCTCCCTTGGGAAGCAGTGGGCCTGTACTCATACATCAACGAACGGGTCAGAATTGGATTGATGCAGCTGATGGCTGGGGCACGAAAGTGGCGCCTTGGCCTCCTAGACCGAAACGACCTAATGGCGCTAAGCGAACGGGCATCAAAAGTCACAGGAATCCCACTGGCAGAAGAAGCCGAAAACGACGCCGTTGAACGAATACTCGGATGATGCTCTTCTTCCTTAGACCGCTTTTCGGCAACTGAAGGCAGTTCAATCTTCTGAGCCATCCCATTTGTCTTGCCCTTTGAGTGGTGCTTAGGCAACCTATTTTTAGGCGGGGATTTAACCTAGTAATGCATGAGGTGGCGGACCGTTGACAGGGCAAGGACTCATTTCAAGAGAAGGAACCGTGCTAGTTGTCATTGACGCTCAGGAGAAGCTTCTTCCCCACGTACCTGACAAGGAACAGATAGTGAAGAACATAACCAAGTTGATCCGCTTCGCCGACATCGTGAAGATCCCCGTTCTCCTGACAGAACAGTACCCGAAAGGCCTAGGACAAACTGTCCCAGAGCTTAAGAACCTGATCCCGCACGTTCAGCCCATCGAGAGAATGGAGTTCAGCTGCCTCGGCTCCGAAAGATTCAGAGAAAGCCTGACTGCCGTGGCGGCGAGGACACTTATACTTTCAGGGTTAGAAGCCCAAATCTGCATAGTGCAGACAGCCATAGAAGGGATAGCCAAGGGTTACAGGATCTATGTGGTCTCGGATGCGGTGTCGTCTAGAAGGCTGGAGGAAAAGGTTATAGCCCTAGAAAGGATGGGGCAGAACGGCGCTGAAATTGTTTCAACCGAGATGCTTATCTACGAGGTTCTAAGAAAGGCTGGAACGCCCGAATTCAAAGAGGCGCTCAAACTTGTGAAGATGTAGTGAACATGACAAGTTTTATAATCACCCGATCAAACAGTTCAGAAGATGGGATGCTCATGAACGAAGGCTTGAATACCATTTCTCCGAGAAAGATAAGCGCGGAAACCTGCGAGGACCGCCTCAAGAAGGACCTTGAAGCCTACAGGAAACTTGCTATAGAAACCGGCGCGTCTGACGCCAAGGTCATCAGCGCCCGAGACGTGAAGGTTGACGAGAGAGTCATACTGAAATGCATGATTCCAAGGTGCTACTCCTACGGCGAATCGCCGAACTGTCCCCCGCATACGCCGAGCGCGGAGACCATGAGGAAAGCCATAGCCAGATACGAGTACGCGGTATTCTTCAAGGTTGACGTTAAGCCCGTTGAGGACTTCGCTCACCCCCAGCAGTGGCATAAAGGGCACATACGCCATTATACCAAGGTCTTCGAGATCGTGGGTGCCGTTGAAGCGAAGGCGTTCAACGACGGCTATTACCTCGCGATGGGCTTCGCAGCAGGTACATGCAAAGCCGCCTTGTGCAATGGCTTGATCTGCCAGTTCCTCGACAGCGGGCGGTGCAGGCAGCCCCTTAAGGCAAGGCCGTCAATGGAGGCGGTTGGAATGGATGTTTTTGACTTGGCCACGAAGGTTGGGTGGGACGTTTACCCTCTCGGATACAAGAAGGCTGACCCGAAGCTGGTTCCCTGCGCCAGCGCATGCGGAATCATATTTATTCATTGATATGGGTGGTTGAGATGGGCGACATAATAGACGAGATCGAGGCATTCATACCTAAAGAAGAGCCTAAAAAATGGGCGAAGCTCTCAAGCACGATCCAGTACAGACGCCTGCAGCTGCTGCTCCTCAAGGAGATTCTGGCAGAGATGAGAAAGATAAGCACCGAACTCGAAGAAATACGGAAAGACCTGAAAACAAAGCCGACCACACAAAGCTAGCACCAGACAGACTCTGTTAGCGGCTAAAGCCAACCGCGAAAAGCAGTTCTCAGGAAGCCTCTCCAAGTAGTGTCCGAGAAATTTGTAGTTCAGGTTTGCCCCATAGGCAACATATGATATGTTTTTTCCAGACTTGGCGATCATGCATATCTCGGCTGTGATCTATAGGCTATTCCTTTTTTTATTCTTGGTTTCCTTCTGGTCACCTGCCGTCGGTGTTCAATATTATCTTCATTTGCTTTTTTCGTTGCTGAGTTTTGTTATTAGGGAAACAAGTATCTTTGGGTTCTGTTCAAGTCTTTCTTTGTTTTTGGGCATTACAGACTTCCACTCTTTTACAAGTGACTTATGATGAGAGGTTCTGATTGTTGATGTCTCGGTTTAGGTGAAGCTTGTAGACTGGGTCGGTACCTTTCGAATAGGGTGCAAGCAACCTGAAAAACAGTATGAGCGTTGCCGCTGCAAGAGCTAGCATCCACGAGAATTGAAAGGCAAGCACGATCATGGTGATGGAGAGAGCATCTCCAACTATTTCTTTTCCATTCAGCTCTAGCCATCTTCTTCGACCCAGTGCTAGCCGTTTTCTTGTAAGCCAATCGCTAATTGACCAGAAATGCTTTGAATACAGCACGAGGAAGCAAAGGTTCACGAGCAACAATACCCTATATATGTTGTTGTACGAGGGATCAGTTATGTCCACTTTCAGGTCAAAATTTACGGGTCCTGCTCCTTCTGAGGTTATGATCACTAAAGAGTATTCTCCTGCGGACGAGATAGGAAGAGTGCGCATATTTTTATCATGGTAGAAGCCAATCTTGAAGGGACCAATGATGATTTCGCGGTTCTCAGGCCTGTTAGCTTCCTCGTAAGTCAGGTTCATATTGGATGGACCAAAAAGCAGAATGGACCATGCTGAATAATTGTGGACCTTATAGGACCAAGTTATCTTTGAGTCATTTTTCAGATAAAAGCTATGCCTCCACGTTCCTTCTACTGATGTGTTTTTCTCGATAAGAACATTGTATGAGGGAATATAGTAAAGAATGTATGACGAAGCCAGAATCAGCATGGACGAGAGAATTATGAGCGGGAGGGCAGACCAAAGTGTGCGCAGCTTGCTCTTCTTTCTCGGCCGGGTTTCCTCGGTCTCCTCAACTCCATGCATCAGGGCGGTGGTTGCGTCTCCGAAGGTTGAAAGAGAATACTTCCCGTATCCGGTCTGGTTCAGCAGCTCCTGCATAGCTTGCAGGTGATAGCTGAGATGTGCGCTGCTTATCTTTAATTCATTTTGTACCTCCGTGAAGAGCATGGGCTTCTCTGACAGCATACGCAGAATCCTACGTCTCACAGGATGTTTGAGAGCCG